>NZ_RAVZ01000219.1 GCF_003611635.1 Corallococcus terminator | reverse complement strand
GCCCCTCGCTTCACCTCACTTCAGGGGTGGCTGGCCGGGTTCGCCGGGTTCGTCCCCGCCGTCCGTTCGTCCCCGTCGAAGAACCCATCCAGGTCCCGGTCGATGCCGACGCGCACCCCGGAGCCCGGAGGCGTGCAGGTGTACGTCAGCAGACCGTGGTTCGCGGCGACGGCCGAGCGGAGCGACGCCGCGGGCACCAGCGGCAGCGCCGCGCGGTCCGTCTTGAACAGCCCGCTGCCCACGTAGACGAAGCCCATCTCGTAGGTGCCCGCGCGGCCCTTCGCGACAAGGTCACATTCGCCCGCGTTCGCGCGCGCCACCAGCAGGTCGATGCGCGGCCCGGCCACCGTGGCGTTGGTGGAGGTGAGCGTCACCTGCTGTCCGACGATGGGCGCCAGGTTGGTTTCGAAGGCGAACATGTACTGCTCCATGTCCTTCTTGGCCTGGAAGCCCGCGGGCGTGTCCGGGATGCCCACCGCGTTGAAGATGGGGTGGAAGTCGAAGCCGCTGTTGAAGAGGAACAGCGTGGGGATGGCGCCGTCGCTGTTGAAGCCAATGCCTCGCACCTGGTCCCCGAGAAACGGGTCGGTGGGCGTGTTCCCGAAAGGGAAGCCCGCGCCGAACATGCCGACCTTCTGGTACATGTTGCGCAGGTGCGGCACCTTGGGGAACAGCGGCTCCGCGTCGAAGGAGCTCTTCCCGTCCGTGCCGAAGAAGCCCTTGAAGGGGCCCTCTGTCGGGTTGGCGTTGATGTCCACGCGGTGGCAGGCCTCGCACGAACCCTGGAAGAAGCTGGTGGTGTTGACGAAGAAGTCCCGGCCCGCCTGCTGTGATGCATTGAGCGAGTTGTCCAGGTTGCGGATGGGATTGGGCGGATAGGCCACCTGGAGGATGAAGTCGGAGAACTTCTGCATCTCCGCCGTCGTCAACTGCGCGTTGCGCCCGAGCAGGTCCATGAACGCCGGGTTGAACTGCTTGAAGGCCGCGACCTCGTCGAAGGCTCCGCCGTTGGGCTGGAGGCTCGGCGCCGCGTTGCCACCAGTGCGGTCCCCGCGCCAGTGCATGGGGCCCTGGTTCGCCATGCCGCGGAGGCTCTGGGTGGACAGGGGGCCCTTCATCGGGTGGAAGGCCGTGTCCTGACCGAACGTCGGGTCGGTGCCGAACTCCGCCAGCACCGGGACGATGGGGTTGCCATTGGCCGTCACGTTGCCGTCCGGGTTGCCCAGGTCCCAGGTGATGCTGTCGAAGTCGCCGAAGATGTGGCAACTGCCGCACGACGCATCACCGTGGCTGGAGCTGGAGCGCGCGTCGTAGAGGAACGGGCGGCCCTGCACCACGCTCGGAGGCTCCGGGTTGAACAGGGGCAGGTGGGCCACCTCCGTCTTCGTCGTGGTGTTGACGACGGAGATGGCGTTGTCGAAGCGCGTGAGGACGTAGAGGCGGTTGCGGGCCTCATCCAGCACGAGGCCGGTGGGGCCGCCGCCGCTCAATTCAATCTGGTTCGCGGTGCTGGGCACGAAGGTGCCTGCCTCCAGCGCGGAGGTGGCGTACACGCCGAGCTTCGACGAACCGAACGCGGCGACATAGAGCGTGGCACCGTCGGACGTCACCGACATGCCCGTGGGCTGCGCGAGGCTCTTCTCGCTCTCCGTGTTGGGCGTGGCCGCGCAGCACGCGGCGTAGTTGATGTGGGAATTGAGGTGGCGGGGCACGACGCTCCCCGCGCTGCCCAGCACGGTGATGCGGCTTTCGTGCAGGTGGCCGCGCAGGGTGCTGCCCAGGAGGGTGCCGGGGCCTTCGAAGCGCAGGTCGTTCCGGGCCTCGGTGTTGCTGACGTAGACCTTCCCGCTCACCGGGTTGACGGCCATGTTGAACAGGATGGTGCCCACGCCCGCATACGAGCCCGCGGCGCCCGCGACCTGCACGGGCGGATTGGCCGTGGCGGAGATGGCGAACACGTCCTTGTCCGGCAGGGACAGGCGCACATAGGACGTCCACGGACGGTTGAGCACGTCCACCCAGTCCGCGCCGTTGTACTTCACGATGACGGAGACCTCCGGCGCGGCAATGCCCTGGTGGTTGACGTTGGGACCGGGGACACCGCCCAAGGCTTCGCCGCCGTTGGGCACCAGGCTCTCGTGGATGACGGTGGTGCGGTTGCCGGAATGGAACGCCGCCGCGTACACGCGCGAGCCGTCGGGCGTGGCCGCGAGCGCGCGCGGCGTGTCTCCGAACAAGGTGATGCGGGTGAGCGGCGTGCCGCCCAGCGTCGCGCCCAGGCTCTCCGAGTCGAACACCCAGACGTCCGCGCGGCCGATGCCCGGCGTGGTGAGCTGCGGGTCGAACCCCGTGTTCTGTCCCCGGTGCGCGGCGGTGATGAAGGCGCGCTTCTTCCCGGTGCCGGCGAAGACGATGTCGCGGGGCTCATCCCCCACGAGCAGCGTCCGCGTCACGGCGCCCCCCTGCCCCCCTGAGTCCACGCGCACGATGCTCACGCTGTCGGACAGGTGGTTGACGACCCAGACCTCGTCATTGGTGCGGGCGGCGACGGCGACCGGCTCCAGGCCCACCGGCACCGAGCCCGTGTGCGTCAGGCCGCTGGTGCCCACCTGGAAGATCTCCAGCCGGTTGTCTGGCGTGTTGACCGCGAAGAGCCACTGGCCGTTGGGAGACAGCGACAGCGGGCGGACCTGACCGCTCTCGAAGACGGTGAAGTGCTGCGCGGACGCGGTGAAGCTCAACAGCAGCAGCGCGGCGGACAGGGCTCGCGCCACGCCACGGCGCACGGCCGGGTGTCTGGGGTTCATGATGTCTCTCTGGGAAGGGGGGCGGGTGACCCCACTTCGACTGTAGTTGGGGCGTCTGGAGCTGGGGAACGGGTGGGCCTGGACCCGGAGGAAATCATTGCACGGCGCAACGACATCCTCTCTACGCAACCAGGATGGCCGGCGGGTCGCGTAGGGGGTGGAAAGGGTCACCCGTGGGACGGCCAGAAGGACCCTGGCCGCTGGCGCCGGGCGCTACTTCTCGCGATAGCGGAAGGGGCCTCGGAGCCGTGGGAACCGGGCCCCCGAGGACCAGTCCCGAAGGACCGCTTCGACGGCCGCCGCCTGGGCCCACACCCACTGGCCCCTCAACACGCTCCCGCCCGACTTGATGCGGACCTCCTTCGACGCAGACGTCTCCGGAACATGTCTCGCGGCCCGCGCGTCCCAGGACGTGCCGCCCGTGGCCTTCACCACGCGCGCCACGCACGCGTCGAACTCCGCCCGGGGCAACCAGCGCAGCGCTTCCAACACCCCATCCGCGTGGAACGCCTCCAGCGACGTGGACTTACCGGTGATGGCTTGAAGGGCCTGCGGCCCCTGCTGTTCGGGGATGAAGGACACGCCCCCGGGGTGCAGCACGCAGTGCCCCTTGCGCGCTTCCTGCCCCGCCTCCTCGAGCGTCGCGGCGAGGATGGCCACCCGCTCCAGGCGCACTCCGCGCCGCGCCGCGCCGCGCAGGGGCGGCTGTCGGTGCAACTCCAGGAGCGCGGCCACTTCCACGGCATCCAACACCGTCCGTGCATGCACCTGCCGGTCGCCCTTCACGCGCAGGTCCAGCGTGAAGCCATCCACGGAGATGCCACCGTCGGGAATCGTGCCCAGTCGCACCGCCTGGGGTGCACCGAAGGCCGGCTTCCAGAGCAGCCGCTCGCTGGTGATCCGCACCTGACCGGAGCCCAGCAGGGGCCACAGCAGCGAGCGAAAGAGCGGCCACAGCACGGACCCCACGATGGTCGCCATCAGCCCGAAGGTGACGATCATGAAGAGCGCGGGTGCGACATCCTGGAGCGAGGGGGGAGTGTCGGCCATCACCAGCGCGCCCAACACGCCCAATCCCACCGGCACGAAATAGGGGACCGCGGAGAAGCGCCGTTTCGGATGGGGGATGAGCCCCCGCATCAGGCGCCGGCCGGGATGCCAGCGGGCGTCGGTCTCGAAGGCGAGCACCTCGCCCGGGGTCAGCTCCCAGTTCGCGGACTGACGCACCCCTGCATCCAGCCGCGTCAGTGCCTCTTCGAGCGGTAGGTCCGGAGGCGCCACGGCCAGGGACTCCAGCCTGCGCCGCGCGAGGACGGTGAGCCGCTCACGCCGCTCCGACAGCTCGCGGGCCTCCCGCCACACGGACGTGGACGCCTCCCAGGCCTCCGTCGCCGCACGACGGTGGATCCGCTCCAGCGCTTCCTTCAGCGCCGCTGCCTGGGCCACGAGCGCGGGCACCAGCGCCGGCCGCTTCAGCAATTCCCGCCGCCAGCGACGACCGGAGAGCAGCGCCTCCAATTCCTCGTGGGGGCGCACAGCCGCGGTGATGAGTTCCGCGCGCCCTTCCAACTGGCGCTCGGCGTCGGACGCCGTGACGAGGTTTGAAGCGTCTGTGCTGGGTCGGGAGCGCTGGGACATCGCACCGCGAAGCATAGCCTCGCGCAACGCGGGCGTCCTGACACCCGGCCTATTGCCCTGGCTTCTCCAATTCCAGACGTTCGCACTGACGCAACACCTCCTGCGCGTCGGCGGACCCGGCGGGAGGCGGCGGAGGGGCTTCGAGCCAGGGCACGGGGGGCTGGGTGGGTGTGCCCTCGGACTCCCGGATGAGCGCGAGCAGCTCCCTCGCCGGGTCCCTGGGAAGCGCGGGCACGGCCTGCAACGGACGCGGCGCGGAGGCGGCGGGCGCCTCGTGAAGCGACGCAGCGGGATGCGCCGTCATGTCGGGGAGGGAACGCGCGGCGGCCTGGAGCAGGGCCGCGGGGTCGGGCGCGAGCGCCACCACCGCCCCGGGCTCCGCGGGCAGGAGGTCGTCCGGATCGAAGCCGAAGGGCACACCGGGCGGTGCCCTGGGAGGCGTGCCCTCCTCCGGCTCCAGGTCGAAGGGGGAAGCGCCGTCCGCCATGGGCACGCACCGCAGCGTGTTCAGGCGCGGCGTGGGCGCGTCGGGATCCAACGGCTCCGACAAGCGTCGGAGGGCCTCGGACGTCACGGGAGGTGCCGGTGGCGCTGCGCTGGAGACCTCCAGGCGCGGAGGCCACAACGGCGCCGGCACCGCCACTGGCAGCAGCGTCACGTCCGGCTCACGCACGGGCATCGAGCGCACCCGCGCCCCGCCCAGGACCACCGTGGCCTTCGCGAGCGCCGCGGCATGTTCGGCCAGCACCCGCTCCGCCCAGCCCTTCACCCAGCGCGCCAGGGCCAGCACCCAGGCCAGGTGGCGACGCGCTCGGAGTGGAGGCACCCAGTCCCCCACGGCTTCGGCTTGAGGAGCACCGCGCGTCATCCGTCCTCCTTCACGGGCATCCGGATGATCAACGGCGTCGTCCCCGAGGCGAGCACCTCCGAATCCAACGCCAGCAGCTCGCCCTCGGCCCGCACCTCCAGCCGGCCCAGCGACTTCACGGGCGGCACGCGCGGGAACTGGAAGTGGCCCTGCGCATCCGTGCGCGTGCTCAGTTGCAGGGAGGGCAGCGCCACCCACGCGCCGCGGATGGGCACATCCCCGGGCCCCACCACCTGGCCCAGCAGCCCGCCCGGAGGGGGTACGCTGTCCACCAATGACAGACACCGCACCTCCGCCAGGGGTTGTTCCTTGCGCACCTGCACCCGCAGGCGGAAGGCGGGGCGCGGCACCGAACGCAGTCCCGCCCAGAGCGCGGCCGGCACCGGGCTCAGGTCCACCTCGATGTCCTTGTCGCTCATGGCCGCGAAGACCAGGTCGCCCAGCAGCCGGTGCGCGCGCTCCGGCGTGTCCGCGCCCACCGTCACCAGATAGCAGACGGAGAACTGAAGGATGTTCCGCTTGCCGGGACGCGACAGGGGCGCGGGTCCCAGCTCCAGCAGGTAAAGACAGACACCCCGCTCCATGGAGTCCCGGTCGGGCACACCCAGGTACACGGGGGCCTCCGTGGCGATACGGCCTACCCACGCTTTCATGCGTTGATCGACTTCGTCGATCATCTCTTGGCCCCCCGGTTCCCGGCCTGTCCAACGCGACGCCGTGCCTGTCCAGTGTACGCTCGCATGACCTCACGCGTCCGCCCATCACCCACGGGATGGAGTGGGACGTCCTTGACCCGACAGGGATTGAAGACCCCGGGTCACGACGCACGCGGACGTCCTCCCTGTCGGGAACCGGGCAGTCCTTCCTCCGCACATCGCGGCATCCCGGAAAGCCCGTACGGGTTTCACACGACATGGCTTCTCTTCCGGGCCACCTTCCGCGAAAGATGACCTCCGGGCCGGCAACCACCGTGGAACTTTCGTCATGACGATGGACACCCTTTCGATGAGACAACGCACCCCCCTTCTTTCCTCCGGCTTCGCGCTGGGGTGTCTGGCCGTACTCGGCTTCGCCACCCCCGCGCTGGCGGATGACGAGGACGGCAACAAGCACACCCTGGGCCTGCTGGTGGACGCGGGAGCCCCGCACGGCATTGGCGTGTCCGCGGTGCTCAAGCCCGCGAAGTGGGTGCGGCTGCAGGCGGGCCCCACCACCAACACGCTGAGCTTCGGCTTGCGCGGCGGGGTGAGCATCCTGCCGCTGGACACGTTCATCACACCGTCGCTCAACGCGGAGGTCGGGCACTACTTCGGCTCCGAGTACAGCGACGTGCTGGACTGGTTGGGCCGCGACCCAAGCACGACGTCGCAGGCCATCCGGGACGTCAC
This sequence comes from Corallococcus terminator, assembly GCF_003611635.1. GTDB lineage: Bacteria > Myxococcota > Myxococcia > Myxococcales > Myxococcaceae > Corallococcus > Corallococcus terminator. The sequence continues at coordinate 10,067 of NZ_RAVZ01000219.1, read as the reverse complement.
GTACAACTACGTGACGGGCAGCGTGGGCCTGGAGGTGGGCGCGCAGAGCCGCTTCAACTTCTTCCTGAACGTGGGCCTGAGCTACGTGGCGCTGACGGTGCCCGACCCCACGCCGCTCATCCAGGACGCGGCCAACGACGACACCGTGACGTCGGGGCCGCTGCACGTGCGCGCCACCATCCCGTCGGTGAAGCTGGGCTTCATCCTCTACTTCTTCTGAGCCAGGAGACTCCCCACCATGCGTACGAAAAACTTCCGCACCCTCCTGCTCTGCTGCGCCCTGCCCCTCTTCACCACGGGCTGTGAGTCGCTCTTCACCATCGAGGTGGAGGCCGAGGAGATCTGCAAGACCGAGGACGACCTGTCCTTCCCCGCCGCCTTCCCGGGCAGCGCCTCCGTGGAGCAGGCCATCGAAGTGCCGCTGGGCGACTTCGCCAGCGCGCTGCCCGAGGACACCGACGTGGAGACCCAGTTGCGACTGAAGGTCTTCAACGCCACCGCCACCACCGACATCAGCGGCATCCAGCGCGCGAGCCTCTCCGTGCGCAAGCCGGGCTCCGTGGAGTACGTGCTGCTGGGCGAGTTCCGCGGCTCGGGCACGGGCGGTGCCACGAACACGCTCCAGCTCACCGGCAGCGGCGCGGTGGACGTGCTGGACCTGGCGAAGCAGGAGGAATTGGAGTTCCTCTTCAAGGCCGAGGGTTCGCTGCCCACGCAGCCGTGGAGCGCGGACGTCCGCGTGTGCGTGGGCGCCAAGGCGAGCGCCAACTACTTCGGCCTGTTGTTCTGACGGACCCCGTCGCGAGTCTTCCGTCCTGGCGTCAGGACAGCGCCGGGGCGGGCGCGGGGGGCTGGATGCCCAGGTGTTCGTGGCGCGTGCCGAACACGTTGTCGAAGAACGGATGCGTGACGCACCAGTTCGCGTCCGTCACGTGCCCCAGGTGATGGTCGCAGAGCCAGGGCACGTTGGCGCGGGCCCACGCGGGGTCCAGGTGCGCGCGGCGGTGCACGCGGTGGAAGTTGAACGCGCAGGCCCACACGGTGCCCACGAAGAACGGGGCCATGGGGAACAGGGGCGCGTGCGCGAGCGCGAGCACGGCCAGGCCCATCCGCTCCCGCCACTCCGTGGCGCGCGTCCACAGCGAGCGCAGGTACGCGTCCGCGCAGGGTGACGCCGCGAAGGACGCATGCGGTGGCGAGGGAGGATTGCGGCGGCCCGGGGCCACGTACCGGCGCAGCGCCCACTCCGCGAAGTTCGAATACGCCCAGCCCAGCGGGATGCCAATCATCGTCCCCTCCCCCGTCCGCCCCCCCCTTGGGATGGGCACGCGAAGGCGCGCTGGCAATGCGGAGCGAACGTCAGTGCACAGGCCCCGGAGGGCCCCGTGGGCCGCGAGACAGGCGCCGGCCCCCGGGGATGGGACGCAAGCGGACGTTCACGGCGAGGCGTCGGAAGCCGGACGGGACCGCGCGAGGCCCGGAACACGGGAGAGCACGCGTCGAGGCCGAAAGGAGCACGAGACTGCGATTGGTCACAAGCCGGGCAGGACGGCATCAGGCCCCCGGAGCGAGGGGCACGACGCCAGACAGGTCGCCAGAAGTTCGTTGACGAATCCGGTGCGAAGCCCGGCGCGAGTGGATGCAGCCAAAGTCGATGGACGCAGGCACTCCTCCTCGGACAAGGCGTCCGAACCTGTCCGACAGTCGGACAGGTTTCCCAAGGCGCGGCCCGGCACGCTCGGGTAACGCATTTCGGGCGACCTGCCTGGGTCGGAAGTTGGACGGAACGCCACGGGGACCGTAAGTGGGGAGGGTGGGACGCAAGCGGACCGTGGGCGGCTTCGACATTCCGAAATGGGCGTGGCTGGCGCCGTGCGTGCTGGTGCCGGTGGTGCTGCTCAACGTCGGCGTGGCGTGGCTGGGCGGGACGCAGGTGTCCCCGCTGTCCTTCTCCTTCCTGAAGACGAAGGCGCGAGCGCTGGGGGCCTATGCGGCGCACCGGCCCGCGTGCGTGCTGGACGCGCACCCGCCGCTGGAACCACTCATCGCGGACTCCGAGCGCCGGCATGGGATTCCGCCGGGGCTCCTGCGGGCGCTCATCCAGGTGGAGTCGGAGACCCGGGTGCACCGCATCTCGCCCGCGGGGGCGATGGGCCCGGGACAGTTGATGCCGGACACAGCCGCGCTGATGCGGGTGGAAGACCCCTTCGACCCGGCACCCTCCATCGACGCGAGCGGGCGCTATCTTGCGGAGCAACTGCGCCGGTTCCGGGACGTGCGACTGGCGGTGGCCGCGTACAACGCGGGGCCGGGTTCGGTGAACGGGCACGTGCCGCGCAACGGGGAGACGGAGTTCTACGTGGTCAAGGTGCTCGCGGCCTACGCGCACACCCGGCCGCCTGTCCCCGTGGTGGTGAAGCGGACGGTCACCACGTCCCCGACGAAGGCATCGGAGCGGGCGCCCGTGGCACAGGCCGCCGCGAGGAAGGCCCCACCGTCCGGTGCGCACGCGAAGCCTTCCGGGGCCCCGAAAGTGACGACACCCGTGAAGAAACCCGCGCCCCGGCCGGCGTCCTCCGGGAAGGCTCCGCCCCGGCTCGCCTCCGCGCAGAAGCCGTAGGCCGCGGGGGGAAGTCCGCGCCTCTGGAAGAACAAGCAGGAGCTGTCCCGTGCCGCCTCCATGCACGCGCACGCCCCGAGCCCTTCAGGAGCAGGTGCCGTCCAGCGCGGCGCCTCCCACGCGTCCCGGAGAGGACGCTGGATCCGCACGGACGACGTTCAGCCTCCACGCACGCGGGCCGCCTCGACCCGCGAAGCCTGCAGGCCACTGGCCGCGCCCGTGTCCAGCCACAGCTCCACGTCGCGGTGGAGCTGGAGGAACGACGCCGGGCACCGGGGCGTCACCGGCCCGTGCACCATCGCCGTCACCGCCGCTGCCTTGTTCACCCCGAACGCCAGCACCACCACCTTGCGCGCCTGGAGCACCGCCGCCATGCCCAGCGTCAACGCCGCCATGGGCACGCGCGACGGGTCGTCACCGAACGCCAGCACATGCGACAGCCGCGTCTCCCGGCTCAGGCGCGCGCGGTGGCTCGTCGCCGTCAGCACCTCACCGGGCTCGTTGAACGCGATGTGGCCGTTGGGTCCCACGCCCAACAGCAACAAATCCATGCCCCCGGCCGCCGCCAGCGCCGCGTCGTAGCGCGCGCACTCGGCCTCCGCGTCCGGCGCGCACCCGTCGAGGAAGTGGATCCGCTGCGTTGACAGATTCACATGCCGGAACAAGTGCCGGTCCATGTACGCCCGGAAGCTGCCCCCGTCCTCCGGCGGCAGGCCCAGGAACTCGTCCACGTTGAACGTCGTCGCCCGCGACAGGTCCAGCGACCCCTTCGCGGCCAGCTCCGCCAGGCCCCGGTACACGTTGAGCGGCGAGCGCCCCGTGGTCAGCCCCAGCACCAGCTCTGGCGTGTGACGTACGGCCTCGGCGATGCGCGCCGCGCAAGTGCTGGCCGCGTCCTGCTCCGTCTCGAACACACGTAGGTTCATGAGCCCTCCAGCATACGCCGTCCCGCCCGTCCAGGTCGCGAGCCCCCCAGCCGCTGCGTGCGTTGCGCCGCGCGGCAATGGCCATTAACAGGCCCACGGCACACGGCCGGCTCCCCGCACGCCCTGGGGGCGGGAGCATCCTCCGTTGAGCGCTCGGTACAAACGGTCCTCACACGCGGGGCCCGGGTCGGGCTAGAACCCGGCTCATGAAAGTCGCCGTGCTCACCGGCGGGGGTGATTGCCCCGGCCTCAATGCGGTCATCCGAGCCATCGTCCGCCGTGCCAGCGAGCACGGCTTCGAAATGATGGGTCTGCGGGATGGGTGGAAGGGCCTGCTGGACGACAACCACTTCCGCCTCACGCGGGAGACCACCTCCGGCATCCTGCACCGGGGTGGCACCATCCTCGGCACCTCGCGCGTCAACCCGTTCAAGGTGGAGAACGGTCTGGAGCGCGTCAAGCGCGCCATTGAACGCAATGGCATCCACGCGGTCATCGCCATCGGCGGCGAGGGCACCCTCTCCGCCGCCACGCGCATGTCCCAGGAGGGCGTGAGAATCGTCGGCGTGCCGAAGACCATCGACAACGACCTCAACGGCACCGACTTCACGTTCGGCTTCGACACCGCCGTGATGATCGCCACAGAGGCCGTGGACCGGCTGCACTCCACCGCCGAATCCCACAAGCGCGTCATCGTCTGCGAGGTGATGGGTCGGCACGTCGGGTGGATCGCCACCTACGCGGGCATCGCGGGCGGCGCGGACGTCATCCTCGTCCCGGAGATCCCCGCCGACCTGGAGGCCGTCGCCCAGCACCTGCAACGCCGGCACGCGGGAGGTCGCACCTTCTCCATCGTCGTCGTCGCCGAAGGCACGCGCATCAAGATGTCCGCGAACCAGAACGAACAGCTGGTCACCACGGGCTCCCTGGATGAAGCCGGCCGTCCCCGCCTGGGCGGCGTGGGCAACATCGTCGCCTCCGAAATCGAACGCCGCACCGGCTTCGAAACGCGCGTGTCCGTGCTGGGCCACATCCAGCGCGGCGGCGCCCCCACGGCGCACGACCGGGTGCTCGCCACCCGGTTCGGCGTGCATGCGTGCGACATGGTGGCCCGCGGCGAGTTCGGCAAGATGGCCGCCCTGCGCGGCAACGAAATCGTCAGCGAGCACCTGGCCGAGGCCACCCGCGAGCTCAAGCGCGTCCCCAAGGAGTTCTTCGAGGTCGCCCAGGTCTTCTTCGGCTGACAGTCGACTTTGACGTACTGCGCCATGCCCTCCTCCACTTGGAGTGGAGGGCATGGCGCCGCGCATCCGGTAGCATCCATCCCTTCACCCGTTCGCGAAGGGATGGTGCCGATGCTCACCGGTCGCATGATGGATTTCCCGCTCACCCTGACGCACTTCCTGGAGCGTGCGCGCTCCTATTACGGCGCGCAGGAGATCGTCAGCCGCAACCCGGACAAGTCCCTGCACCGCTACACGTACGCGGACTTCCACAAGCGCACGAGCCAGCTCGCCAACGCCCTGACGCGGCTGGGGGTGAAGCCGGGGGACCGGGTGGCGTCGCTGAGCTGGAACCATCACCAGCACCTGGAGGTGTACTTCGGGGTGCCGTCGATGGGCGCGGTGATGCACACGCTCAACCTGCGGCTGCACCCCAAGGACCTGGCCTACATCGCGAGCCACGCGGAGGACACGGTCGTGGTGGTGGACCGGTCGCTCTTGCCGCTCTTGGAGAAGTTCGAGAAGTCAGCGGCCTGCATCAAGCACGTCATCGTCATCCCGGACGACGGCCCGGTGCCGGAAGGCCGGCTGGACTACGAGAAGCTGCTCGCGGCGGAGTCGGACACGTTCGCGTTCCCGCGCCTGGATGAGAACAGCGCGGCGATGCTCTGCTACACGTCCGGCACGACGGGCAACCCGAAGGGCGTGCTCTTCAGCCACCGCTCCATCGTGTTGCACACGTTGGTGTGCTGCCTCCCGGAAGTGCTGGGCCTGAAGGACACGGACACGGTGCTGGCGGTGGTGCCCATGTTCCACGCGGCCGCGTGGGGGCTGCCCTTCGACGCGCTGCTCACGGGGGCGAAGCAGGTGCTGCCCGGGCCGCACCTGGACCCCCAGTCGCTGCTGGAGCTGATGCGGGATGAGAAGGTCACGGTGGCGGGCGGTGTGCCTACCATCTGGCTGGGCATCCTGGCGCAGTTGGACCGCGAGCCGGGCAAGTGGGACCTGAGCGCGATGCGCCACATGGTGATTGGCGGTTCGGCGGCGCCGCCGTCGCTCATCGACGGGTTCAGGAAGCGCCACAAGCTGGAGGTGCTGCACGCCTGGGGCATGACGGAGATGAACCCGGTGGGCACGCTGGCGCGGCTGAAGGGGGACCTGCACGCGGCGTCGCCGGAGGCGCAATTGGATGCGTATGCGTCACAGGGTTATTCGGTGCCCTTCGTGGAGACGCGCCACGTGAGCGACACGGGCGAGGTGTTGCCCTGGGACAGCAAGGCGATGGGCGAGCTGGAGGTGCGCGGGCCCATGGTGGCGGCCTCGTACTTCGGGGACGAGGGCAAGGACCGCTTCACGGCGGACGGCTGGTTCAAGACGGGCGACGTGGTGACCATCGACCCGGCGGGCTACCTGCACATCACCGACCGCAGCAAGGACGTCATCAAGTCGGGCGGCGAGTGGATCAGCTCGGTGGCGTTGGAGAACGCGCTGATGGCGCACCCGTCCGTGTTGGAGGCGGCGGTGTTCGCGGGCCGGCACGCGAAGTGGGACGAGCGGCCGCTGGCGGCGGTGGTGTTCAAGGCGGGGCAGGAGGCGACGAAGGCGGAGCTGACGGCACACCTGGAGAAGCAGTTCGCGAAGTGGTGGCTGCCGGATGACTTCCTCTTCGTGCCGCAGATTCCGCGCACGTCGACGGGGAAGTTCCTGAAGATGAAGCTCCGGGAGGACTTCGGGGACCACCTGCTGAGGGCGCCGGTCGCGTCCTGAAGTGGTTGAAACAACCGCCGGGCACCTGACACCCGGGGGTCCCTCGGGGCCGGCGGCTCGCGCTGGGGCGGGGCTGGAGGTACGGTAGGCAGGTGATGCCTTCCGTCCAACAGCTCCGCCCGTTCGCCTACGCCCCCGTCCAGGCGTTCCTGGAAGCCTCCGGACCGGTGGTGCTCATCCAACAGCCCCCGGAGCCGGTGTTCCAGCAAGTCGCGTTGCGACTGGCGGAAGCGCGCACGGTGGGCATGGCTCACCGGTCGCGGCTGGTGGACCGGTTGCTGGTGATGCTCCAGGGATTCGATTCGCTGGAGGTGCACTTCCTGGCGCCGGCGTCGGACGGACAGGAGCTGCGGGTGGGGCGCATGGAGGGGTGTGCGCTGATGGTGCACGACCCGTCGGTGTCGAAGCAGCACGCGGTGCTGCGCTGGCACGAGCAGCAGGGCACATGCTCGGTGCACGACCTGGGTTCGATGAACGGGACCTGGCTGAACGCGGCGGCACTGGGCGAGGGCGAGGTGCGGCTGCTCACGGACGGGGACGCGCTGTCGTTCGGCGACGCGCAGTTCCTGTACCTGCGGGCGGAGACGCTGCACTCGCACCTGCGGCTCGCGAGCCCGGGCGGCGGGATGTGAGGGGTCAGTCGGCGGCGGGCAGTTCGCGGTAGGTGACGTCCGCGGGGCCCAGACGCTGGATGACTTCGACGAAGCGCTCGCTGACCACGCGCGGGTTCGCCCCTTCGATGCCGAAGACGTCGAGCCCTTCCGGGATGGAGGAGCGCAGCAGCCAGCGCTTCGGCGGCAGGTCGAACATTTCGGGCCGACCGCAAACGTCGCACGGAGGCGTCGTCCATTCTCCGATGCAGTCGGGGTGCAGCTTCGCGAGGGGGCGCGACTCTAGTTCGTAGAGCGCGGGTGTGGTGCTTCGGCGGGACTTGAGTTCCATCCGAACCGCGATAACGCCATTCAGGCCCTCTGCCTTGAGCAGTTCGACCGCATCTTCGCGGAGGACCACTTCCCACGGCGGGTCGCAGGAGATGGGACCGAAGCTTCCTCGCGCTGTTCCGACCATGGGCCCGAAGAAACTCCCCCCCTTGATAGGAATCGCGGAAGGAAGGCAGGGCCGAACCAGGGATACCAATCGCATGTACTCCGCGAAGTTCGTGGGCCCCGTCACCTTCGCCAGCACGGGCTCATCAACCCTCGAGAGATCCACGGAAGGGTATGCGGCCATTCCAGCCCAGCTCCCACACTTGGGGCAGTCGACTCCTGGCAGGTGCCATCGGTGCGTGGCCCGATACGCGCCGCTCCATTGTGACTCCGCATCCTCGGCCGGGTCACGAATCTCGAAGTAACGCATCGTTCAGTCCTCGAAGGGCACGGGCATGAGCTCGACCTGCTGCCAGTACGTCACCGTCAAGCCGAAGAGCCCGTACTTCTGAATCATCCAGGAGGCATGCTCGAAATGGCGAGGAACGTCGGCTCTCTGTCCCCGGGAATCGATGAAGGCCTTCCAGTCCTTGTTCCAGGGCCCGCCCTGCCCACCGCGATGGATGCGTGCATGAACCTCCGCATCAACCGCCAGGACGTATTTGTGGATGTTGATCTTCTTCCCGTCAAAGTGCGACTTGAACGCCTGCGGGAAGATGTGGTGCCGCTCCTTGGGCCGCTTCGCCCACTCCTCCCGGGCCTTCTCCCGCCGTAGCTCGCTCGGCAGCTTCTCGCGCGGGTGCCAGCGGAACACCATGACGGGCACCGCGTCGCCCGGCACGCCCTGCGCACTGCCCCACGTCCGTTGAGGTCCACTCCCTGGGGCCACGAACACCGGCGCGACCGCCGCCGCGCTCCGCGTGCGCACCAGTCGGTCCGGGTCCAGGTCCTCGCACCGGAACAGGGCGCAGATACCCTCCTCGCACACGTGCCTGAGACACTGGTCCTCGTCGCGGGCCTCGCACTCCCACGCCGCCTCGTCCGTCCTCTCCCACTCCTGCGTCGGGGAGGACACCAAGGCACACCCTGCCAACAACACGCCCCACAGCCACCACGCGCGCATCCCGCCTCCAGAAGCTGAGCCCTCTATCATCCAGGGATTTCCCGTTCAGACCCTCAGGTACGCCGTGACTCAGGCGAGCGACCCTGGTGTCGGTGGGACAGCGCGCTGTCAGGGGCTCCGTTATCCTCGGGCTCCCTCACTTCGAGGGCGGCCCCGGACCTCTTGAGCCCGGGACGTGACGGAGAGCGCGGAAACGATGGGAAGGCTCCTGGTCCTGCTGTTCGTCTACCTGGGCTCGTACCTCGTGCTGCGCAGGCTGTGGCCCGCCGTCACGCGCGGGTGGCGCCATGGCGTGCTGCTGGGCCTGATGGTGCTCGCGTTCGTGGCCTGGACGGTCCCCGCGCTCACCGGCTACGGCCTCCACGACACGCCCGCGCCCCTCGTGCCGGTGAAGCTGTTCGCCGTCATCTGGAGCATCGCCGCGCTGGGGGTGATGCTGCTGGGCCTGCCGTTCCTCGTGCTGAAGCTGTGGAGCGAGCGCCGTCGCAAGGCCGCGCCTCCCGGCGTCGACCTGGAGCGTCGCGGCCTGCTCGTGAAGGCCGGACAGGCCATGCCCGTGCTCGCGGTGACGGGGAGCACCCTGGGCGTCGTGAGCGGCAGCCTGGGCTTCACCGTGCGCGAGGTGGAGGTGAAGCTGAAGGGCCTCCCGGCCGCGCTCGACGGCTTCCGCATCGGGCAGATCACCGACGTCCACGTGGGCCCCTTCATCAGCCCCGAGTACCTGCGCGGCGCCGTGGACGCGATGAACGCGGCCGGCGTGGACCTCCAGGTCATGACGGGCGACCTCATCGACGACGTGAACCAGGTGGACGCGACGATGGCCGCCCTGGCCGCGACGACGGCCCGCCACGGCATGCTCGCCATCCTCGGCAACCACGAGCACTGGCGCGGCCTGGAAGAGGTGCTGGGCGGCTACGAGGCCCTGGCCCAGCGCGGCGCCCCGGTCCGCCTGCTCGTGGACGAATCCCACGTGCTGGAGCACGGCGGCCAGCGCGTGCGCGTGGTGGGCGTGGACTTCCCCATGTCCGGCCGCAGCCGCACCGTGCGCGACTCACGCTGGAAGCACTCGGCGGACACCGCCTTCCAGGGAGGCCAGCCGGACGACGTCGTCATCTGCCTGTCCCACCACCCGGACTTCTTCACGTACGCCGCCGAAAAGGGCGCCCGGCTGACGCTCGCCGGCCACACCCACGGCGGACAGGTGGCCTTCCTGGGCATCCCGCTGTTCGGCTTCGCCTTCAAGCACATGCTGGGGCGCTACCGCTTCCGAGACAGCCACCTCTACGTCTCCGGCGGCACGGGGCACTGGATGCCCTTCCGCATCGGAGTGCCGCCCGAGGTGACGCTGCTCACCCTGCGCAGCGTCTGAACACCCGGGCTTTGGGGCTTTCTGAAAGGTCGTGCGTGGCGCTGTAACCGGATCTGGACCGGCCACATACAGGGGGGACAAGGAGCACTCCCATGCTTTCGAAAATCCAATTC
>NZ_RAVZ01000218.1 GCF_003611635.1 Corallococcus terminator | reverse complement strand
CCACATGCTCGAAGCCGCACCGGATTCCACACGCTGGTGGTCCTGCGGATCAGGTGGCGAAGCTAGGCACCCACCCCGGGACTGCCAACCGCCCCACCGTGGGAAAAACAGTGGAACTGTCCTCCAGAACGTCCACTGGAAGGCACCGCATCCGGCCACGGCCGGGGCGCTCCATCAGAATTTCGGGATGCGCAACGTCTTGCTGATCATCGCGCTGCCGCTGGCGACGTACATCAGCACCAGCGGGTGCAGTTGGACGGGGCCGATGTCCCACACCCCACCCCACAGCGCGTCGCCAATGCGGCCCTGCCACAGCGCCACCGCCAGCACCATCACCAGCAGGAGGCTCGTGGGGATGGGCGTGCCCTCGAAGTACTTCACCTTGCCGGTGCCGTCGGACAGCTCCGCGGAGGTGACGTTGAAGCGCGCCAGCCGGCTGATGCCGCACGCGACGAAGTAGAGCAGCGCCGCCACGTCCAGCCCGCCCCGGAGGCCCACCGCGAACGCCAGCGCCGCGGGTGCCATGCCGAAGGAGATGACGTCCGCCAGCGAGTCCAGGTCCGCGCCCAGCGGCGACTTGCGGAAGCGCCACCGCGCGATGCGGCCGTCCGCGACGTCCATCGCCAGCGCCACCGGCATCAGTGCGAACGCCACCCACAGCCAGCGTGGGTTCGCCGTCGCAAGCGCCTGCATGGAAGCCAGGATGGCCCCCGCGCCCGCGAAGCCGTTGCCGAGCGTGACGAAGTCCGCCAGCACGAAGGTGCGAATCATCGAGAAGTGGCGGCGCGGGCGGCGGGCCGGAGGCGGCGAGGGCTCGGACGTCATGGCGTCCGTGTAACACACACCGTCTTTCCGGCTTTCCTAAACCTGCGACGCAGTGCCTCCAGCCGTTTCAGTCTCGTGAAAAAGTCAAATCCCAGAAACATTGACCGGGCGATCTCCACCTTCCTAGTCTGCCGCCCGCCATGCTCGAGCACACCCCCGATACTCTTTCCCTTCGCGGCGGGCCCCGGTTGTCTCTCCGGACCCGCCGTTGGTCGCTTTCCCTCCTGACGTCGATGGCGCTGGTTGCCTCGGGCTGTGACGAAGAAGAGCCGCTCCCCCCCGAGCACACCCCCGCCAAGTACACCGCGAAGATCCGCCGGACGTCGTATGGCGTCCCGCACATCACGGCCAATGACTACGGCAGCCTCGGCTTTGGCCAGGGCTATGCCTTCGCCCAGGACCACGTCTGTACCCTGGCGGATCAGATCATCAAGGTCCGCAGCGAGCGCGCCCAGTACCTGGGCCAGGGCCCCGGCAACACCTACGTGGGCTCCGACCTGGCGTACCTGTCGCTGGGGGTGATCGCCCGCGCGGAAGCCACCCTTCCGCAGCTGTCGGAAGAAGTGCAGCAGATGGTTCACGGCTACGTGGCCGGCTACAACAAGTACGTGGCGGAGACGCCCAAGGCGGAGCTCCCCGCCAACTGCGTCAACGCGGCCTGGGTCAAGCCCATCACCGCCGTGGACCTGATGGCGTACGACCTGGACCTGACGCTGGTGGGCGGCATCAATCAGTTGGCGCTCACCATCGCGGCGGCGACGCCCCCCGTCGTGGGCGCGAAGGCCGTGGACAAGCACGCCGCCCTGCGGCCCCAGATGCCCACCCTGGAGGATCTCCAGAAGCTGCGCCAGACGGACTTCGGCAGCAACGGCTGGGCCCTGGGCGCCGAGCGCACCGACAACGGCAAGGGCATGGTGATGGCCAACCCGCACTTCCCCTGGGAAGGCGAGCTGCGCCTGTGGGAGAGCCAGCTGACCGTGCCCGGTCAGATGAATGTCTATGGCGTGGGCCTGATGGGCGTGCCGGCGGTGCTCATCGGCTTCAATGAGGACGTTGCGTGGACGCACACGTTCTCCTCCGGCCAGCGCATGACGATGTACCAGCTGAGCCTCGTGCCCGGAAAGCCGACCACCTACAAGTACGGCACCGAAGAGCGCGCGATGACGTCCAAGACCTTCCGCATCCTGGTGAAGCTGCCGGAGGGGTCGCTCACGAACTACGAGCAGACGATGTACTTCAGCCACTACGGCCCCATCATCGCCATTCCGGACTCGGCGGCGCCGCAGCTGCCGAAGGGGACGCTGGGCTGGAACACCCAGACGGCGCTCACCATCCGCGACGCCAACATTGAGAACACCCAGTTCCTGGACCAGTTCCACGGCATGAACAAGGCGAAGAACCTGGCCGAGTTCAAGGACGTCTACGCCACCCGGCAGGGCCTGCCCTGGGTGAACACGATGTACGCCGACAAGGAGGGCAACACCTGGTACACGGACGCCACGCCCACGCCCAACCTCAGCCAGGACGCGTACACGAAGTGGTTCACCGAGGCCCGGACGCCCTCCGCCACCAGCCTCACCTACGGCCTCTACAACCTGATGGGCCTCGTGTTCCTCAACGGTAGCGATCCGGCCAACGAGTGGCAGGTGGAGCCGGGCTCGCGCAGCCCGGGCCTCGTGCCCTTCGCCAAGGTGCCGAAGCTGGACCGCCGCGACTTCGTCTTCAACGCGAACGACAGCTTCTGGCTGTCCAACCCGGCCGAGCCCCTGACGGGCTTCTCGCCGCTGCACGGCCTGGAGAAGGTGCCCCAGTCGCCGCGCACGCGCATGAACCTCATCACCCTCACGGAGCAGAGCGCCACGGGCGCTTCGGGCGCGGACGGCAAGTTCAGCCTGGAGGAGCTGAAGACGGCGGTGTTCAGCAACCGCAGCAGCATGGCGGAGCTGACGCGTGAAGGCCTCGTCGCCCGCTGCACGGGCCGCACGACGGTGCCGTTCCAGAACATGCAGGTGGACATCAGCCAGGCGTGCGCGCTGCTCGCCGGGTGGGATGGCCGCTACGACACCAATTCCAAGGGCGCGTTCGTGTTCCGCGAGTTCCTGGGCGCCGTGCCCACCTCCAGCCTGCTCAACAAGGGCATCCTGTTCGACGTGCCCTTCGACCCGGCCAACCCCTTCAACACGCCCAACACGCTGACGCCCGCGCCGGCGACCGGCGAGGACCCGCTGCTCGTGCGGCTGGCGCAGGGCGTGGCCAGCATCAACGCGTCCGGCATCGCGCTCGACAAGACGCTGGGCGAGGTGCAGTACACCGCGCGCAGCGGCGCCCGCGTGCCCATCCAGGGCGGCCTGAGCCGCGAGGGCATCACCAACGTCGTCGCCTACGGCGTCACCCGCACCACGCTGTTCGAGTACTCCGCCACGCGCGGCCCGCTCATCAGCGGCAACACGGGCCTGTCCAACGCGGGCTACCCCATCAACAACGGCAGCAGCTTCGTCATGGCCATGCAGTTCACCGACGCCGGCCCTTCCGCCAACGCGGTGCTGACGTACAGCGAGTCCGGCGACCCGAAGTCGCCCCACTACAATGACCAGACCCAGTTGTTCTCCCAGAAGCAGTGGCGGCCCATCCTCTTCACGGACGCGCAGATCGCCGCGGACGCCGCCCTCGTCGAGACCACCATCTCCGGCGGGTAATCCCCACCGACGGATGGCCTGAAGCAGGAAGAAGGCCCCGGGAGCCCCGTGCTCCCGGGGCCTTCTTGTTTTCATGCTTACTCATCGTTGAAAGATGCCACGCCTGGCGGAATACGCAGACAGGCTCAGGAGCCCTGGCGTCTGGGTTCACCTTCCAACAGGAAACATCCGCCGGGCCCTTGAGGCGAGGACACAGTCGGTGCCACGGTCAGGCAGGGCGCGATGTGTCGTCTCAAGAATGTCGGCCCGCAGGGCTAGTTTCTTGACCGCGGGTGAAGAGCAGGATGGCACTCAGGCCCGGGGGGATGGGCCCGTCACGAAGGAGTCGCGAACGCCATGGCACTTCCGGTCTACAAGACAGACGTCATCGACAAGGTCTTCTTCCTGCGCTGGGATGCTCCGCCGACGCCGGATGAAATCCAGTCGGTGTTCCAGAAGATGCAGACGGCCTACCAGCAGCACCAGCAGCCGATGATCCTGGTGACGAGCGCCGGCTCCAAGGCGGCGGTGCCCAACAGCGAGCAGCGCCGGCACCTGTCCAACATGCTGTCGGATGCGCGGTCGCTGTTCTCGGAGATCCACGTCGTCATCGAAGGCAACGAGCTGCAGCACAACCTCCAGCGCGTCATCGTGTCCGGGATGCTCATCGTCACGCGCACGTACGACGACCAGTTCATCCGCGTGCACAAGAACGCGGATGGGGCGGCGGGCTTCATCGCGCGGCGGCTGGGCGTGGATGGCAACCAGGTGGTCAACGAAGCGCGGACGCGGGGCGTGGTGCTGTAGTCGCTGCTCCCTGAAAGACCCAGGCCCCCGCGCCCCTTCCCACGCTTCGGGAAGGGACACGGGGGCCGGGAAGCTTCAGGGCGGCAGGCAGGAGCGCCCCTCACGGGGCCTGGCTTCAGCCCCGGGCGCGCGCGGCGGCCACCTCCCCGGAGGCGACGGGACGCGCGGGAGCGAGCGAGCCCCGGACGTAGCGGTGGTCGAAGAGGTCCACGTAGAGGTACTCGGGCCAGGACACCATCGCGCGCGGCCCCAGCATCACGCCGCGCATGATTTCACTCACCATCAGGCCCGCGGCGGTGGTGGCGCCAATCACGCAGGTGGGGGCGTGGCCCTTTCCCTGGTAGCAGGCGTCCATGTACTCCTGGAGCATGTAGCTGCCCAGGTGCGGGATGATCTTCGGCAGGTCGATGCGGCCATCCGGCAGGATGAACAGCTCCTCGTAGAGGGGGGCGTCCGGCTGGAAGACGTGCAGCGCGGCGCCAAAGCCCAGCATCAGCCCGGTCATGATGGGGATGCCCTGCTGGCGGCACGTCTGGTGGAGCGACTCCTTGGCCCTGGCGCCCGCGATGTCGATGACCTCCACCACGTAGTCCACCGGGGGCAGGCCCCCGCCGCCGGAGAGCACCTCCGCCACGTTGGCGTCGGTGATGCCTTCGTGCACCTTGTGCACGCGCAGGTCCGGGTGGATGTCGCGGCACAGGCGCTCCACCACGTCCACCTTGCGCTGGCCCAGGGTGCTTTCGAAGCAGCCAATCTGCCGGTTGATGTTGTGGCGCTCATAGACGTCGAAGTCCGCGAGCGTCAGACAGCCGAAGCCCAGACGGGCCAGGTCCACCGCGCACTGTCCGCCGGCACCGCCCACGCCCGCGACGAGCACGTGGGTGGAGGACAGCTTGTCCATCGTCTGGGGGTGGAGGACACCGAGGTTGCGCTGGAAACGGGGGTTCACCATGGGAGCGGCTCCTTACTTGCGCATGCAGACGTAGAAGTTCTCGCCGTAGTAGTCGTCGCCGTCGGCCACCAGCGCCTCGCTGAAGCCCACCTTCTTCAGCAGGCGCACCGCCGCGTCGGTGTCCAGGAAGGTGACCATCTCGTTGGGGTCGGTGGTGAGCCGCTGGGCACACGTGCGGTGGTGCTTCACGGCCCCCTGGAGCTTTTCGTTCCAGCGGCCTTCCTGCTGCCACTCCTGGATGGAATTCGTGAGCACCTTCTCCAGGTCCGGCCGGGGGCGCTTGTTGCTCGTCATGCACAGCACGCCGCCGGGCTTCAGGTGCGCCCACGCCTCGAGCAGCACCACCTCCGGGTCGCGCACGTAGAAGAGCACGTTGTTCATCACCACCGCGTCCGCGCCCTCCTCCACCTCCAGCGGGAAGGAGCTCACGTCCCCCGGCAGCAGCGTCCAGCGGGCGCGCACGGCGTCGCTTTCGCGCTCGTGGCGCCGCGCCGCCAGCCGGAGCATGGCCGCGTTGTTGTCGAAGCCGATGACCCGCTGGCCGCGCTGGACGAGCGGCAGGCCCACCAGGCCCGTGCCACAGCCCGCGTCGATGACGTAGGAGCGCTCCCGGGTGTCGCGGAGGATCTTCGCGAGCTGCCGCTGGTAGCACGGCAACTCGGGGATCATCTCGTCGTAGCTGTGCGCGAAATCGTTCCAGATGTTGTCGACAAAGACGGACTCGGGCATCGGTGCTCCCTCGGTGGACCTCAGGGTGAGACCCCGTGTTGTCTCCCGTCCCCGCACCGCGCGCGATCGCCCCGCCGTCTTCCCCTACCATTCAGGACTTGCCTGTTTCACATGTATGTGTTGGATTGAATGAACGGACATACCCTGGCGGGCCGGCCGGGTGTGGACACCGTCAGAAAGGTCCCGCGCCATTCGTGGTGCGCATGTCTCAAATTCGAAGCACGCCCCGTGGGACGGCTTTTCACTCGGAGAGCGTCGGTGGCATTCCCCGGTGGCCTTCAGCGGTGAATCATGCCCTGCGGGGCTAAACCAATAAAATCAAGGGTTTGAACCCTGGCGCGGAAGCTGCTCAGGGAGTCCTCGCAGCCGAAGCGAAGGGGAGATGTCAGCCCCAGGCGCTTTTCTGCGTGGGGGACCCTCATGCGAGTCGAGGTCGGTATGCGTAGGTTGTCGAGCCTTTGGTGTGTGCTGGTGTTGTTCCTGGGACTGCGCGCGGAAGCGGGGGCGGCGGAGTTCCAGACGGTGTCGCGGGATGAGGTGGCCCAGTCGCAGGCGATTTCGCGGTCCCTGCTGGCCGCGGGGCTGCCCGGACTGACGGCGAAGCGCGAGCCGCTGGGTGGCAGCCTGGCGCACTACACGTGGAAGGTGCGCGTGGGGACGGGCGCGTACGACTTCGTCACCGTGCACCGGGTGGTGCGCGAGTCCTTCCCGTGGTTCCCGGCGCGCAGCACGCGCGCGGTCTTCATGGTGCACGGAGACCTGTGGGGCTTCGTGCCGGCGTTCCTCACCAACACGCGGGTGAGCACCATGCCCGCGGACCAGTCGCTGGCGGCGTACCTGGCCAGCCACGACGTGGACGTGTGGGGCCTGGACCTGCGGTGGGTGGGCGTGCCGGAGGCGGAGACGAACTTCCAGTTCATGGCGAACTGGCGCCTGGACACGCACGTGAAGGATTTGGGCACCGGCCTGGCGCTGGCGGACACCGTGCGCCGGCTGTCGGGGGCCGGCGGCCGCAATGACCGGATGTTCCTGCTCGGCTGGAGCCGGGGCGCGACCATCGGGTACGCGTACCTGGACAGGGAATCGCAGCAGCCGCGCGCCCTGCGGCGGGTGGACGGCTTCATCCCCATGGACATGGTGCTGCGCTTCGGGCCGGACGCGGCGGAGCAGCGCGGCTGGGCGTGCGACCGGTACACGGCGCTGCTGGCCGCGAGGAACGAGGGCCGCACGGAAGGAGGCCTGCTGGGGCCCGCGCCGGGCACGCCGGTGCGGCTCATCGGGCAGTTGGCGGACTCCGCGCCCGATGCGCCCTCCCCGCTCGCGGCGCCGGGGCTCGCGGGCCTGCCCCCGCCCACCAACCGGCAGTTCGCCGTCATCGCCGCCGGGGCCACCGCGGCCCTCTTCGCGCCGCTGCAGCCGCTGACGCCGGGCTACCACCTGGCGGCGGGCATCCCGGACACCGCGGGCCTGCCCTTCCAGACGGCCTACACGCCGGAGTCCACCCTCTTCGACTACCTCCAGTTGGCGGTGCCGTACCAGAGCCTCAACGAGGTGGTGGAGACGGAGGCGCAGCTTTGCGGCCTGGACGTGCCCTATGACGACCACCTGAAGGACGTGACGGTGCCGGTGATGTACGTGGGCGCGGCGGGCGGCGTCGGGCGCTACGGCGAATACTCCGTGCGCCTGCTGGGCAGCACCGACGTCACCATGCACACCGTGCGCAACCGGCCGGAAGCCCAGCGCGCCCTGGACTACGGGCATGCCGACCTGTTCCTTGCCCGGGATGCGCGCGCTCGCGTGTGGACGCCCATGCTCCAGTGGATGCAGGCGCACTGAGGCGCAAGGCCTACTCCGGATTCCACAGCCCGTGACGCCGGGCCCTGCGGCCCAGCGTCACCGGGTCCATGCCCAGCGCCACGGCCGCGCGGCGCAGGACGCCCCCGTGGCGCTCCAGGGCCTCGCGGATGAGCTCGCGCTCCACCAGTTGGAGCCGGGCGCGCAGGGAGCCGTCCCCGGCGGGGTCCGTCCGGGGCACGGCGCTGTTGAGGAGCGCGGGCGGCAAGAGGCGCCGGGTGAGCATCTCCCCGGGCCTGGACAGGAGCACCGCGCGCTCCACCACGTTGCGCAGCTCGCGCACGTTGCCGGGCCACCCGTAGCCGTTCATCACCTCGTCCGCGTCCGGGGCCACACCCGTGGCGGAGCGCTTGAGGGTGCGGTTGAACTGCTCCACGAACGCCCGCGCCAGCTCCGGGATGTCCTCCGGGCGCTCGCGCAGGGGTGGGATGTCGATGGTGAAGCTGTTGAGCCGGTAGAAGAGGTCCGCGCGGAAGCGGCCCGTGCGCACCTCCTCGCCCAGGTCCCGGTTGCTGGCGGCCACGACGCGCACGTCCACGTGGCGCACCTGGGTGCCGCCCACCGGCCGCACGTCGCCCGTCTCCAGCACGCGCAACAGCTTCGCCTGGAGGTTGGGCGTCGTGTTCTCGATTTCGTCCAGGAAGATGGTGCCGCCGTTGGCGAGCACGAACAGGCCCGGGTGGTCCGACACCGCGCCGGTGAAGGCCCCCTTCACGTGGCCGAACAGCTCGCTTTCCAGCAGCGTCTCCGTGAGCGCGCCGCAGTCCTGCACCACGAGCGGCAGGTCGCCCCGTCCGCTGAGCCGGTGGAGGATGCGCGCCAGCACCTCCTTGCCGGTGCCCGTCTCACCCTGGAGCAGCACCGCCACGCGGTGGGGCGCCACCAGGCGCACCATCTCCATCACCCGCTGCATGGCGGGGCTCCTGAAGCCCACGTCCTCCGCGGTGCGGCCCGGGCCGCCCACCGGGGCCTGCGCGAGCGCGCGCTCGCGCAAGAGGTTGCGCTCCAGCTCCAGCGCCATGCGCCACTGTTCGGTGCGGAAGCCGTGCTCGCGCCCCGCCTGGAGCACCGCCTCGCAGAGTACCTCCGGATCCGGCCACGCGCCCAGCGCCCGGTAGATGCGGCCGGTGTTGAAGAGCGCCACCAGCCGCTCCGGGGCGGCGGGCGCGCAGTAGACGATGCGCGGGGCCAGGTCGCTGGGCGGCCCCGCCCCCGTCGGGTCCACCTCCGCCCGGAGCGCGGCCAGCGACTCCACCAGCGCCAGGGCCTGCGCCTCGTCCTGGCCGCACACCAGCAGCGCGGCCATGTCGCCCCGGGACAGGAGCGCGTGCACGTCCTCCGCGCTGGCGGCGAAGTGCGGTGACGCGACGCCGTCCAGGGCCTGACGCACCGCGCGTGACTCGTCATCGCTGGCGTAGGCGGCCACCACCTGCAGGTGCGACGTGGACAGGTAGCGCGCCAGCTTCACCCCGTCCGCCGCGTCAAAGGCGCCGAAGCTCACCCCCAGCGCTGCCACGGTGCCCGCGCCGCCCGCGGTGTCGTGGCGCCAGCGCACCGTGCCATGCACGCGCACGTACGCGCCCGTGTCCGGCAGGGAGAAGGACAGCTCCACCGGTTCGTTCTCGTGCGGGCCCTCCGACGGACGACGCGGCGTGGCGATGAGGCCGATGCCCGTCTCGCTGATGTTCACGGACCAGCAGCCATGCAGCGCCGGCTGGGTCACGACCTTCACGTACAGCGGTTTGCGCTCGCTCCGTTGGACCTGCGCGGACACGGGGCGCGTCATGGGGTGCGTCACTCGACCGGCCTCACGTCCGCGGTGCGGCGGGCTTCCTTGAAATCCACGTGCATTCCACAGGGGCGTTCTGCCTGATTCTCCCGTCATCGCAAGTCGGCGGCAAAGGGTCCGTCCCCGAGACATGATGCAATTGGACACGGGTCGTAAATGCCCTGGCCGGTGCGTGCGGGCGGGCCCCCACACCGCACCACAGCGCGTTGCCCGCGAAAAACACCCGTGCTCCGCCGGTGCGCATCCCACGCGACGCGCCGTATCGCCCCTCGCGGGGGGTTGAAGGATTCCACCCCGGCCGTCTGAAACAGATGTCTGTCTTTCCTTTTCGTACCTGCTGGGCATGCAGGCGGGCACGGCATGACTTGTGTCCGAAATAGAACTTCGCTATCTCAATTGTCACCTTGGAACACGGCAGCCTTTCCCCCTGCTGCCGGCTGGAGCACGAACACACGCCACCCCGTCTTTTCCCTTCCACAAGCCCGGCCCTGTCGAACAGGTCCCGGAGCGCGGAAGGGGACTGCCCGCCGTAAAGCCAGACATTCCCTGGTCGCGCCCCATGTCTCCGCTGTCGGAGCGCGGCTTTCTCTTTGCCTGTCCTTTCCCCCTGGGCCACTCCTTGAAGAAAACCCTCCTCCTGGTTGAAACGTTGTTTGTCCTCGGCGCCGTCGGTTGCGGCGCACCGGAGGACGCTCCCCTGGATGATCTCCCGCCGTCGATGACGACCTCCGGCGAGGACCTCACCACCAGCGGCTGCACCCAGCTCACCCCCAGCAGCGTGAAGGCCAGTGGCGACGACGGCGACGGCAGCATCGCGGCCAACTCGCTGGACGACAAGCTGGACACCCGCTGGAGCAGCCTCGGCAAGGGCCAGTGGATCGACTACGACCTGGGCTCCACCAAGGCCGTGGGCGCCATCTCCGTCGCCTGGCACCAGGGCAACACGCGCGCCAACACGTTCACCGTGTCGGCGTCACCGGACGGCATGACGTACACGCAGGTGTACAGCGGCAAGAGCACCGGGACGACGACGGCGGCGGAGACGTACAAGTTCACCTCGCTGAACACGCGCCGGGTGCGCATCTACGTGCAGGGCAACACCGTCAATGACTGGGCCAGCATCGCGGAGGCGCGCCCCTGCGCCGGCACGGTGACGACGCCCACGCCCGGCGGCATCGTCTGGCGGGGCGACTTCGAATCCGGCGACCGCAACCAGTGGGACGGCACGCAGATGGTCAGCTCGGACCGGCTGCAGGTGATTCCCTCGCCGGTGCGCGAAGGCGGCTACGCCCTCAAGGCCACCGTGCGCCAGGGCGATGACCCCATCAACTCCAGCGGCAACCGCAACGAGATCTTCAAGCAGACCAACGAGGCGGCGGGCTCCGAGTACTGGTACCGCTGGAGCACGCGCTTCCCGTCGGACTTCCCCAGCGCCAAGACGTGGCAGCTCTTCACCCAGTGGCACCATACCGGCTGCTGCGGTTCGCCGCCGGTGGAGTTCTACGTGTACGGGGAGGAGATGCGCCTGAACATCGGCGGCAGCCCGGGCGTCATCGTCTGGAAGACGCCGCTGGTGCGCAACGCGTGGCACGACTTCGTCTTCCACGTGAAGTGGTCGCCCAACGCCAGCGTGGGCTTCGTGGAGCTGTACTACGACGGCAACCTGGTGCTGCCCAAGCGCTACATCGCGACGCAGTACAGCGGTCAGCTCAACTACCTGAAGATCGGCCTGTACCGGAACGACACCGTGGCGCCGGTGGGCGTCGTCTACCACGACGGCTGGGTGATGGGCCGCACGAAGGAAGACGTGCTGGACGCGAACTACCGGCTGAACTGAAACACCGGCCACGTGCCCCGTTAGGCGGCGGGGCACGCACCGGGATAGGCTTTGCGGCCCACCCCGGAGGAGCCGTCTCCATGCGTCCGTGCGCCGCGTTGATCGCCGTGTCCCTGCTGTCGTCGTCCTGTACGACGACCTATGCCATTCCCAGGTCGGAGCTGACGCGCCTGGATGGCTTCAAGGACGACAACGCGGCGATCCTGAAGGAGTTGGGCGACGTGATGCTCAACCGGCCCAATGATCGCCGGCGCGCGGTGCGGGACGTGGACGGAGAGACGCACCAGTTCACCGCCGACACGCCGCTGGCGCTGGTGGGCCCCCCGACGGAGCCGGAGGCAGAGCGCTTCCAGACGGAGGAGCAGCGCTTCATCCAGGTGGCCGTGGACGCCACCCGCTTCCAGGGGGTGCCGCTCAAGCCGGACACCGCCCCGCTCGTCGTGCCCATGGCCCAGGTGGACCACGGCCGGCTGCGCGAGTTCAGCCTGGGCAAGACGCTGCTGCTCACGGGCGGCATCGGCCTCGCGGTGCTCGCGTCGGTGGTGACGTTGGGGCTGCTCCTCGACCCCACCGACGGGGACGGGGGCGGGGACGGAGGCGGCATCGACTTCGACCGCCTGCCGGACCACCGCCTCCGGTTCTGAGCGTCAGCGCGCGGCCGGGCGCAGGCGCAGGAGCCCCTCCTGCGCCACGGAGGCGACCAGCCGCCCGTCGCGGGTGAAGACGTGGCCTCGCGCCAGGCCCCGGGCGTTGCCCGCCCAGGGGCTCTCCAGCGTGTAGAGCAGCCAGTCATTGACCTTCAGGTCGCCGTGGAACCACAGCGCGTGGTCCAGGCTGGCCATCTGGAGGTCCGGCCTCAGGAACGTCACCGCGTGCGGCTGGAGCGCGGTGCCCAGCAGGTTGAAGTCGCTGGCGTACGCGAGCACGTAGCGGTGCACCTGGGGCTCGTCGGGAAGCTGTCCGTCGGCGCGGAACCAGACGTGCTTCACCGGCTCCGCGGGGTTCGGCTCGAACGGGTCCACGTACGTCACCGGGCGCATCTCGATGGGCTTGGGGGACAGGAACTTCTCCCGCAGGCGCTCCGACATCCGGTCCGCGTGGCGCCCCAACAGCTCGATGTCCGAGGGCAGCGACTCCGGGGGCGGCACGTCCGGCATGGTGGCCTGGTGCGTGAGGCCGGGTTCGTCCGCCTGGAAGGACGCCATCAGCGTGAAGATGGGCTGGCCCTTCTGGATGGCGACGACGCGGCGGGTGGTGAAGCTGCCGCCGTCGCGCACCCGGTCCACCGTGTAGACGACGGGCAGCCCCGCGTCCCCGGGCCGCAGGAAGTAGCCGTGCAGCGAATGCACCGTGCGGGCGGGCTCCACCGTCTGGCTGGCCGCCGACACCGACTGGCCCAGCACCTGCCCTCCGAAGAGCTGGCGGAAGCCCAGGTCCTGGCTTGCGCCACGGAACAGGTTCTCCTCGATGGGCTCCAGCTTGAGGAGCCCCAACAGCTCATCCAGCACGCGACTCATGTGTCGTCCTCCCGGTTTGACGCACCCCGTCTCTACCCCAGCGTCCGGCCTGTGCGCGCGGCCCAATGTAGAGTGCGGCGCCTTTCCCCTCCGGAGGAGCCCGTGGGCCTGCCTTCCCTGCGCGAAGCCGTCCGGCGACACCCGGGGGCCTGGTCCCTTGCGGCCACCTTCGCCGCGAGCCTGCTCCTGCGCGGGCTGTACCTCTGGGGGGCACCGGACCGGGACTGGCCCTTCTCCGTCTTCTTCGCGGGCGACGCGCGCTTCTTCCACACCGCCGCGCTGGAGCTCGCCCGGGGCCGGGAGGGCACGGCCGCCCTGCCCTACCATCCGCCCCTGTTCCCCGCGCTGCTGGGCGGCCTGTACCGGCTGCTGGGGGAGCCCCGGGGCAGCGCGCTGCCGTACAAGCTGGCGCTCGCCGTCCTGGGCGCGGCCACGGTGGCCCTGTGCCAGGGCTGGTGGCGGCGGCTCCTGGGAACAGCGTGGGCCTGGGTCGCCGCGGGGCTGTACGCCACGAGCTTTGGCTGGCTGGTGCTCTCCACCAGCTACAGCAATGAAACAGTGTCGGCCCTGTGGTTGTGTTTCACCTGCGCGCTGGTGCTGAAGGCAAGCCAAACCCTGTCATGGCCCGCGAGCGTCGCCCTGGGCGGGGTGATGGGATTGGGCACCCTCACCCGCGCCGAACACCTGGGCCTGTGGCCCTTCCTGTTCGTGTATGCGTGGTCAGCGCGCGAGCGCACGCGGCCCCTGGTGCCATGGCTTGCGCGCTGGGGCGTGGCGGTGGCCGTGTCACTCCTGGTCCTGGTGCCGGGCGCGGTGCGCAACCTGGACACGATGCGCGCCTTGAACGCCCGCGCGCCCCAGTTGGAGCCCCTGCCAGAGTGGGTGCCCGTCACGGTGTACGGGCCGCTCAACTTCGCGATGGCGAACCACGCGGGCGCCACCGGCGGCTTCACCCCGGCGCTCATCAACCAGGGCGGTTTCAACGGCCAGTTGGATCCCTCCCGCCCCGAACACCGGCGCCTGCTCCTGCACGGCTACGCGGAAGGGCTGCGGTGGATGATGGCCGCGCCCGGCGACGCGGCCCGGCTCGCGTGGACGAAGTTGGACCTGTGGCTGGACGGCCTGAGCCTGGGCGTCGGCGTGTCGGACGTGCCCGGGGGCCTCACGGGCGCGCGCGCCCCGGTGGACGTGTTCGTTCCCGATGAGGCGTGGCTCAAGTGGCCGCTGGCCGCGCTGCTGCTGGCGGGGATGCTCCTGTCCCTGCGGCCCGCGTTCGCGCCATTCCGGTTGCTGTCGCTGGTGGTGCTGCACCGGGTGCTCGTCACCCTCGCCTTCTTTGGCTACGCGCGCGGACTGCTCGTCGTCTTCCCCGCGCTCCTGCCCCTCTTGCTGCTGCCCCTGAAGGTGCTGACGGAGCGCCACGCTGGCGTGGCCCGGCGCGTGCCCGTGGTGGCCGGAGCGCTGCTGCTCCTCCTGTGGGTCGAAGCCGCCGTCCTCGCCGCCCGCGACGTGCCCCGCCGCTTCATGGCCAGCGGCAGCACCGACGCAGCCAACGGGAAGCTCATCCAGGATGACCGCGTCCGCCTCTGGCCCCAACCCTGAGCAGGACTTCCGGTGGAATACTCCGAGCGGATTGAAATACTCCGCCAGTGAAATCTCTCCCAGTGAACACTTCAAAGCCCTGGAGTCATGGGGAATTTCAAAAATCTCCCTTACTCAGGAATAGCCGCAATTCATTCTTAAGAAGCTTGTGAACTAGAGCAGACAGCGCTCCGCCCCGGAGCCCGTTGGTCCCGTCCGACGGCTTCATCCGAGGAGACGTGTATGCGCCCCCTGCGGTCCGCAGTCTGTTGTCTCGCCCTCCTGGTCTCGTCCACGACGTACGCGGTCCAACCCCCCCAACCCGCGCAGCAGGGCGCGGTGGCGAAGAAGGCGTTCTTCAAGCCGGACCTGTATCTGCCCATCCAGAACGTGCCGCTGGAGAAGGCTCGCACGCTGATGCCGCGCGTGGGCGCGGACAAGTGGGCGGGCTTCCTGGCCCGCAACGGCGGCAACGTGCAGGTGTACCTGGATCCGCTCTCCGGCACGGCCACGGGCATCCAGGGCAGCTTCCCGCTCATCCCCGGTGACGGCTTCCGCAACGCCGTCACGCTCAACGACGTGCGCCAGGGCCTGGGCCGTTCGGTGGGCAGCGTGGACGAGTCGGTGGTGGGCGAGCTCGTCTTCAAGTTCATCGCGGACAACCAGGACGCGCTCGGCGTGGACCTGATGCAGTTGGGTGCGCCGCGCGTGACGGTGGTGACGGAGTCGCTGTGGCAGGTGCACATCCCGCAGGTGGTGCGGGGCGTGCCGGTGCGCCACGCGCGCATCGCGGCCACCGTCAGCCACGGCAACCTGGTGCTCCTGGGCACCGAGTCCTGGGCCAACGTGGCCATCGACGTGAAGCCCACGCTGGGGGCGTCGCAGGCGCTGACCGCGGGCGCCACGTTCCTGGGCCAGTCGCTGTCGCCGACGAGCCTCTGGCAGGCGCCCACGCTGGAGCTCACCCCGTACGCGCGCACGGGCGCGGCGTTCGGCCAGGGCTACGGCCACGCGCTGGTGTGGAGCTACGGGTTCTCCAACCCCGGTGAGAACGAGCGCTGGAAGGTGACGGTGGACGCGAACTCCGGCGAGGTCCTGGCCATGGAGGACGACAACCACTACTTCGACGCGCAGTTGAAGGGCGGCGTCTACCCGTCCACCAACGTGGGCACGTGCGCGTCCAACGCCACGTGCGGCACGATGCAGGCGGACTCCCCCATGCCGTGGGCGAACACCGGCTTTGCCTCCCCCAACAACTTCACCGACGGCGCGGGCATCTACAACTACAGCGCCGGCAACGTCACCACGACGCTCGCGGGCAAGTACGTGAGGATCGCCGACAACTGCGGCGCCATCAACGTGAGCTCCGCCACGGGCAGCATCAACCTGGGCGGCGTGAACAACGACCACGACTGCACGGTGCCCGCGGGCACCTCCGCGGGCAACACCGCCGCGGCGCGCTCCAGCTTCTACGAGCTGAACAAGATCACGGAAGTGGCGCGCGGCTGGCTGCCCACCAACACGTGGCTGCAGGGCCAGCTCGTCTCCAACGTGAACATCAACAGCACGTGCAACGCGTTCTGGAACGGCAGCTCGGTGAACTTCTACCGCAGCGGCGGCGGGTGCCGGAACACCGGTGAGATTGGGGCCGTGTTCGACCACGAGTGGGGCCACGGCATGGACGACTTCGACGCCAACGGCTCGCTGTCCAACTCCAGCGAAGGCTACGCGGACATCGCCGCCATCCTGCGCCTGCAGACCTCCTGCGTGGGCTACGGCTTCTTCCAGACGACGAACACCGGCTGCGGCCTCACCCCGGACGGCTCCGGCTACAACCAGCAGGAGGCCCAGGTCGCCGGCAAGTCCTGGTGCAACCTGCGCTGCTCCGGCGTGCGTGACGCGGACTGGGCGGCGAGCGCGCCGAACATCCCGGCCACGCCGCAGAACTTCACCTGCCAGATGTGCTCCTCCGGCAGCGGCCCGTGCAGCAAGCAGGTCCACTGCGCGGCGTCCCCCGTGCGTCAGGCGGCGTGGGACCTGGTGACGCGCGACCTCACCGCGGCGCCCTTCAACTACACCTCCAACGACGCGTTCCTGCTGGGCAACAAGCTGTTCTACCAGGGCTCTGGAAACGTGGGCACGTGGCACGCCTGCAACTGCACCGCCGGCACGTCCGACGGCTGCGGCGCCACCAACGGCTACATGCAGTGGCTGGCCGCGGACGACGACAACGGCAACCTGGCGGACGGCACCCCGCACATGACGGCCATCTACGCGGCGTACAACCGCCACAACATCGCCTGTTCCACGCCCGCCCCCACCAACGG
>NZ_RAVZ01000217.1 GCF_003611635.1 Corallococcus terminator | reverse complement strand
CTCCACCACCGCCCGGAAGCGCTCCACCGGCCACACCGTGCCGCCGCCCCGGTTGTGCGTGTTCTCCAACGACAACAGGCGCGTGCGCGGGTTGTGGATGTTGTCCTCGCGCACCGCCGCCGTCACCGTCTGGGGCGTCAGCAGGCCCCGCTCTCCCGGCAGCGCCGCCGGCTGCACGCCCCAGAGCGCCGGCACCGCGCCCCCCTCGTAGTGCAGGATGTGACTGCCCTCCTCCGTGAGCACCTCGTCGCCCGTGCGGCAGTGCGCGCCGATGGCGATCTGGTTCGCCTGCGTGCCGGAGGGGACGAAGACGGCGGCCTCCAGGCCCAGCCGCTCGGCCACACGCTCCTCCAGCCGGCGCACCGTGGGGTCTTCTCCGTAGACGTCGTCGCCCACCTCCGCGTCCGCGATGAGGCGGCGCATGGCGGGCGTGGGCTTCGTCACGGTGTCGGAGCGGAAGTCGATGGGCTTCATGGATCTCCTGGGTCGAGCAAAAGGGGTGGCCCCGAGCGGTGCTTGGGCCGGGCCCTCCCGTGACATACAACGCCCGCGTGGCCCGGCGAGAGACAGTGGCGGAGAAGCGGCAGCGCGCGGTGGCGATCCTGGACGGTCTGGAGGCAGCCATGCCGGACGCCCGCATCGAGCTGGACTACCGCACGCCCCTGGAGCTGCTGGTCGCCGTCATCCTGTCCGCCCAGTGCACCGACAAGCGCGTCAACCTGGTGACCCCTGCCCTGTTCGCCCGCTTTCCCGACGCGGCTTCCTACGCCGCCGTGGAGGCCACCGACGTGGAGCCCTTCATCCGCACCTGCGGGCTCTACCGCGCGAAGGCGAAGAACATCGTCGCCACGGCGCGCATGCTCGTCGCCGAGCACTCGGGCCAGGTGCCCCTGGTGCGCGACACGCTGTCGCAATTGCCGGGCGTGGGTCTCAAGACCGCAGGCGTGGTGTGCATCCACCTGGGCGGCGACGCGGCCTTCCCCGTGGACACCCACGTGAAGCGGCTGGCGTACCGGATGGGCCTCACGACCCACGAGGATCCCGACAAGGTGGAGAAGGACCTGCAAGCGCTGCTGCCCCGGGAGCGGTGGACCCTGGGGCACCAGTTGCTCGTGTGGCATGGGCGGCGCACGTGCTTCGCGCGCTCGCCGGATTGCGGCTCCTGCACGGTGGCGGCGAAATGCCCGAAGAAGGGCGTGGCCGCCTCCGCGAAGGCTTAAGCGGACGCCGGAGCGCCCTGGTCGCGCGACGCCTTGTGCTTCAGCATCCGCTTGCGGATGAGCCCGCGCTTGAGCGAGGAGACGTGGTCCACGAAGACGGTGCCGTCCAGGTGGTCCGCCTCGTGCTGCACGGCGATGGCCAGCAGGCCGTCACAGCGCAGCGTCTGCTCCTGCCCGTCCTCGTCCAGGTAGCGCACCGTGGCGAC
The DNA here is from genome assembly GCF_003611635.1 of Corallococcus terminator. Lineage (GTDB taxonomy): Bacteria > Myxococcota > Myxococcia > Myxococcales > Myxococcaceae > Corallococcus > Corallococcus terminator. The sequence continues at coordinate 15,469 of NZ_RAVZ01000217.1, read as the reverse complement.
GGCGGCGCGGTCCACGTCCTCGGCCTCGCCGGGGATGGACAGGCAGCCTTCCGTGTAGGTCGTCTCACCTTCGAGGGAGACGAACTCCGGGTTGATCATCGCCAGCGGCTTCATGTCCGGCTGCTGCGGCCGGGTGTCCAGGACGATGATGCGCTGGAGCACGCCCACCTGCGGGGCGGCGAGGCCCACGCCTTCGGCGGCGTACATCGTCTCGAACATGTCCTTCACCAACGCGCGGACCTTGTCGTCCACCTTCACCACGGGCCGGGCCTTCTGCTTCAGGATGGGGTCGGGCCAGATGAGAATTTCGCGAACCATGGGGGACTCTTAACCCCACCGGACCGCACCGGGCAACCGTCCCCAGGGGGCGTCAGTCGAGCAGATTACGTGCGTACTCGCCCCGCAGCCGGTCATCCCCCAGCGCCCGGGCGGCCTCCGTCAGCACCGCTCGAATCTGCTGCGCCCGGTGCTGGAGTGCGGGGTCCGGGTGGCCCGCGAAGCGCAGGGGGTGGAACTCGGCCGCCAGGAGGGCATAGGCCCGCTTGACCTCCTCGCTGCCGGCCGAACGCGCGAGCCCCAGCACCGTGAAGTAGTCCGCCTCCTGGATCTCCTCGAACTTGGCCTCCAGGCGGTGCACGTCCAGCTCCGGGGGCAGGTCCCCCATGGCGTCGTCCGTCGGAGGGTGCAGCACGATGAGGCCCAGCGTCCTGGCCACGGCGAGCGTCTTGAGCGCCCCGTCCTGGGGCAGCCCCGCGCTGAGCAGCAGCATCTCCAGCGTGCGCTCGCCGTCCACGCCCTGGAGGAGTTGGAGTTCGCGCCCGGAGAGCCCGAAGTCCGCCGGGGCCATGTGCGCATCGCCCCGCGACACGTGGGCGCGCAGCGAGCCCGCCGCGTCCAGCAGGGACTCCGCGGTGAGGGTGTTGCGCAGGCCTTCGACCAGCAGGTGCAGCGGCGGGCGCGTGGCGGCGGCGAGCGCGACCTCGTGGGGCGCGGGCTCCTGCACCAGCCGGTACAACGTGGAGGGTTCCGCGAGCGCGTCCAGGAAGACCTGTTCGGTGTAGCGCTGCACCAGCGGGACGGATTCCGCTTCGCGCACGTAGCCTCGGCCGCGCAGGGCCTCCAGGAGCGTGCCCGTGGTGGCGCTGCGCACCAGCCGCAGCTCGGCTTCCTGGCGCGCGTCGATGAGCCCGTCCGCGCGGGCCCGGTCGATGAGGGATTCGCCCTGCGCCGAGGACGCGGCGCCCACCAGCGTGCCGTCGCGCAGCCACAGCACGCGAAGGGCGTTCATCACCTTGAGTTCCAGGCGCACTTCCATGCGCGCGTCGCACAGCCGCAGCACGAGGCGCGCGAGCCCCTCCTGCGTGAGGCTGCCACTGCGCGCCACCGCCATCTCCGGACGGCCCGGCGATTCAAGCGGGATGAGCGCGGCGCGGGCCTGCGCCACGGCGTCCTCCGCGTCCTTCTGCGCGCGGGCCTCCAACTGTTCGCGCTCGCGGTCGGTCTGGAGGCGCTGTTCGACGGCGTCCGCTTCCAGCTTCACGCGGGCTTCGCGCTCGCGGGTGAGCTCCTCCCGAAGCTGCTCGAGCTGGGCCTGGAGGGTGTCGCGGGCCTGGGTGAGCGCGGCGGACTCCGACTGGAGACGGGCTTCCGCTTCGGCGCGCGTCTGGGTTTCGGCGGCGAGGCGGGATTCCGCGACGGTGCGGGCCTGGGACTCGCTCTCGATGCGCGTCTCGATGTCCTTGCGCGTCCGGGCCTCGGATTCGAGGCGGACCTCCAGCACGGTGCGATGACGGCCTTCGGCCGTGGCCTTCGCGGTGGCTTCGGTGGCCTTCTGTTCGGCCTGGAGGGCCCGGGCCTCCATGTCCTTCAGGGCCTGTTCGGCCTGGGCCACGCGAGCCTGCGCTTCAGCCTGGGCCCGCGCGAGTTCCTCCGCGCGGCGGGTCGCGTCGGTCTGGGCGTGGGTGGACTGCTCGGCGCGGGACTCCGCCTGGGCCAGTGACTGCGCGAGTTGATCCGCCCGGGCCTGGACTTCGGCCTGCGTCCGCGTGAGCTGCTCGATGCGGGCCTCGGCTTCGGACCTGGCCTGCTGGTGCTGCTCCGCCTGGGCCTGCGCCTGCGGGAGCTGATCCGCTCGGGCCTGCGCTTCGGCCTGGGCCTTCGTGAGCTGCTCGATGCGGGTCTCGGCTTCGGTCCCTGCCTTCGTGAGCTGCTCGATGCGGGTCTCCGCTTCGGCCCGTGCACGCGTGAGCTGCTCGATGCGGGTCTCCGCTTCGGCCATTGCCTGCTGATGCTGAGCGGATTGGGATTCCGCCTGGGCCAGCGCTTGCGCGAGCTGTTCGGCGCGGGACTCCGCCTGGGCCTGGGCCTGCGTGAGTTGCTCCGCCTGGGTCTTCGTCCCGGACTGGGCCTGCGCGAGTTGTTCGGCGAGGGCTTCCGCTTCGGCCTTCGCCCGCGCGAGTTGTTCGGCGCCGGCCTGCTCGACTTCGAGGGCCCGCGCTTCGGCGCGACTCACCGTCTCCGACAGCTCGTTCACTCGCGCTTCGGACTGGAGCAGCGCTTCGGCGGAACGGTCCGCCTTCGCCTCGACCTGCTTCAGGGCCCGCGTCAGTTGCTCCGCGCGGGCTTCCGCCTGGACCAGGGCCTCGGCGGGTTGGGCGGCCTTCGCCTCGGCCCGCTGTCGCGCCTGCTTGAGTTGCTCCATCCGGGCGTTGGCCTGGCCCAGGGTCTCCGCGAACTGCGCTTCGGTCCGCTTGCGGAGCTCCTCGGACTGTTCCGCCCGGGCGTGGGCCTGGGTCAGCGCTTCCTCGGCCTGCGCGGCCCGCGCTTCAGCGTCCGCCAGGACCTCGCCCGACTTCGCGGCGGTGGCTTCGAGTTGCTGCCGGGCCGCTTCGGCCAGTTCCGCCCGGGCTTCGGCACTGGCTCGGGACTCCTCGGCCTGCGTGGCCCGGCCTTCCGCCTGCGCCAGCGCCTGGGCGGACTGCCGGGTCTTCGCTTCGCCTTGCAGCAGCACCTGCGCCAGTTGCTGGGCCCGCGCTTCCAACTGCGCCTGCGTCTGGGCGGACTGCTTCGCCTTCGCTTCGGCCTGCGCCAGGGCCTGCTCGGCCTGCTGGATGCGACCCTCCGCCTGGGCCAGCGCCTGGGCGGTCTGCTTCGCCTTCGCTTCGGACTGGGACAGCGACTGGCCCAGTTGGTGCGCTCGCACCTCCACCAGCGACAGCGCCTGCACGGAGTGCTTCACCTTCGCTTCGGCGGCGACCCTCGCCTTCGCTTCCGCGTCGGCCCGGGCTTCGGCCTCGGAACGCCGGGCCTCCAGGTCCGCTCGGAGCGCGGCGTCCTTGCCGTCGCGGGTCTCGATCTCGTGACGGGCGTCGGCTTCGGCCTCCGCTCGCCGACGGGCTTCCTCGCGGGCCGTGGCTTCGGCCTCCGCCCGGGCTTCCGCGACGAGGCGCGCTTCGGCCTCGGCTTCGGCTCGGGCTTCCGCGGCGATTCGCGCTTCGGTCTCGGCTTCCGCGCGGGCTTCCGCGTCGGTGCGGGCCGCCTGTTCCAGTTCGGCTCGGGCTTCGGCCTCCGCGCGGGCCTGGGTCTCCTGGAGTGCGAGGCGTTCGGCCTCCTCGCGCGCCTGGACCTCCGTGGCGATGCGCTTCTCGAGCTCGGCGAGTTCGAGCCGCGCCATCTCCGCGAGCGCCTCGGCTTCGCGGCGGGCACGCTCTTCCGCGTCCGCTCGCGATTCGGCGTCCACCCGACCACCGGCTTCGGACGCGAGCCGGGCTTCCACCTCCGCCAGGGCCTGCGTCGCGGACACCGCTCGGACTTCTGAATCCGCGTGGGCCGCCGAGGCCTGCTTCAGCAGGGACTCGGCGCGAGCACGGGCGTGGACCTCCGCTTCGGCGCGAACCTCCACGGAGCTGCGGGCCTCGACCTCCGCGTCCGCTTCGAGCCGGGCGTCCTCGCGCGCCCGCGCTTCGCTCTCGACGCGCTCCTCCAACTCGATGCGAAGCGTCTGCTCCGCTTCGGCCAGGGACTCCGCGTCCGCCGCGCGGGCCTCCGCCTCCTGGATGAGGGCGTACGCCTGCGCGAGCTCTTCGCGCAGCGATTCGAGTTCGACTTCCAGCTCCGAGTCGGACCGGGGCTCATCCTTCGAGCCGACATCCTGCTTCGCGCTGGCTTGCGACTTCGAACCAGGCTCGGCCCCGGCGCCCTGCTTCAGCGCGGCCTGCGACTTCGAGCCCACCTCGTCCTGCTTCGACCCGGACGCATCCTTCGGACCGGCATCCGCCTTCGAGCCGGCATCCTGATTCAGCGCTGCCTGTGACTTCGAATCGGACTCCGCGGCCTTCGCCGCGGGAACGACAGGCTCCTGGCTCGCGGGACGCGGCCTGTTCGACCAGAGGAGCCCTCCCTGCTTCGGGGTCGATGAAACCGGGACCGTGCGGCTCGCATCCCATCCACCCGCACGGGGCGCGGTGCCGCTCTCCAGCGCCGCGGTGTCCGACACGGCTTCGGAGGTCGCCTTGCCCGACTTCGTTTCGCCACCCGGGCGCGCGACATCACCACTCGCCGCTTCGCGCGTCCCTGCCTTGTCATCCGAAGGTGACTTCGCGGCGTCCCGCGACTCCGGCTCCGACCACGAGAGGGGCCTGGCGCCCTCCTCGGTCTTCGCGTCCTCATCCACCGTCTCTGAATCGAACCAGTCCGCGCCCACCGGATTCGCTGGCGCAGCCGCCACCTGAGGCTTCTCCGCGACTTCGTCGTCGGACGCCCCACCCTCACCCTGCTCCCGAGCCTCCGCGGACGCCTTGAGCTCCGCCTCCAGCACGTCCCAGTTCGACAGGCCCGCGGCGGCCAGCTCCTCCTCCGTCGGATCCGCTGTCGCATCGCCGCCGTCAGACTCACCGGTCGGATCCGCTGCCGCGTCGTCGTCGCCCGACGCATCCTGTGCCACGGCCGCGGCGGCCCGTTCTTCCTTCGCCACGTCGTCCGCGACACCGCCGAAGTCCGTCTCGTCGAACGCATCCGGCGAAGAAGACGCACCCGCCGAAGCCGTGCGGCGCGTTTCCAGTTCGGGATCCGGTGCCAGCTCCGTCCAGGCCAGCGGCGCCGCGCCCTCTCGCGCGGAGCGCTTCCCCTCCGTCTCCGCATCCGGGGCGTCGTCCGAATCGACGTTGAAGAAGTCCTCGTCCCCCAGCCTGGGCGCGGGCTTCACCGGCCGCAGTCCCGGCGGCGTGAGCCGCTCCTCTCGGAACGCGAGCTTCCCCGCCGGCAGCCCCTCCTCTTCCTCCTGCTCCCGTGACAGGCGCTCCGCGTCCGCCCGCAGCTCCGCGTCGAAATCCTCCGTGACCGCCAGCGGATCCGCCTCCACCGGCTTCACGTCCGCGCGCGGCGAGACCTCGTTCGGGAACGGGAAGCGCAGCGTCGAGCGCTCCTGCGGGGTCCGTCCTTCGGGCGCCGGAGGAAACGCCGCCGTCGCATCCGCTCGCGGGGCATTCCATTCTTGTCCGGCGTCCGCGTCCGACTCGCCCTCGCCCCACGCCTCTCCGGTGTCCGCCCCCGACGACCCGTCCTCCCAGACCGACGACGCGCCGGACGACGACGTCCCCACCGAAAGCGCCGAGTCGATGGACGCCATCGCCTCCGCTTCCACCTCCAGGTGCGCCTGCTCCAGCGCGGCGTTCATCGCCAGGTGCGTGCTGTGCTCGCGCTGCTTGTGGACGACGTGCGCGCTGCGCTCCTCGCGCGTCATCGCCGCCACTTCCCAATCCGTCTGGTTCAGCGGCGCCAGGTCCCCGAACAGCGCGTTGGCCAGCGCCGGGTCTCCGCCCACCGCGTGCGCCGTCGTCGCATGCCACTTCTCGTCCGAACCGGGCCCGCTTCCGCGCGCGGGCTCCGCCAGCGTCCGGTTCTCCACCACGCGCCAGCCATCCGCCTCCGCCGGAGCGCGGATCAACGTGTCCACCAACGTCACGAAGCTGGGGCCGTCCAGGGGCAGCGGCGCCACCGGAGCGCTGAAGCCCTCGATGGCTTCACTCAAGAGCAGCACCCGCGCCTTGTGGCCCTCCGGATGCTGGACCAGTTCCTCCAGCACCACGCGCCCGCGCCCGCTCTCCACTCCGGGGGCGAGCACGATGAGTTCCGGCAGGTGGTGCCCGAAGGCGATGAGCGCGTCCGCGGCGGAAGTGGCGAGGATGACCTCGTGGCCTTCGCGGGACAGCAATCGCCGGACGGCGGCGATGGTGGCGATGTCGTCGTGTACGAGGAGGACCGAGGCGCCCATGGGGGGGCGGACACTCTACATCATGGCCCCGGGATCCACGTCGATGACGACCCTCACGCCAGACGGCACATCCGCCAGGGCCGCTTCCAACCGGGCGAGCAATGGGGCAAGCGCCGCATGCGTCGGCGCCTTCAGGAGGAGCTGCCAGCGCGTCTTGCCCCGGATTCGGGCGATGGGCGCCAGGGCCGGCCCCAGGAGGCGCACCCCCGCCGAGGCCGGTGGCATGTGCCGACCCACCAGGTTCCCCAGGAAGCGGGCCACGCCCGCCGTCTGCTCGGGGTGCTCCCCTTCCAGCCGGACGGCCGCCATGCGCGCGAAGGGCGGGTAGGCCAGGGCCTTACGCCACTCCAGCTCCTGCTTCGCGAACCCGTCGAAGTCGTGCGCCAGCATCCGCTTCACCGGCTCCGCGTCCGGGTTGTAGGTCTGCACCAACACCCTCCCCGGGTCCTTGCCGCGCCCCGCCCGCCCCGCCACCTGGGTCAACAGGTGGAAGGTGCGCTCGGAGGCGCGGAAGTCGGGAATCGCCAGCGACGTGTCCGCCATCACCACGCACACCAGCGTCACACCCGGAAAGTCGTGCCCCTTGGCCACCATCTGCGTGCCCACCAGCACGTCGATTTCGCGCCGCGCGAACGACGCCAGCAGCTCCGTCAGCCGCTCCGCGCTCGTCGCCGAGTCCCGGTCCAACCGCGCCACGCGCGCACCCGGGAGCCGTTCGGAGACCTCCGCTTCCACGCGCTCGGTGCCGATGCCCAGTTTGAGCAGCGGGCCCGTGCACTCCCGGCAACTGTTGGGCACCGGGAACGCCACACCGCAGTAGTGGCACACCACCCGGTTCTGGGACTGGTGGTGCGTCATGCACACGTCGCAGTCGTGGCACTTGAGCGACAGGCCACACACCTCGCACAAGAGGATGGTGCTGTGGCCCCGGCGGTTGAGGAACAGGATGACCTGTTGCCCCTTGGCCACCGTCTCCTCCATCGCCTGGAGCATCTGCGGGCTCAGGATGGGCGCCTCTTCCGTCACCTGCCCCTCGCGAGGACGCTCCACGCGCAGGTCCACCAGGCTGATGGTGGGCATGGGCCGGTCATCGACGCGGCTCTTCAGCTCCAGCAGCTTGTAGCGACCCGCGCGCGCATTCTGGAGCGTCTCCAGCGCGGGCGTGGCCGAGCCCAGCACCACCACCGCGCCGGCCTGCTTGCCGCGCACCACCGCGAGGTCGCGCGCCTGATAGCGCAGCTTCTCGTCCTGCTTGAAGGACGGGTCGTGCTCCTCGTCCACGACGATGAGCCCCAGGTTCTCCACCGGCGCGAACACCGCCGAGCGGACACCGACCGCGATCTTCACCGTGCCCTTGCGCAGGGCCTGCCAGTGGAACAGCCGCTCCCGGTCCTTCAGCCCCGAGTGCAGCACCGCCACGTCCCCGCCGAAGCGGCTGCGGAAGCGCCCCACGAGTTGCGGCGTCAACGCAATCTCCGGCACCAGCACGAGGCTGCCCTTGCCCTGCGACAGCGCATGCTCCACCGCGCGCAGGTACACCTCCGTCTTGCCGCTGCCGGTGACGCCGTGCAGGAGGTAGGGCTGGAAGCCGCCGGCATCCACGGCGCCCTGGAGCTCGCGCACCGCCACGTCCTGCTCCGAGGTGAGCCGGTCCGGACGGCCCTGGATGAGGCCCTCGCGCACGCCGGGCTCCAGCACCACCTCCACCAGCCTCACCATCCCGCGCGCCGCCAGCTTCTTGAGCGTCTCCCGCGCACCGGGGATGGCGTGCGCCACCTCCTCCAACTGCGCGCGTCCGCCCACCGCCAGCAGGTACTGGAGCGCGGCGGCCTGCGCGGGGGCGCGGTTGAGCTGCGGCGGGACTTCCGTGACGACCGCCTCCGCGAAGTGCTGCACGTCCGCCTTCGCCGCCTTCTCGTCCACCGCGGTGGAGAGGCCCGGCGGCAGCGCGCCGCGGATGACCTCGCCCAGCGGGTGGCGGTAGTGCTCGGCCGCGAAGCGCAGGAGCGCGATGAGGTCCTTGGGCAGGGACGGCGAATCCTCCAGCACGCGCTGGATGGGCTTGAGCCGGACGCCTCCCTCCACGGGCGCGTTCGCGGGCCCCAGGTAGAAGCCCAGCGCCATGCCGCGACCGAAGGGCACGAGCACGCGCTGGCCCGGGGCCAGGTTGCCGGCGAGCGCTTCGGGGACCAGGTAGGTGAACTCCCCGCGCACGGGGCGACCGACGGCGACGGACGCAAGGAGGGCGGGGGTGGCGCTCACGACGGGGCGCACTGTAGCGGCGCGCTCCCCCAACGACAGTTCCCTTCCCACATCCGTACGGCGCGTCCGCAGCGGGATGGAACCGCGAGAGGAAACCTCTCCGTCCGTCCCCGGAACACCGCCCAGCGCGAAGTTCTCCTGTTCCATGTGCCGCCCTCTTGCCGCCCGACTCCCCAACCCCGCCCGTCCTGCACCCGGGATCCACTGTGCCCGGGGCGTCTGACATGCCCCTTGATTCCGTCCGGGAAGGGGTGCACGCCCAGATTGAGGGGGGGCAAGCAGTCATGGGGGGGACAGGCTGGTTAGGGAGTGCCTGGAAGGCGGCCGCAGCCCGCTGTGATGCGGAGCTGCTGAAGGAGTTGGCCCGACGCTGGGTGAAGCGCGACCAGCTCGTGCGCTTCGCCCCCTATTCCAGGCAACCTGCTGCGGCGTGTCGCTGCGTCCGCCGACGTGCTGCTGCCGCACCGCACGTACTCGTTCGGTTTCTTTCTCGCTCAACTCGTGGACTCCGCGAACCAGGCCGGAGCTCCGGTGTGCGGATGATGCCTGCCCACGACGCCGAGAGTCGCGAAGACTCGAAGGGTGTCCAGGCCCGGAAGACACGAGGAGACGAAGGCGGGGTGGGACTGCGGAGACGTGAACGGATGCTGAAGAGGGTGAAGCTGGACATCGTCGCGCTGAAGCAGGCGGCGGAAGGGCGGTAGCCGTCGCTTCCGCCTAGAAGAGCGGGCCGTGCGTCTCCATCTTCATCTGGCCCTGGTTGATGGCCACGATGAGCCGGCGCAGCAGATCCTGCTGCTGTTGCGGCGTGAGCGACGACACGGACGCTGACAGCTCACGTGCCTGGGCATCCCCCCACTGGCGGGCGTTGAGGGCCCGGTCCACCACCTCGTTGCCGTGGGCCCAGGCCGCGGCGTTCTCCGAGTCTGAAACAGTCGGCTTCTGGGACACCGGGGCGTCCTCCAGGCGCCCGGCACTGGAGGCCTGGGCCTGCAATGCGCGGGTCACGGCCTGCTCGATGCGCGCGTCCAGGTCCGCGGGCAGCGCGGGCGCCGGAGTGGGCGCACCAGGCAGTGCCACGACGGGGCCCTGGCGCTGCGCGAGCAACTGGTCGAGGCGCCTCTCCAACCGTTCCAGCCGTTCCAGCCGGACCTGGAGATCCTGGGAGCCGATGGAGGCGCGCTGGCCTTGCACGAAGAGGGCAAGCCCCACGCCGAAGAGCATCAGGTTGAGCACGACGAGCGTGCGGCCGAGTGGAATCATGGCGTGGGGATGCCTTCAACCGAGGCCGCTCAGAGCACCTTGGGTTCGAAGGTGGAGCCGGTGCCGACCACGATGTCCGTACAGTTCCCCGAGCTGTCGTAGGCGGCCTGCAGGAACGAGTCCGAATTCAGCGAACGGACCTGCGCGACCAGGGTGGCATTGGTGGTCGTGCAACTCACGGCGACGCCGGCGGCATTCCTCGCCTGGCAAACCGCGGTGGTGCCAGCCGACACGGTGTAGCAGACCAGGAGCTGCTGGGTGTCCGCACTGTTGCGAGCCGTCCCCATGCTTCCACTGAAAGTACGGGCAACGGTATTCACAATGACTGAAGCGCTCACCTTGGTGCCAGCGAAGCTGGCGGTGGAAAGACCCATTGCAACGAACAGCCCCAACATCATTCCTGCCTTCTTCATGCGGACTCCCCCCAATGAATGACTGACTTCTCCCGAGCGCGCAAGTCGCGTCCGGGCGCCTGCATGATATGTCATTGCCTTTGGATATTCTACCTCTGCCATTGTGTTCGGGAGTGCAGTCCGGTGGTGGGGTGGGTAACACGCGGCTCGGACATGCGCTCCAGCTCCGCGAACCATTCGGGGAGTGGGCGCGTGGCGGCGAAGCCATACGAGCGGCACGCCAGCGGCCGTTGCGTGTAGATGCGGCACGCGCCCGTCTCGTGGTCCAGCAACAGGCAAGCTGTACTGGCGGGCCTCTTGACAAGCCAGGGTGGCGACGCGGTCGCGGATCTCCTCCCGAGCCAAGGACGTCCTCCTTGAGAGGACGCGCGTTCTACGCACGGAGCAAGGCCGTGGCGGAGCCGCCCTTCGGCCAAATCAAACAGGCGCGAGGCTTCCGGCAACTGCTGCTGCGCGGCCTGGAGAAGGCTCGCGGCGAGTGGGCGCTCATCTGCCTCGGCCACAACCTGCTCAAGCTCCACCGGGCCCAGGCGGGCGCGTAGCAGCAAGGGGCGCCCGCCCGCGCGATGGGCGGGCGCAGGGCTGCCGTGGAACGAACATTCCTTCCGGCGGGGGCGTCCGCCTGGGCAGGGGTTGTCGGCCCTGATGCAGCAGGCTGCCCGTCATCCCGCCGCTTGCCCTTACGGCAACACGCTCCTAGCGGCCGGTGGCCTTCTTGAACGACGGGCGGCTGGCCACGCGCTCCCACCAGGACATCACGTTCTTGTACTCGGCGAGGACGGCCTGCTCGCCCACGGCGATGACGTAGTCCACGTACGGGGCCCAGGTGACCTCCGCGAGCGTGAAGTCGTTGCCCGCGAGGAAGGGCTGCTTCGCCAGCACCGCGTCGATGACCTCCAGGGGCTTCTTCATGCCCTCGCGGCCCTTGGCGATGTTGGCCTCGTCGTTGGTGCCCCGGAAGCGCTCCATCACGACCTTCATCGCCGCGGGGGAGAAGTAGGAGCTCTCCACGCTCATGAACTGCTCCATGAGCGCGTAGGCCTTCGGATCCGTCGGGGTCAGCGACGTGCCCGGCAGGGTGCGGTCCAGGTAGCGGATGATGGCGCGCGACTCGTACATCTGGAAGCCGTCGTCCGTCTCCAGCACTGGCACCACGCCAAAGGGCTGACGCGCGATGTGCTCGGGCGTCTTCTGCTCGCCCTTCATCAGCTCGATGTTGATGAAGTCGACCTCGCGGTTCTTCTCCGCCAGGACCGTCATGACCTTGCGGCTACACGTGCTCATCAGGTTGCCGTAGACCTTCATGTGAATCGCCTCCGCGCCAGAAGCCGGGGTAATCCCGGCCTAGGAATGGGCGGGACTCTCACCGCGAGCCCCGCCCATCGCAAGCGATTCAAGAGGTGACGCGCTACGGCGTGAAGAGCTTGTCCGACACCGCGGAGCGGTTGTCCGCCTTGAGCGCCGTGAAGCGCACCACGCGCTGGCCCGCGCGCCAGACCTCCACCGTGCGCGGCATCCAGTCCCCGGTGGCCGGCGCCGTGTAGTCCACGAAGCGCACGTCCCACGCGATGCCGGCGGTGTCGGTGTAGCGCACGCGCGCGGCCCGGAAGGCATCCTTGTAGACCCAGAACTGGGGCTTGCCCTCGGCGGGGTCTCCCAGCACGTACGCCACATCCCCGCCGAAGCGCGCCAGCGAGGTGCGCTTCGTGTCGACGCCCAGCCCCTGGAGGTACGCCTCCAGGGCCAGCTTGGTGTCCTGCACGCTGCCCGCGTCCTGCGCGAGGATGGCGCACACCTGCGCGACGAGCACGGAGACGGCGGGCAGCTCCTTGCCCTCCACGCGCTTCCTGCCGGAGACCTGCACCGTCGCGGCCTTGTTGCTGCTTTCGGGCGAGCTGACGTCGAAGCGGCAGCGGCCCGGAATCTTCACCGACAGCACGCCGTCGCCCTGGAGGTCCGGGCGTTCGGTGGGGACGTTGAGGGCGGCGCCCGCCTCCGGCACGGCGGTGGAGGAGAAGATGACGGAGCCTTCCACGCGGAAGGCGGACAGCCGCTTCTCCTCACGCGCATTGGCCATGCGCCGGAGGATGGAGCCGCCGGGCAGCACATAGGCACCGGCGGTGAGGGAGGCGAGGACCACGAACACTGCGATGAAACGCTTCACGACTTCTCCGTCTTGACGACCTCGCGCATGTACTCCAGGAGTCCTCCGCGCAGGTCGGGGCGCTTGAGTGCATAGGCGATGTTCGCCTTCAGGTAACCCACCTTGTCGCCGGCGTCGTAGCGCTGCCCCTGGAACTTGTAGCCCAGCAGACCTTCGGTCTTCTGGAGCGTGGCCAGGCCGTCCGTGAGCTGGATCTCCCCGCCCACGCCGGTGGTCTGCTTCTCCAGGATGGGGAAGATGGACGGAGGCAGCACGTAGCGGCCAATCACGGCCAGGTTCGACGGCGCGGTGCCCTTCTTGGGCTTCTCCACCACGTGGTCGATCTGGATGACGCCGTTGCCCAGGTCCTTGCCGGCGGCGATGCCGTACATGTGCGTCTCGCTGTCGGGCACCTCCATGAGCGCGATGACGGCCTTCTGGTGCTGCTGGTAGACGCGCGCGAGTTGCCCGATGCCGGGCTCCTCCGCGTCGATCATGTCGTCGCCCAGCAGGACGCCGAAGGGCTCGTTGCCGATGATGCTCTTGGCGCACAGCACCGCGTGGCCCAGGCCCAGCGGCTCCTTCTGGCGGACGCTGATGATGCGCACGAGGTTCGCGATGGCGCGCAGCTTGTCGGCCTCCGCCGTCTTGCCGCGCGCGCGCATCGTGGTTTCCAGCTCGAAGCCGATGTCGAAGTGATCCTCGATGGAGGACTTGCCCCGGCCGTTGATGACGACGACATCCTCGATGCCGGCGGCGACGGCCTCCTCCACGATGTACTGGAGGGTGGGCGTGTCGACGATGGGCAGCATCTCCTTGGGCACGGCTTTGGTCGCCGGCAGGAAACGGGTGCCCAGGCCAGCGGCGGGGATGACGCACTTGCGGATGAGCTTCGCTGCCTTCGTGTCGGGAGAGGACATGGGGCGGGGAATCTATTGGTGGCCCAGAACCCCAGCAAGCCGGATAGATTCCCGGACGCCATGCCGCTCCGTGCCATTGTCTTTGCCCTGTCGTTGACGCTGTCCGTGATTCCCGCCGTCGCCCGGGCCGCTGAACCGGCGGAGGAGCTGCGCAACCTGGCCAACGCCCGGGCCCTGGGCATGGGCAGCGCCTTCCGGGCCACGGGGCTGGGTGCGGATGCACTCCAGGGCAATCCGGCGGCGATGGCGCTGTTCCCGGCCTACCGCATCGAAGGGACGGGGGCGTATGACCCGCGCAACAAGCAGGGTTTCCTGGGCATCAGCCTGGCGGACTCCAGCAGTGGCCGGCTGGCGCTGGGGGTGGACTACCACTGGCTGAGCCTGGGACGCGGGGGCAGCCGGACGTCAGCGAACCTGAGCACGCTGGGCGGCGCGATTCCCCTGAGCCAGTCGCTGCTCATCGGCATGTCGGGGCGCTACCTGCGGCTCAATGGCCAGTCGCGCTTCGCCAACTCCATCACGCTGGACGCGGGCCTGTTGGTGCGGCTGGGCGAACAGGTGACGGTGGGCGTGTCGGGGCACAACCTCATCGACACGGAGAACGTGGAGCTGACGCGCTACTACTCCGCGCACCTGGCCTACGTGGGGCAGGCGCTGGTGCTGGCGGGGGACATCCGCGGCGACTTCGAGACGCGCGACTCCACGGTGCTCACGTACAACGGCGGCGCGGAGTACATCCTGAACCAGGTGCTGCCGGTGCGCGTGGGCTACACGTACGACGGCTTCCAGAAGATTTCGCGGCTGACCGCGGGCCTGGGCTTCCTGTCGCCCGGCGGCGGTGGCGTGGACATCGCGTACCAGCACGACCTGGGCGGTGTGAACGGGCGCCTGGTGGTGATGACCCTGCGGGTCTCCGTGAACTGAGGACGCAGCGCTGCTTCAGCGTCCGGCGCGGCCCGCGTCATTCGGGTCGCGCAGGGCGAGGTAGCGCTCGGAGGCGGCGAAGCGGACCAGTTCCTCCAGCTCCGAATCGTGGGGCCGGCGGGCGCGCAGCGCGGTGAGCGCGGGGCCGGGGCCACCACAGGCGACGAGGCCCGCGCGGTTGGCGGAGTCCCGGGCGGCGGCGGACAGCAGGCTCGCGTCGAAGTCGCGGGTGCCGGGTTCCATCAGGGCGGAGGCGCGCTCCAGGGCCTTGGGGGACAGGGCTTCGCGCACCACGCGGGCATCGTCGCCCGCGCCCTTGGGGTCCTTGAGGACGGAGGACAGGAGCGCGAGCGCGCGCAGCAGGTGGTCCTTGCGCAGGGCGCGCAGGGCGAGCAGGTCCGGCGACATGGAGAACAGGGCGCGGCCGGCGTGGAAGCGCAGCTCCGCGACGGACGGGGGCTGCTGGACGAGCTGCCGGCCCACGACGAGGCGCGGGACGGTGATGTGCACCGGGGTGATGTTCGCGGTGTCGTCGTCGCCCGCGACGAGCTCCGGCAGGGGCACGCCGAGCAGGCGCGCGACGGTGTGCAGCGCGTCCAGGACGGCGGCGGCTCCGGGACCGGCGTTGGCGCGCAGGGGCTCCGAGGCGCTGGCGATGCGCGTCGGTGACGGGAACAGGCGGCACAGTGCGATGCCCACGCAGGCGAGCAGCTCACCAGCCGGGGTGCGCAGGCCCGGGTGGCGCAGGCCGGCGCGCTCCTGACTGGAGAGCGGTCCGCGCTGGACGCGGGGGGCGGAGATGTCGCGGCCTTCGAGCGCATCCGCGAGTTCGCGCATCAGCGCGGCGCGGGTGGCGTCCTTGCGCTGGTCGAAGTGTTCGACGAGGCCCCGGTACGGCTTCGGGTCGAGCGGACGCTCGCGCACGAGCTTGAAGACGAGCGGTTCGGCGGAGGTGGATTCGGCGGGAGGCGCTGGCTCCGGGACGAGCGGCGTTTCGCGGGTCTCCGCACCGCCGACGCCCGGACGTGCCGGGCCGGTGGCGCGCACGGGGGCCGGGCCAGACATGGTGCCTTCGGGACGGCCGGCGCGGTGGATGCGGCGCACCGGGTCCATGCGGCCGGGAGGGGCTTCCCACGCGATGACGCTCGTGGCCTCCACGGGCCCGCCACCCAGCTCCTCCGAGTCCTCGTCCTCGTCGGGAATCTGGTCGAGCGAGGGTCCATCGAAGACACCGCGCGGGCGCACGGGGGGCGCGCTCCGGACGGCCGGAGGA
>NZ_RAVZ01000216.1 GCF_003611635.1 Corallococcus terminator | reverse complement strand
CCCCCACGGCCAGCACCAGCCCCAGCCCCTTGCGCGCGCCCCGGCTCTCTCTGTGTTGCGACACTGACCACCACCTGTTGTTTGTGCGAGGCATGGGGAATCCATGCGCTGGAAGACGCGTGCGGTTGGGACGGGGCATCAAGGCGCGGCGGAGTTGCGGGCCTGGGCCTGCATCTCCAGGCGGATCTGCTCTTCCTGGGTGCGGCGGCGCTGCTCCTCCGTCGCCATCCACGCGGTGAGCTGCTCCATGTTGGTGCCCCGGGCGCGTTCCCCGAGCGCGAGCGCCCGCTGCATGTCCTGTTCGGCCAGCAGGCGGTACATCTCCATCTTCCCGCCCGCGAGCATGTAGCGGCGCTCGGTGTCCTGACCGCCGAAGATGTTCTGCTGGAGGATGACGTCCTCGGCGTGCGCGAGCAGTTGTTCGCGCTGGGGGTTGTCCTTCCACGCGAGCGCGGCCTTGAAGTAGTCCACCTCCATCAGCCGCTCGTACTGCTCTCGGGGCTCCACCTCGCCGCGACCCGGATCCTTCAGCCCGTCGGCCATGGTCTTCATCATCTCCGGGCCGGAGAGCAGCTTGCGGTACTCGTCGCGGCCCTGCGCATCGAGCAGCACGTGCTTGTGGTAGTGCATGAACAGGCCGAGGGGCTTGTTGTCCTCCAGCACCTGGGCGATCAGCTCCTTGGGCATCAGCGGAGGACGCTCGACGCCCGGCACGGGCGCGGGTGCCGCCGCGAGCGACGGGGGCGTCTTCACGCTGGGGGCCCGCGCGGCGGTGGGCGCGACCGGAGCGGCCGGTGCCTTGACGTCCGCCTGGGCCACGGGGGGCGCGGTGGCGGGCGTCTCCTGTCCCATCCACAGCCATGCGCTCACTCCGCCCGACAGCAGGGCGACTCCCAGGATGATCCGCGAACGGCTGCGCTTCATGGTGCTCCTCTCCCGTGATTTCCAAGAAGGGGCCCGGAGCCCCTGCCGGGCTCCGGGCGTGCTGCGCGTGACTGGAGGGACGTGCTGCGCGGATGCCTAATCCGGCAGCGCTTCGGCCGGGATGGCGTGGAACAGGATGATGCGGTTCATGTATTCGACGTCGTCGTTCTGGAAACGTGCGGAGCCGACGAGGAAGCCCTGGGCGACGAGGATGTTGGAGACCTGGTCGCGGGCTTCAGGCTTCAGGTTGTAGACCTTGCCGGCGTGGGTGCCCCGCTCCACGGAGACGATGGCGTCCGGCGTGCCGTCCTGACGCAAGAGTTCGTCACCGACCTTGAGCGTCTGGGCCTGCACCATCCGGCCCTCGCGGGTGACGACGGGGTGCTCGTTGGTGACCTTCAGCTCGCCACCGGAGGCGGTGCGCACGTGGAAGATGACGTGCTCGCTGTCACGGGTCTCGGAGGTGTAGCTGTAGACCTTGCCCTGCTGGAGCTGGAGGCCGTCCAAAGTGGAGTCGGGGCCCAGGGTGATGATGTCCTCGCGGCCCTGCTTCATCGCGTCGAGGATGTTCTTCTCCCCGCCGCTGAACAGCACGCTCTGATCCGGCGTGAAGCAGGACGACTCGCAGTAGGCCACCACGAAGAAGCTGCTGCTGTTGGCCACCGGCGCCCCGGTGCCCGTCGGGTTGGTGTAGAGCCGGCAGTCGTCGGGGTTGGTGGGGTGGGGGAACAACTGCGTGCCCGTGCCCACGGCGGCGGTGTTCTCGAAGGTGGGGTACAGCGGCCGGGGCCGGGTGGCCGTGTGCGACCACTTGAAGTAGTTGGCCGTCGCTCCGGTGGTCTCCTGCGCCACGGTGTAGAGGGGCGTCGCGTCGAAGGTGCCCCACGCGTGGTAGAAGTTGACGTTCCACTGGAACGAGCTTCCGGAGAAGGACTTGTCACCCAGCGGGTTCACCGCGGTGTTGACCTCCTTGTAGTCCTTGGCGAACTGGAAGCTCGCGTCGAACGCGCGCGAGGACAGGAACCACGCGTCGGGGTTGAGGACGTTGCGGAGGAGGCCGCACTTGCGGGCCCGCTCGATGCGGATGTTCGCCTGCGCGGGGGTGAGGCTGTCGGTGCTGCAGCGCCACTCCTGCAGGGGTTCGGCTTGCGCCGCCAGCGGGAAGAGGGACAGCGCCGCCAGCGTGGCGAGGGGACGTGAGAAAGGTGAAGTCATCCTGCTTGCTCCTTGGGTTTTCAGGGACACGGCCAGACAGCGCACCGGGGCACTACTGCGGCAGCGCGTCCTCGGGGACGCCGCGGTACAGCAGGACGCGGTTCATGTACTCGACGTCGTCGTTCTGGAAGCGGGCGGAGCCGACGAGGAAGCCCTGGGCGACGAGGATGTTGGAGACCTGGTCGCGCGCTTCAGGCTTCAGGTTGTAGACCTTGCCGAAGTGGGTGCTCTTCTCCACGGAGACGATGGCGTCCGGGGTGCCGTCCTGACGCAAGAGTTCGTCACCGACCTTGAGCGTCTGGGCCTGCACCATCCGGCCCTCGCGGGTAACGACGGGGTGCTCGTTGGTGACCTTCAGCTCGCCGCCGGACGCGGTGCGCAGGCGGTAGAGCAGGTGCTCGCTGTCGCGCGTCTCGGAGGTGTAGCTGTACACCTTGCCCTGGGTGAGCTGGAGGTCGTCCAGCGTGGCGTTGGCGCCCAGGGTGATGACGTCCTCACGGCCCTTCTGCATGGCCTCCAGGAGGTTCGTCTCGCCGTTGCTGAACAGCACCTTCTGGTCGGGCGCGTAGCAGGACGACTCGCAGTAGGCGATGACGTAGAAGTTGGTATTCCAGACGGTGGTGCCCGTCGCGTCCGAGTACAGGTTGCAGTTGGCCAGCGTGGGGTGGGGAAGGAGCTGCGTGCCGCTGCCGGCCACCGGGCTGTTCTCGAAGGAGGGGTAGAGCGTGCGGGGGCGGCTGCTGGTGTGCGACCACTTGAAGTAGTTCGCCGTGGGGCCGCTCGTCTCCGCGGCCACCGTGTACATGGGCGTGTTGTCGTACTTCGAAAACGCGTGGTAGTAGTTGACGTTGTACTGGTTGAGGTTCCCCGTCCACGCGCGGTTGGTGTTGAACTCCTTGTACTCCTTGGCCCAGTCGAAGTTCGTGTCGAAGGCCTTGCCCGACAGGAACCACGAATTGGGGCCGCCCGGGCTGAGGTTCTGGGTGAGGCCGCACTTGCGCGCCCACTCGATGCGGGCCTGGGCCTGCTCCGGGGTGAGGCTGTCGACGCTGCAACGCCATTCCTGCATCGGTTCGGCGACCGCCGCGGCGGGCAGGAGGGTGAGGACCGCGACCTTCAGGAAGGTGGGAAGGGAAGGCTTGCGCATGTGGGACCCATCGCGTGAGCGTTTGAGAGGGACAGCCGGGCTGGGAATGGGAAACCCGGCCCCCCTTTCCAGGGAGGCCGGTGACGCGTCGCGGGCGGGCTACTTCACCTTCGCCATGACGACGCCGGGGTTGCGGTTCTCCGTCCAGACGACGTGACCGCCGCCCGCGGAGATGCTGTTGATGTTGAAGGCCGCGGCGAAGGTGGCCACCGGGGCGCCGCCCGCCAGGGGGAAGGCCAGGACGTTGCCCGGGTTCAGGTCCTCGGACACCCAGAGGCGCACGCCGTCACTGGCGATGCCGGTGATGGCGGGGCGCGAGGTGAACAGGCTGATGGCACCGCCGCCCTTGGGCATGCGCTGCACGTCGTTGCCTTCGTGCCAGAAGAGGTTGGCGCCATCCACGGTGATGCGGCCCGTGAGGCCGGGGCGGCCGGTGGCGAGCGCGGTGGTGGCGCCGCCCGCCAGGGGCAACGACAGGATGGAGCTGCCCTGGGTGATGAAGAGGCTGGTGCCGTCGGTGGCGATGCCGCCCAGGCCCGTGAGGCCGGTGGCGACGGTGGACACCGCGCCGCCGAGGACGGACACCTTGAGGATGGAGCCGCCGGCTTCCGTCCAGTAGACGTTGAGGCCATCCGTGGCGACGGCGATGGGGTCCGGACGGTTGAAGGCGAGGACGCTCTCACCGCCGCTGTCGAGCGAGGCCTTCATCACGACGCCGGTGGCGCGGCGCTCCACCCAGTAGCCGAAGCGGCCGTCCGTGGCCGAGCCGGAGATGTCGAACCGGGAGACGGGGGTGAGGGGGTGGTCCGCGTTGAGGAAGTCCTCCATGACCTGCTTGCGGAAGGGGATGAAGGTGTTGGCCAGGGCGTTGGACACGGCGAAGCGGGTGCCTTCCGGCCCCGTCTGGGTGCTCTCCGTGCTGTGCACGAAGGACGCCGAGTTCGGGAAGGAGAAGCCGCCCAGGGAGGCGCTGTTGCTGCGGTCGTGGCAGCCGCCGCAGGAGAGGGCCTGGGCGCGGGCGACGATCTGGTTGGGCGACACGGTGCTGCCCAGCCGGTTGAGCTCCGCCTGGATGTCGTTGCGGAAGGTGCTGGCGCCATTGCCGAACTGGGCGGAGTAGTCGTCCTCGATGCCGAACGACTGCGCGTCGCTCTGGGCGGCGTTGAACGTGTCCGGGACGCTGTAGTTGAAGGTGTTGACGTTGTTGACCGCCAGCTCCTCCACCTGGGTGATGAAGTGCGCGCGGAAGCTGGGGGCCAGCGCGTGCGTGGAGGTGGGGTTGAAGAGCCGGCCCGCGGGGTTCGCCTTCACCGTCACCGGGGTGAACTTCAGGGTGCACACCCCGCCCGGGCACTGGCGGTTGAGCTTGAACTCCTTCAGCATCCACGGCCCGCCAATGAACATGTTGACGCGCACCTGGCCGATGCCCGCCGGGTTGAAGCCGTAGTTGTTCATGTGGATGACCGGAGAGAAGCCGGGCAGTCCGATGAAGTAGAAGTCGCGCACGGCGGTGGCGCGGGTGGCCACCGGCTTCGTGCTCAGGTCGCGCCAGAAGGCCTGGACGGGGCGGCAGCCGTCGATGCCCAGGTCCGGACGGGGATTGGGCAGGGCGGCCTCGAAGATGATGAAGTTGCGCCCGCCGCCGCCGCCTGTCTTGGCGAAGACGACGCGGTACTCACCACAGTCCGCACCGGAGGTGGGCGCCAGGTCGAACCGGTTGTAGAGGCCGATGGCGGAGTAGGAGTTGATGTTGGTGATGCTGGTGGGCACCGCCTGGGCGCCCTCTGAAGGACGGCAGCCATTGGGGAAGCCGTTGAGCAGGTTGCCAGTGTCGTTGCAGTGGGCGCTCGGCTGGAGGTCCGCCTGCCCGGTGGTGGGGTTCTGCGTGTCCCAGAGCTGGCGGAACAACTGGGTGCTGTTGAGGCCCGTGCCCCCGTTCTGCGCGGCGAGCTGGGTGAGGACGCCCGACAGGGTGAAGCCGGTCAGGATGGCCGTCTCGGTCAGCACCACCGACTTGCGGGCATCCACCGTCTGGGGCAGCACGGAGCCCAGCCCCTGCTCCTGGCCACGGTTCGTGACGCCCATGCCGCCACGGTCGGAGATGGGATCCCGGGGATCCACGGAGGCTTCATCCGGCCCCTCGGCCTGACAGCCCGCGCACAACACGGCTCCAGCCGCGAGCGCGGCCTTGAGAGAGTGCTTCAGCATGTGGGGATTCCTTCCGGGGCGGACGGGTGCCGTCAAAAAAGGGCATGCCTGTCGTTGACCCGGGGAATAACTATTGTCGCACTGTCAGTGAATGTCAAACCTGTCCTAATGGTTGGCTTGCAAAGCTTTTTATGCGGTTCAGGCGGTCTTTGCTGGTTGGGCGGATCCAACTGATTTCCAGTGGATTGCAGAGACAGGATTGTCTTTGAGGAATCTTCCGTGCGGGATGCGGGCCGCGCTGGAGGACCCCGACGTGCAGAATCCGCCTGGGAGAGGTCTGGCGTCGCGTCTGGATGCGTCAGCCATGCCGCGGACAGACGTGCGGGGCGAGTCTGTGATTGATGTGTTCTACAACTCTCGCGGGGCCGCGGCGCGAGACAGCCGGTCCCTCACCGCGATGCCCAGGCCGCTCGCCAAAGGCAGACAGGCCACGAGCACGTCGTGTCCCTGTTCATCCGCCTCCCGCAGCCGGGCATAGAGGACGCGCGCGGCCTGCGCTGGTTCTCCCGGCACGTCGAAGCGCTGCACATCCCCCGGCAGTGACAGCGACGCGGGCCCCAGCACGCCCACGCGCAGGCCCTGGGCCCGCAGCGCTTCCACCCGCTGCGACACTTCGGAAGGCTCCGCCAGCACCACGCCCGCGCGCGGTGCGTAGTGCGACGCGAGCGAACCGGACACGCGCACCGTGGTGGACGCGCGCACTGGCACCGCCCTGCCCAGC
Organism: Corallococcus terminator; assembly: GCF_003611635.1. Taxonomy (GTDB): domain Bacteria; phylum Myxococcota; class Myxococcia; order Myxococcales; family Myxococcaceae; genus Corallococcus; species Corallococcus terminator. The sequence goes on along the minus strand of NZ_RAVZ01000216.1, from coordinate 10,724 downwards.
ACCCGCTCCACCTCCTCCGTCGCCAGTCCTCCCGGCCGGAGGATGGCGGGCGCACCGGAGGACAGGTCCACGATGGTCGACTCCACGCCCACCGTGGACGGGCCTCCATCCAGCACCAGGTCCACATCGCCGCCCAGGTCCTGCTCCACGTGCCCGGCCGTCGTGGGACTCACGCGGCCGAAGCGGTTGGCGCTGGGCGCGGCCACGCCTCCGCCCAGCCGTCGCAGCACCTCCAGCGCCACCGGATGCCCCGGCACGCGCAGGGCCACCGTGTCCTGGCCTCCGGTCACGGCGTCCGTGGCCCTCGCGGTGCGCGGCAGGACCAGCGTCAACGGTCCCGGCCAGAAGGCCCGCGCCAGGGCTGTCGCTTCCTCCGGAACCACCCGGGCCCACTGGGACAGGTGCTCCACCCCGGGGATGTGGACGATGAGGGGGTGGGTGGCCGGCCGGCCCTTGATGGCGAAAACGCGACGGACCGCCAGTTCGTCCTCGGCGTTGGCCGCGAGGCCGTAGACCGTCTCTGTTGGCAGGGCGATGACACCGCCGCGTCGAAGCAATTCGACTGCACGGTCGAGGAGGTCGGGATTAAGCATGCGCGGTCGCAATCTCCCCCCAGGAGCACCCATGGGCAAGTCGCACGTCTTCGATGCGCGCAGCCAGATGCCAGTCCCCGCCGCCGACCTCTTCGCCTGGCACACCCGTGAGGGCGCCTTCGAGCGCCTGTCGCCTCCCTGGGAGACCGCCGAGGTCGTCGAGCGCACCGGCGACGGCATCCGTCCTGGCGCCCGCGTCGTCGTGAAGATCCACCTGGGCCCCATCCCCCAGCGCCTGGTCGCCGAACACACCGGCTACGTGGAGGGCGCCTCCTTCCAGGACACCCAGCGTGAAGGTCCCTTCACGAAGTGGGTCCATGACCATCGCATGCACCCGGGCTCCACCCCCCAGGCGTCCGTCCTGGAGGACGCGGTGGAGTACGTGCTGCCCGTGGGGACGCTCGGGGACACCTTCGGCGGCGGCTACGCGCGCGAGCGGCTGGAGCGCATGTTCGCGTATCGCCACACCCTCACCCGCATGGACCTGCGCCGCCATGCCGCCTTCAAGGACCAGGGCCCCCTCACGGTGGCCATCGGCGGAGCGTCGGGGCTGGTGGGCAAGGCGCTGGCGTCGTTCCTCTCCACCGGCGGGCACCGCGTGAAGCGGCTGGTGCGCGGCCGTCCGAACGCGGCCCGGGGCGACATCGCCTGGGCGCCTGACCGGGGCACCGTGGACGCGGAGGGGTTGGAGGGACTGGACGCGGTGGTGCACCTGTCCGGTGCCAACGTCGCGGAGGGGCGTTGGACGGAGGAGCGCAAGCAGGAGATCCTCAAGAGCCGCACGGAGAGCACCCGCGTGCTGTGCGAGGCCCTGGCCCGCGCCAGCCGCAAGCCCCGCGTGCTCGTCTGCGCCTCCGCCATCGGCCTGTATGGCAGCCGGGGCGACGAGGAGCTCACGGAGAGCTCCGGTGTCGGCGGTGGCTTCCTCGCGGACGTCACGCGCCAGTGGGAGTCCGCCACCGCGCCCGCCGAGGCCGCGGGCATCCGCGTGGTGCACCTGCGCATCGGCGTGGTGCTGGACGCGAGCGGCGGGGCGCTCGCGAAGCTGGCGCCCGCGTTCCTCGCGGGTGGGGGTGGGCCCATCGCCTCCGGCAAGCAGTGGATGAGCTGGGTGTCCCTGGAGGACCTGCTCGGGCTCATCCAGTTCTCCATCGGGACGCCGGCCGTGCGCGGCCCGCTCAACGCCGTGGCGCCCAACGCCGTGCGACAGGGGGAGCTGGCCCGGGTGATGGGCAAGGTGCTGCGCCGTCCCGCCCTCTTCCCGCTGCCGGCGGGCGTGGTGAAGACGGTGTTCGGGCAGATGGGCGAGGAGACCCTCCTGTCCAGCGCCCACGTCCTGCCCACGGTGGCCCAGGCGCACGGGTTCCCCTTCCTGTTCCCCGACCTGGAGGGCGCGCTGCGCTTCACCCTGGGCCGGACCACCGAGGGCGCGGAATTCCGCCACACGTAGGCCCGTGCTTGACACTCCCGGGGCGGGGGGACAGAAGTGCGCCGTTTCCCCCTCGCTTCGAGGAGTCCTTCCTGATGATCCAGGTCGACGGGCTGACGAAGTTCTACGGCGAGCACGCGGCCATCCGCGACCTCGCCTTCACCATCGGTCAGGGTGAAGTGATTGGCTTCCTGGGCCTCAACGGCGCCGGCAAGTCGACGACGCTCAAGATTCTCGGGTGCGTGCTGCTGCCCACGTCGGGGCGCGTCGTCATCGACGGGCATGACGTGGTGAACCAGTCCCACGAGGTGCGCCAGCGCATCGGCTACCTGCCCGACGTGCCCCCCGTCTACGAGGAGATGACGGTGGGCGAATACCTGACCTACGTCGCCCGTCTGCGCGACGTGCCCGCGAAGGCCACCCCCGTCCACGTGGGCGAGGCCGAGGAGAAGACGGGCCTGCGCGACGTGCACGACGAGGTCATCTCCACGCTCAGCCACGGCTACCGGCAGCGCGTGGGGCTGGCGCAGGCGCTGGTGCACCGGCCCGCGCTGCTCATCCTGGATGAGCCCACCAGCGGATTGGATCCGCTGCAAATCGTGGAGATGCGCGACGTCATCCGCGGCCTCAAGGGCGCGCACACGGTGCTCGTGTCCAGCCACATCCTCCCGGAAATCTCCCAGACGTGTGACCGGCTGCTCATCATCCACAAGGGCGCGCTGCTCGCGCAGGGCAGCGAGGAGGAGCTGTCGCGCAGCCTGGGCGGTCCGTCCATCGAACTGGAGGTGCGGGGCTCGCGTGCGCGGGCGCTCGAAGCGCTCCAGGGGTTCGGCGCGGTGGAGGTGCGGCCGGGGGAGGGCGAGGTGCTCGGGTTGAAGGTGGCGGCGTCCCCGGACCTGCGGCCCCAGGTGGCGCGGGCGGTGGTGGGCGCGGGGCTGGAGTTGCTGCGATTGGACGCGGGAGAAGGACAGTTGGAAGCGCTCTTCCTCAAGCTGACGGGCCAGGAGGTGCGCGCGTGAAGGCGCTCCTGATTGCCCGCCGCGAGCTGGCCGGCTACCTGCGCACGCTCAGCGGCTACGTCATCCTCGCCATCATCCTCGCGGTGAACGGCCTGTTCTTCAACGCGTACGCCATGGGCGGTGCGAGCAAGCGCTCCGCGGAGGTGCTGTCCGGCTTCTTCTACTACTCCAGCGGCTTCACCATCGTGGCGGCCATCCTGGTCTCCATGCGGCTGCTCGCGGAGGAGCGCCAGACGGGCACGCTGCCGCTCTTGTACGCGTCGCCGGTGCGCGACCGGGACATCGTGCTGGGCAAGTTCCTGGCGGGGCTCGCGTTCCTCGCGCTCTACCTCTTGTGCACGCTGTACATGCCGCTGCTGGTGCTGGTGAACGGCAAGGTGTCCTTCGGGCACGTGGCGGCGGGCTACCTGGGCCTGTTGCTGCTGGGCAGCGCGTCGCTGGCGGTGGGCACGTTCGGCTCGTCGCTGGCGAAGAACCAACTGCTCGCGGCCATCTTCTCCGCGGTGATGCTGGTGGCGCTCATCCTGTGCTGGTTGCTCGCGCGCATCACCGAGCAGCCCCTGTCGGATGTCTTCAGCGCGATGTCGCTGTGGAACCAGCACTTCCCCCCCTTCCAGGCGGGGCTCATCCACGTGCGCGACGTCGTCTACTACCTGGTCGTCACGTACGTGGCGCTGTTCGCGGCGACACGGGTGTTGGAAGCGCGGAGGTGGCGATGAGCACGCCGGCTTCCTTCGGCACCGGACTGGCCGCGACGGTGGCCTTCGTCGCGGGGCTGGTCGCGGTCTTCATCGCGGAGCGCGTGCTGGGCGTGGGCTCCGGCCGCGTGACCCTGGCCGCGCTGGGCGTCGCCGTCGCCGTGGGCGCCACGGGCTGGCGCGTGGTGCGGATGCTGGCGGCCCCTCCCGCCCGGCGCTCGCTGGAGCGGTGGGTCCTGGCCCTGTACGCGCTGGGCCTGGTGGCGCTGGTGCTCTACTTCGTCCAGGGGGACGTGGGCACGGCGCTGTTCGGGGCGCCGCTGTCGCGCTCCGCTCCGAGACTTTCGGGCGTGCTGGCGGTGCTGTTCCCGGCGCTGCTCGTGTGCGCGCTCCTGCCGCTGGCGTTGGTGGAGACCGCGCTCGTGGCGATGGCGCGGGCGCCGGTGCCGGAGACGGGGCGGGTGCGCAGCGCGCTGTTCTCCGGTCTGGGCATGGCCTTCGTGGGCGTGCTCGCGTTCGCTGCGACCTACGTGGCGACGAAGGCGGATGCCACCTGGGACCTGTCCTACTTCCGGACCGCCCGGTCGGGCGAGGCGACGCGCAAGCTGGTGCTCGGCCTCAATGAGCCCTTGCAGGTGACGCTCTTCTTTCCGCCCGCCAACGAGGTGGGCGAAGCGGTGCGGCAGTACTTCCGCGACCTGGAGCCGGAGAGTCCGCTGCTGAGCGTGGAGTCGTTGGATCAAGCGGTGGAGCCCGCGCGGGGCAAGGCGCTGGGTGTCAGCAACAACGGTTCGGTGGTGCTGTCGCGAGGAGACCGCAGGGAGGTCCTGACGCTGGGCCTGGACGTGGAGCGGGCTCGGGGACAACTCCAGCGGCTGGACGCCGAAGTGCAGCGGCGGATGCTGTCGGTGGCGAAGCCCCGGCGCATCGTCTACCTCACGGGCGGCCATGGGGAGCGCGCCGACACGCGGCCTGTTCCCGGTGAAGCGGCCCGGCCTTCGGTGGCGCAGTTCAAGGAGCTGCTGCGCGCGCAGAACGTGGACGTGCGCACGCTCACGGCGGCGGAAGGGCTGGGCACGGAGGTGCCGCGCGACGCGGCGATGGTGGCGGTGCTGGGGCCCACGAGCGAGCTGCGCCCTGAGGAAGTCACCGCGCTGCGGGAGTACTGGGAACAGGGAGGCCGGCTGTGGATCGCGTTGGAGCCGGACGGTGCGGCGCTGGAGCCGTTGCTCCAGCCGCTGGGGCTGCGGTCGCTGCGCGTGCCGCTGGCGAATGACCGCGTCTACTTCCGCACCACGCGTCAGGTGAGCGACCGGGGCAACCTGGGCACGGCGAGCTTCTCCTCGCACCCGTCCGTCACGTCGCTGTCCGCGCTGGGCTCACAGGCGGCGGTGGCGTTCCCGGGTGCGGTGGCGCTGGAGCTGGTGTCGCCGCCCGTGCCCGGCGTGAAGCTGGACACGAGCGTGCGTGCGCACGCGGAGACCTTCGCGGACCTCAACGGCGACTTCGAGCCCCAGGCCGCGGATGTCGCGCGGGCATGGCCGCTGGTGGTGGCGGTGGAGAAGCCGGCGGCGGGGGAGGGGAAGCCCGCGCCGCGCGCGGTGGTGATGGTGGACGCGGACGCGTTGGGTGACGGCATCCTGGGCAACGTGGGCAATGCGTACCTAGCGGTGGACACGCTGCGCTGGCTCTCCGGTGAGGAAGCGCTCTCCGGTGCGACGACGAGCGAGGAGGACGTGCCGTTGCAGCACACGCGCTCGCAGGATGTTGCGTGGTTCTACGCGACCGTCTTCCTGGCGCCGGTGGTGGTGCTGGCGGTGGGCTTCTTCGTGACGCGCAGGCGCGGGCGGCGTGCGCCCCGGAGCGCCGCAGCGGTGGGAGGTGCGCGATGAAGGCGCGCGACGTGGCCGTGCAGGGAGTCCTGGCGGGCGTGGCCCTGGTGGCCGCGTTCTTCGTGTGGCAGCGCGAGCCGTCCCGAGCAGCGGGCGAGGTGACGGTGGAGGACGCGCAGGTGCGTTCGCTCGACCGGGTCCGCTACGAGGATGAGGCGCGCTTCGTGGAGCTGTTCCGCGACGCCCAGGACCGCGACGCCATCTGGGTTCGTCTGGGCAGCAAGCCCGCGAAGCCGAAGGCAGAGCCCATGGGCGCGGATGCCGGGGTTGATGGCGGCGATGTGGATGCGCTCGTCCGCGCGGCGTCCGATGCGGGTCCCTCCAGCGGTGCCTCCGATGCAGGCGCGGGTGCTCGCATCGCCGACGCTGCATCCCGTGCGAACGCGGCGTCCGATGCAGGCGCGGGTGCTCGCATCGCCGACGCTGCATCCCGTGCGAACGCGGCGCCCGATGCGGGACCCGCTCGTGCCTCGGACGCGGGAGCCATCGCCACCGCTGGCGCCGACGCGGGCACCCCGTCGACCCCAGCCCCCGTGCCACCGCCCCGTGAGCTGCGAGGCAACGACCTGGCCCAGAAGCTGTTCGCGAAGTTCGCCCCGCTGCGGGCCCAGCGCGAACTGGGTGTCCTGGACGCCAAGAAGCTGGAGGAACTCGGCCTCGCGAAGACGGAGCGGGCACTGACGCTCACCGTGGACGGCACGCCGAAGACCTTCCGCCTCGCGGCCCCCGCTTCCGGCTGGGGCGCGCCCTACCTCCAGCGGCCCTCCGACAGCCACGTCTTCCTCCTGGGCCCCGCGCTGCTGTCGGACCTGGAGGCCGGCTCCAGCCGGCTCGTGGACCGGCGCCTGCACACCTTCGACGTGGACGGTTTCGACCGCGTGGTCATCACCTCCGGCACCACCTCCCGCGCCTTCGTGGCCAGCGGGCAGCCCCCGGGCGCCGTGCAGTTGTCGCCCGTGGACGCCCCCGGCACCCCGGACGACTTCACCCGCAACTGGCACGACCGCGTGTGGCGCCTCACCCCGCTGGAGTTCCTCGGCCGGGGCGAGTTCCCGCCGGGCCTCGCCTCCACGCCCGCCTTCCGCATCGAATACCAGCGCGCCGGCAAGCCCGTGGGCGAGCTCTCCATGGCGATGGCGACGGATCACACGTGGTACGCGCGCACCGAACACACACCGGGCTGGACGCGCATGGGCGGCGGACTGGAGTCCCTGGCCGAGGAGGCCGCGAAGCTCACCGCGCCCCCGCGCTGAAGCACCCGTCAGGACGCCGCGGCGGGGCTGGCCTCCACGCCCAGCCGCACGTCCACGAAGCTGTAGCCGGCCCAAGGCCCGGTGAAGCGGTACGCGTACAGCTCCGTGCGCGCCGCCAGCGTCTTCAGCCGCGCCTCGAAGGCGGACACCGCCGCGCGGTCCACCAGGAAGGCCGCGTTGAGCAGCATCCGCTCTCCCAGGGGCGCGGACTCGTGCGTGGCCGCCACCAGCGGCCCCAGTCCGTCACGCAGCACGTCCATGTCCCGCGTGGTGCGCTCCAGCAGCGCCAGCTCCATCCGCTGCTCGTGGTCCTCCTCGGGCTCGGAGGGCCGCCGGGCCAACTGGGGCGCCTCCTCCTCCAACTGGCGCGCCAGCGCGTCGCGGTGGCAGTACACCTTCAGCCCCAGCTCCACGCGCCCGTCCAGCATGGCCAGCGCGCGCACGAGCGGGGTGTGGGCCGTGCGCAACACCTCCCGCACGCGCTCCTCCGACGGCAGCACCGTGCCGAAGGCCACCGGCACCAGCGTGTGCTCGCGCAGCACCGCATCCGTCACGCGCTGATGGGTCAGCAGATGGGCCCGCGTGGGCGCCACCCGGAGGCCCGCCGTGTCGGACACCAGCGCCAGCAGGTCGTCCTCGCGCACCGTGCGCACCGGCGCCGTGCCCAACCCGGCGAGGTCCAGCTCCCAGCCGCCTTCCGCCCGCACGATGGCGTACAGGTAGTGCGCCCGGCCCTCCCGAGGGACTTCCGCCTGCTGCTTCGTCGCCATGGCGTGCTCCGCCTTTCGACTGGGAACGCTTCAGCTCGCCGAGGCCGCGTCGCGCCGTGCGATCATCTTCTTCACCTGCTCCACCAGGTTGTCCGGCAGGCACGGCTTGGTGACGTACGCATCACACCCGGCCTGGTTCGCGTCCTCCGAGTGCCCCTTCAGCGCATGCCCGGTCAGCGCCACCACCGGGATGTGCCGCGTGCGCTCGTCGCCCTTCAGCCGGCGCGTCGCCTCCCAGCCATCCATCACCGGCAGGGACAGGTCCATCAGGATGACGTCCGGCACCAGCTCGAAGGCCTTGTCCAGGGCCTCCTGGCCGTTCTTCGCCTCCGCCACGCGGAAGCCGGAGAACTCCAGGTACTCCGCGTACATCTCCCGGGCATCCTGGTAGTCGTCCACCACCAGCACGAGCGGCTTGGGTTTTTCCGGGCTGTTCGTCATGTCCGTCTCGCGCGTCGTGGAAAGTGCAGGGTGAAGGTCGAACCCTGGCCCGGACTGCTCTGGAGGGAGACGCGTCCCCCCAGCATGGTCGCCAGTCGACGGCAGATGGACAGGCCCAGTCCGGTGCCCCCATAGGCCCGCGTGGGAGAGCTGTCCACCTGCTGGAAGTCCTCGAAGATCTTCTCCTGGTTCGACACGTCGATGCCGATCCCCGTGTCCTTCACCGAGATGGAGAGGATGCCGGTGCCGTTCTGATACTCCGCCGACACGTGCACGCTGCCCTCATGCGTGAACTTCAGCGCGTTGGACAACAGGTTGAGAACAATCTGTTTCACCTTCTGTCGGTCGGTCCACACGCCCGGCAGCCCTTCTTCCAGGTGCGTCTCCACCGTCAGCTTGCTGCGCGCGATGATGGGGTCCATCTCCGCCATCACCTCGTTCAAGAGCTCCGGCAACCCGAAGTCCGTCAGGTGCAGCGGCATCCGCCCCGCCTCGATGCGGGTGATGTCCAGAATCTCGTTGATGACCTCCAGCAGGTGCCGCCCGTTGGAGTCGATGCGGGTGAGGTTGCGGCGCTGCGGCGGCGTCATCTCTCCGGACACGCCCTGGAGCAGCATGTTCGTGTAGCCGAGGATGGCGTTGAGCGGCGTCCTGAACTCATGCGACATGTTGGCCAGGAACTGCGACTTGGCCGCGCTCGCCTGCTCCAACTGGATGGCCTGCCGGCGCAGCTTCTCGTTCTGTTCCGCCAGCTCCGCCGTCGCGGACAGCACGCGCGCCTCCAATTCGCTGGAGACCTCCTTCACCCGCTCCAGCAGCCGCGCCCGCTCCAGCACCTCCGTGCGGTCGTGGAAGACGGTGACGATGCCCGTCAGCTCACCCTGGTCGCCCAGCACCTTGTTGGCCATGGCCTCCATGGGCACGGGCGCGCCGCTTGTGGGGTCGTCCAGCGTCAACTGGCTCTTCCACCGCGACACGCCCGCGTTGTCGGGGCCCAGCAGGTGGGAGAGGAAGGAGCCGAAGAGCGCGTCGTTCGCGCGCACGCGGCGCATGGAGGACTCGCCCGACTCGTGGGGCCACGCGAAGAGCCGCTCGGCCGGGTCGTTCATCATCACCATGCCGCCGGCCGGGTCGGACAGGATGATGGGGTCCGCCACCGAGTCCAGCACCCGGTCCAACCGGTGGCGCTCGCTGCGCGCCTCGCGCTCGGTGGCGCGCAGCCGCCGGTAGCTCTCCCCCAGGGCCTGCGCGGCGCGGCCCAGGTCCGTCACGTTGCGCAGCACGCTCACCACCACCGCGGGGCCGTCCGGCGCGAGCACCGGCGTGGTGACCAGCTCGAACAGCAGGTCCATGCCCTCCACCGGATCCACCAGGGGCACCTCGCGCCGGTGCACGCCCGTCCCCAGGGCGCCGCCCTGCACGAGCGTCTCCCGGAAGAGGCGCTGGTTGATCTCCACCGCCCGCGCGCGTCCGGGGCTGGCATCCGGGCCCGCGACCAGCAGCGCCTCCGCGCGGCCGTTGGCGAAGAGCAGCACGCCCTCCGGGTCCGTCAGCAGCACCGGATCCGACACCGCGTTGATGACCCGACGCAGCAGCCGGTCCGGCTCCAGCCGCCGCGGCGCCCGGGCATCGGAGGCCACCAGCCGCGCGAGGAGCGGCCCGGCGCATGACGCTGCCCACGCCACGTCCTGCGGCACGCCGGGCCCGGACAGCCCCACCACCAGCAGCGCGACCGCGGGCGCCCCGGGCCGGCCCAGGGGCACCGCCAGGAAGCCGCCCGGAAACACGTTGCCTTCCAGCGCGTCCGCCGCCAGCCACCGGGCTCCGGGCCGGGTGCGGAAGGCCACCAGCGCGGGCGCGGGCTCCTCCCACGCGCGCCCGAGCGCGGTCTGCTGGACCCCCGTCAGCCCTTCACCGGCCAGGCAGCCGGCCGCGGGTCCACCGTCGCTCGGCCCCAGGCAGGCGACCGGCACTCCGGTCTGCCGCGTGAGCCATTCCACCAACGCCCGTGCACAGGCGGTGGCGGACTCGCAGGCGAGCAGGTGCTCGGCGAGCACGAGGCGCGCCCCGGCATCGGCTTCGGCGGGGGGCAGCGGGGCTGGAGACGCCACGTACTTACGCTCCGGGTGAGGGTTCACGCGGCGGGAGTCCGCGTTCCGGCGAGTCTGCGGTGCGGACCTCCGAAAATGCCACCACGATGCGCGCCTTCCCCTCCAATGGGGCGGCGCGGCCCGGAGTTCCCAGGGCCCGCGCGTCGAAGCGCAGTCCCCGGTCCAACATCCGGTCCAGCAGGTCCACCAGGCTGGCCGAGCCAGCGATGCGTTCCACGGGCATCTCGACACCGCTCCTTGGCCCGCCCGGCGCGCGGACCCCCGGCCCAGGTGTTCTAACGCGCTGGGGTCGGCGCGCCCCAGCCTCTCCTGCTCCAGGGGCCTGACTTGCCAACACCCGGGGCGGGGCTCTGTTGGGTCGCGCACACCCCAAGCTGGGCAGGCGGCCGGTCAGGGCATGGCAGGCGTGGCTTATGCCCTGGGGGGCGGATTCCTAGCCTTGAGCCATGAATGACGAGCGCCTGAACAAATCCCTCTGGACCGTCACCACCCCGCCCCGGGTGTTGGCAAGTCAGGCC
>NZ_RAVZ01000215.1 GCF_003611635.1 Corallococcus terminator | reverse complement strand
GGCGGGATGTTGGCGTGGGCCCTGCTGTGTTCGGGCCCCGTGCTCGCGGCCGAGACGAAGATGCCTCCGGGCCTCACCGGCGACTGGGGTGGCGCGCGCGGGCTGCTCTTCGAATTGGGCGTGGCGCTCCAGGTCCGCTACGCGACGGAGCTCGCCTACAACGCGCGCGGCGGCAAGGGGCATGCGCTCCGGCAGGCGGGCCAGTTCGACGTGGGGCTGGGCGTGGACCTGGAGAAGCTGACGGGGTTCAAGGGCGGCACCTTCCAGTTCACCTTCACGCACCGCAATGGCAACAACCTGGGTGCGGACATGGAGCTGGGCAACCTCCAGCTCGTGCAGGAGGTGTACGGCCGCGGCAACGTGGGGCGCCTCACGCAGCTCTGGTACGAGCAGCTCTTCTGGGGGGAGCGCGTGCACTGGAAGCTGGGCCGCGTCACGATGGGCGAGGACACGGCGGACTTCCCCTGCGACTTCCAGAACCTTTCATTCTGCGGCGCGCAGCCCGGCAACATCGTGGGCAACTACTGGTTCAACTGGCCGGTGAGCCAGTGGGGCACGCGGCTGCGGCTGGACGTGGCGAAGGTGGCCTACGTGCAACTGGCCGCGTACGAGGTGAACCCTCGCAACCTGGATCCGGCCTTCTACCTGGGGCGCTTCTCCGGAGCGACGGGCGTGATGCTGCCGCTGGAGCTGGCGTGGAACCCGAAGTTCCGCCAGGGAACGCTGGAGGGGCTCTACAAGCTGGGCGCCTGGTACGACACGTCCAACGCGAGCGACGTGCTGCTGGACGACGTGGAGCGCAGCGGGCGTTATGGCGCGTACTTCGTGGTGCGCCAGCAGCTCACGCACGTGCCCAACGCCGAGAACAAGGCGCAGGGGCTCAACGTCTTCGTGCGGCTGACGCACACGGACCGGGAGACCTCCACGGTGGACAGCCAGTACACCGCGGGCCTGGAGTACACGGGCGTCTTCGGCCGGGCGGATGACGACGTGGGCTTCGCGCTGGGCCGCACGCACTCCAATGGCCGGTACGTCACGTCCCAGCGGCTCAAGCAGCTTCAGGACCCCACCACGCTGGTGCCGCGCACGGAGTATCTGGGCGAGCTGTTCTACAGCCTCCGCGTGACGCCGTGGCTGGTGCTGCGGCCCAACTTCCAGTTCATCCGCCCGGGCGCCAACGAGGATGCGCGCAACGTCATCGTGCTGGGCCTCAAGGGCGCCCTGAGCCTCTGAAGGATTCCAGTGGGACGCGCGTGTGGGCGGATGCCCCCCTGCCGTGAGACTTCGCGGGTGGCCTAGAGTGGTCCCATGGCCCTGTCACCCTCGTGGCATGCATGGCTGTCGGAGAACCTGCTGCGCGGCGTGGCGGCGGAAGCGCTGTCCCGGGTGCTGGTCGCCGAAGGGGTGACCCCGGACGATGCGCGCGCGGAGGTGGAGCGCGCGGCCCGGCACCCGGTGGTGGAGGCGGGGGCCCGGCACGTGGCGCTGGGCGCGGAGGTGGCGTCGCTCCTGGACGTGCGCGCCGCGCTGCATGCGCAGGCCGGCGTGGGGGTGGAGCGGCGGCGGGGCGTGTCCGCCGACGAGTTCCGCGACCGCTACTACCGCGCGCACCGGCCCGTCATCCTGGAGGACTTCCTGGAGGGCTGGCCGCTCTTGGAGCACTGGACGCCGGAGGCGCTCGCGCGGACATACGGCCATGTGGAGGTGGAGGTCATGACGGGCCGCGAGGCCCGCGCGGACTACGACATGGCGCCGGATGCGAGCCGCACGGTGATGCGGCTGTCGGAGTTCCTCCACCGGCTGGAGCACGGCGGGCCCACCAACGACCTGTACCTCACCGCTCGCAACTTCGCGCTGGAGCGTTCGGAGCTGCGCGGGCTGTTGGACGACGTGCGGTTTCCTCCCGGCTTCCTGCACCCCCGGCCGGAGCCCGGCGGCATCAAGCTGTGGGTGGGCCCGGCGGGCACGCGCACGGCGTTGCACCACGACGTGGACTCGGTGCTGTTCGGCCAGGTCCATGGGCGCAAGCGCTTCTGGCTGATTCCCTCGTTCGAGACGGCGCGCGTGTACAACCACGCGCACGTGTGGAGTTCGGTGGACGCGTCCGCCCCGGACCTGGCGCGCTTCCCCGCCTTCGGCACGGCGCACGTGCACGAGGTGGTGGTGGGGCCCGGCGAAATGCTGTTCATCCCGGTGGGCTGGTGGCACCAGGTGCACGCGCTGGATGTGAGTGTTTCGGTGACGTTCCAGTCGCTGGACGTTCCGGGCGGCAACGCGCGGTGGCACACCTCCGGTTGAGGAGGCATGCCGCCCGCGCGTTCAAAACATCGCGTTGAGATTTCAGCCCGTCTGCGTTTCTGTTTCAGGCAGCGGCGGCGTGGACGGTGGCGGCGTGGGCGCGGGCGGCACGGGGTCCGCGCGCGGGGCCGGCTCTCCCTTCTCCAGGTCGCAGGGAGGGAGGGGCGGCGGGGGATTCGGGACGATGTTGTGAGAGAACGAAGGAGGGGTCATGGAGTCCGCTCAAGGTGGATGTGGACAACCCAACAGGTTCAGCCCGACACGGGGGGGCCGACCGTGAAATCAATTGTCCCCCCCTTGGTGAAAACGTGGCTCGCGCAGAACCTTGTGCGTGGGGTTTCTTCCGCGAGGCTCGGAGCCATGTTGGATGCGTCTGGAATGGCGCCAGAAGTTGTCTGGGAAACGATTCGCGAAGCCGAGACACATCCCGCGGTGGTCGGAGGTCGGACCCACGCGACGCGCTTGAATGCCTTGGAGTCACTGCTCGCTGCGCGGTCGGCACTGCAACGACAAGCGCGCGCGGACCTCCAGGTGGAGCGGCGCCAGCGTCTGTCTCCAGCGGAGTTCTTCACCGATTACTACCGGCGCAACCGGCCGGTCGTCATTGAAGGGTTGTTGGAGGACTGGCCCGCGATGACACGGTGGACGCCCCAGTGGATGGCGGAGCGCTTCGGGGATGAGACGGTGGAGGTGATGGCGGGACGTGAATCACAGGCAATGCCTGACTTCCATGCGGATCGCCTGCGTCGTGACGTGCCTTTGCGCGAATTGCTGGCACGCTTCGAGGGTGCGCCAACGAACGACATGTATCTGGTGGCGCGAAACAGCCTGCTCTTGCGCGAGGCCTTCCGCCCGCTGCTGGAGGACCTGCGTGCGCCGGAGGGCTACATCCAACCGGATCTGGTGGGGCCGGACCGCGTGCACCTGTGGCTGGGGCCCGCGGGGACGCTGTCCAACCTGCACCATGATCACCTCAACGTCCTCTTCTGTCAGGTGTGGGGTCGCAAGCAAGTGTGGCTGGCGCCGTCGTGGGAGACGCCGTGGATGGCGAACGAGCGCGGCTTCTACAGTGCGGTGGACGTGCTCGCGCCAGACACCTCTCGCTTCCCGGACTTCGCCCGCGTGGCCCTGCACACGGTGGAGGTGGGGCCCGGGGACACGCTCTTCATTCCCGTGGGCTGGTGGCATGCGCTGCGCGCGTTGGACGCGAGCCTGTCCGTGACGTTCGTGAGCTTCGAGCAGACCCCCGGCCTCAACACCTGCTGGCGGGAGGGCTGGCTGGGGGCCACGCCCCAGGAGGAACACCGATGAGTGCTGCGAGTCCGGCGCGCGGAGTGGATGTGGAGGGCGGCTCGCCGCTGGCGCCCGAGTGGCGGCGGTGGCTGGTGGAGAACCTGCTGCGCGGCACGTCGGCGCGCGAGTTGGTGACGGCGTTGGAGAAGGCAGGCGTGCCAGCGGAGCAGGCGCGGCGGGCGGTGGAGGCGGAGCAGCAGGAGCCCTTCGTCGCGGGGGCCCTTCGCGCGGTGGGGATGCAGCGCAAGCTGGAGGGCCTGCTGGATGTGTACGCGGACCTGTTCCAGCAGACGGGCGCGCCGCCCCGGGTGGACCGGCATGACGCGCTGACGCCCGCCGCGTTCTTCGATCGCTACTACTTCCAGAACCTGCCCGTGGTGCTGCGCGACGGCTGGGCAGCGTCGCTGTCCTCGCTCGAGTGGACTTCGGCCCACGTGGCGGAGCGGTTGGGCGAGCGGGAGGCCCGACACGCGTGCTGCGTGCCGCTGTTCGAGGATGCACGGCTGGCGTCGCTGGCGCGGGGGCTGTCCACGCCCCGGGGAATCGCGGCGGAGGCCGTGCGCGCGTGCGAGCCCCGCCTCTGGTGGGAGCCCGTGGGGACGGAGGTTCCGCTGCGGGCGTCGCGGCGCAATGTGCTGCTGGCCCAGGTGCGGGGGGTGCGCCAGCTCCAGCTCATCCCGGCCTTCGAGTTGCGGCGCGTGGCGTCGTCATCGGAAGGCGCGGACACGCCGCTGCGCCTGGACGTAGAGCTGTCGCCCGGGGAGCTGCTGCTGCTGCCGGTGGGGTGGTGGTACGGCTTCAAGGCCGCGGACGGCGGGGTCGCCGTCTCGTTCGAGGCGTTCGCGCTGCCGGAGCCGAACGTGACGTGGGACTCCGACGCGGAGCCGCTGCCGTCGCCGCTGCCGCCCCGGGACTGACCGGACGGCTCGCGGGGGCTCGTGCGCCGTGGCGCTACTGGTACAGCAGCACCTTGTCCACCCAGCGCATGCCGGGGTGCTGCTGATGCCAGTCGAGCCGTTCGGCGCGCAGGGCCTGTGAGGGCTCCGTGCCCGCCTGGATGCGCTCGCGCACCGCGCGGAAGAACGCGCCCGCGTCGTTGGGGATGTCCGCCGTGGCCGCGAAGACGGCCCTCGCGCCCGAGGCGACGAAGGCCTGCGGCAGCGAGGATGTCTGGTGCAGGAGCGGCGAGAGGCGGGCCGCGCTGCACGCTCCCAGCACCACCAGCGGCGCGCCGTGGAAGTGCCGGCGGCGCAGCTCCTCCGCGGTGAGCGCATAGTGGCCGTCCTGCTGCGGCGACAGCGCGATGACCGTGGCGTCCGACAGCGCGCGGTCCACCACGCCGTGCGCGTGGATGTCGATGTCGGTGGCCTGCTCCATCGCTTCCAGCACGCGCTCGGGGGTGGCCTGCGTGCCCTTGAGGCGCAGCAGGCGCTGTGCTCCCTCCAGGTCCACCTCCGCCGCGGACGGCAGGCGCGCCAGCCGCAGCGAGGCCGGCGGCTCCACGTCCGACACCACGACATGCATCGGGGGCTTCGCCGGGGGCGGTCCATGGGCGCCCGTGCCCACGCGGTAGCTCCAGGCGAGGTCCGGCGGGAGGATGCCGGAGCGGCTGTCCAGCGGCGGCGCGGCCAGCACCGACACGCGGGGACAGTCGCGCAGCAGGTCCACCAGCTCCCCGGGCACCAGCCCCGTCAGGTCGTCGCGCAGGGGCTGCGTGCGCGTGGCGTCGTAGTGGCCCCGAATCTGGCCCTCGCGCCCCCGCACCACCGTCACCGTGCGCTCGTCCTCCACCGCGGCGGCCAGCACGCAGCCCTCCGGCACGGGCACCTGGAGGCTTTCGGCCACCACGTCCAGGGCCTCTCGGAAGGCGCCCGCGTGGCCCGCGCTCACCGCCAGCGTCCGGTAGGCCACCACCCGGGCGTCCTTCGCGTCCGCGTTGATGCGCAGCAGCGGCTCCGCTTCCGTGATGGCGCGGCGCAGCTCCTTCTGTCCGGCGCGCCAGTCGCGGTCCACGGCGAAGCGTCCCGCGATGAGCGTGGCCAGCACGCGCCGGCCCGCGTTCTCCTGCAGCGGCGTCACCCGCGCCAGCTCCGCCCGGAGGCGCGCTTCGTCGGACGGCCGGGGATCCAACCGCGCGAGGTCCGCGAGGATCCACGCCCCCTGCAACCCGGGCGTCTGTCCGCACTCCAGGGATTCCTCCAGCTCCTGCCGGGCCTCCCGCGGGCGGAAGCGCATCAGCGCCAGCGAGGCCAGGTTGCGGTGCGTCTGCGTGCGCACCCCGCAGTCCTCCGGCTGGCGGGCCAGGGATTCGAACAGGTAGGCGCGCGACAGCGCGATGCGCACCTGGAAGCGCGTCGCGTTGGCCAGCATCACCAGCGCCGCGCCCTCGCGCTCCCATTCGCCCAGCGCGGCGGCTTCCTGCCATGCGGTGCGCGCGGCCTCCTCCCCCTCCACCAGCCGGTTGGACGCGGTCGCGCGCTGGCTCAGGCGCGTGAGCAGGTCCACGCAGCGCAGGGGCAGCTTGCGCGCGCGGCACTCGGCCAGCGCCGCGCGCAGCCGGTCTCCGGCCTGGGCCCCCTGTCCCGCGAGGTCATCCAGCCGCGCCCCCTCCTGCGCCACGCGCGAGAGGATCCACGGGTCGCTCACGTCGCGCGTCAGGGCCTGCAACTCCTCCTGCGTGCGCGCCACGGCCGGCGTGCGCAGCAGCGCGCCCAGGAGCAGGTCGCGGGCGGTGTCCTCCTGACGCAGGCGCGCGATGAGGTCCGCGGGGGCGGGGTGTTTTTCCTGCACCAACCGCGCGTACTCGCGCGCGAAGGGCGCCCGGCGCGTGAAGTCCAGCGCGGACACCCGCTGCACGGTCGCCTCCAGCGAGGTGTCTCCGGACGCATGGTCCAACACCTTCGCGAGCGGCAGCAGCGCCATCACGTGCGCTGTGTCCTCCGCGGACATCAGCAGGTCGTAGAACTGCTCGCGCGCGAGGCCCGGGAAGCGGCCCGCGGCCTCCACCGGCAGGGGCGCGTCGGGCGTGCGCAGCCGGGTGAGGAAGGCCTCGCGGGTGGCCCGCCAGGCGTCGGCCCGCGCCTGGAGCCGGGCGCGCAGGCTCCGGGCCTGTTCTCGCGCCTCGTCGCTCCAGCCGGCCTCCTGCTTCGCGGCCACCTGTTCGAAGGCGGCGGCGGCGACGAGCGGCAGGCCCAGATCGCGCGTCAGCACCGCGCGGTTCCATCTCGCCTGCGGGTGGTCGGGCACCGCTTCGAGCGTGGCATCCAGCAGCGTCAGGGCTTCGTCGTGCCGGCCGCGCAGGAAGAGGGCGGCGGCCTGATCACTGTCCCGGTCCTGCGAGGGCAGGGTGCGTGAGAGGTGCGCGAGCGCCTGCTCCGTGTCGCCATGCAGCAGGTAGCTGACCGCGACCCCGTGCGCGTCGCCACGCTCCTCCAGCTCGGACAGCGGCCCCAGCGGCACCGGACGGGCCAGGGTGTCCGGCGTGCGCGGTGGCGCATAGGGGCGGTGCCGGTCCGCGGCGGGCCGGCTCAGCCGTACTTCCAGGGGACGGGTGGGCAGCGTCGACAGCCACGGGGCCTGGGTGTCCGGCGCCGGTGCGTGCTGCTTCCAGGCGCGCACGCCCGCGAACCCCAGGCCACCACAGAGCACAAGGCCCACCGCGAAGGCCGCGCGCTTCACGCCTGTGCTTCCCGAACGGCGCGTGCCTCGGGGCGTCTGCTGCATGCCAGTCATCCGGGGCCTCCCGCGTGCCCCCGCCTGTCTCCGCGGGTCCAAACGACAGACAGTCTACGGCCAATGCCCCCGGGCCCGACAGACCCGGGGGATAAAGGACAGAACGGCCGTTCGTTTGTGCCCGGACGGTTACTCCACCTTCAGGGGTGCGCGCGTGGCCTCCACGACCCGGTGGATGGGGTACAGCTCGCCCACGGTGAGGCTGTCGTCGAGGAACTGCCAGCGGCAGAAACCGTCGTCCGAGTGGGGCTCCAGCAGGTAGGTGACGAGCGTTCCGGTGCGCTGGTCGGTGGGGACCTTGAGGGTGCCGGCGGGGAACTCGCGCTCGGAGCGTTCGGCGGCCACGGTGAGGATGGTCTCGAAGCGCACGGGCTTGGGCTTCTGGCTGAGCGGGACCTCGTTCTCTCCCGGCGCGGGCACGTTGGCGGCCACGTCCGGGCTGAAGGTCTGCTCGCGGCGGGCGATGCGGTAGCTGTCCACCTGGAAGCGCTCGGCGGTGGCGAGCTTCTCGAAGTGGATGCCGTGGCCTTCCAGCCGGGCCGCGAGCGACGCGGGCACCAGGTACGCGGACGGGGTGCTCACCGCGTGGGTGGGCACGAAGGTGCGGTAGTGCGGCGACTTGTAGGCCTTGCGGCGCTTGCCCGGGTAGCGGCGGCCTTCGATGCTGGCCTCGTCGAAGGAGTTGATGGTGGCGATGTCCTTGCCCAGCACGTAGGCGGGGTAGTCGAACACCAGCGCGCCTTCCGCGTTGCGGTGCGGGACGCCGTAGTTGATGCCGACCAGGTCCTTCACGTCGGGCGACTTGCCGCGCGCGATGATGGCCGACTCCTCGAAGGAGGTGGCGGTGCGGTAGTCCTTCGCGTAGCGGGCGGCGTCGCGGATGAGCTCCAGCACCCACGCGCGGATGACGGCGCAGCGGCGCGGGAAGTCGATGTAGCTGTACGTCTCCAGCAGCACGTCCAGCCGGCCCAGCAGGCCCCGGTAGTGGCTGCCGAAGCGGGGCAACGCGGGGTAGGTGTGCCAGCCGGAGCGCGGGTCGCCTTCCTTGAGGAAGTTGCCGTACCAGAAGCTGTCGAAGCCGTGCTTCTTCTTCACCGCGGCGGACACGCGCTCGGCCAGCTCGCGGTTGTAATCGCGCGACAGGTGGAAGAGCTCCGCGTTGCCGTGCGGGATGTCGAACGTCAGGTCGAAGGCGTGGATGCTGCCGTCGGTGGTGTGGCAGTCCACGAAGAGGTGCGGCCACCACGCCTGGTACAGCTTCGCGAGCGAGCGCGTCTCCGGGGCCTCCTGCTTCATGTTGTCGCGGTTGAGGTTCCAGCCCTCGCCCGTGTAGCGGGTGCCCACGCCGCCCGGCGGGTTCACCTGGCCCTCCAGGTTCTTCAAATCCAGCGCGCGGTTTCCCGGGCTGATGCGGTCATTGCCGTCCGGGTTGAAGTTGGGGACGAAGACGAGGCAGAGCTTGTCCAGCAGCTTCTTGCCCAGCGGCGTGAGGGTGAGGTCGCGCGCGAGCCCCAGCAGCGTCTCCTTGCCCTCCACCTCGCCGGCGTGGATGTTGGCCTCCACCATCACGATGATCTTCTTCTGCTTCTGCGCCAGCTCCGGCGTGAAGCAGTTGCGGTCGCTGATGACCAGGGAGATGAGCGGCTGGCCCTCGCCGCTCTGGCCGAAGTCCACGCGCTTCGCGAGCTTCGTCTGGCCGACGAGCGTGTCGATGAAGGCGACCACGTCGGCGCTGCGGGAGGTTTCCTGGTAGTCGGTGGCTTCCGCGCGGGTGCGCAACTGGGGGATGGGCATAGGTGTGCGCATCCGAGCGCCCCCCGCATGCGGCGTCAAGCACGCGCGTGCGCGGGTGCGGAGGACCCGGCATTCACGCCCGGCGCCCGCGGCCGGGGGGGCCGGCTTGCCGCGTCGTGGCGGTGTCCCATATGAGACCGGCCGGACGGCTTTGCGAGGGGGTCTTCATGATTCGGAGTGACAAGCGGCGCGGACGCGTCATCGGCGTGCTGATGCTGGGATGCACGATGGTGTGGGGAACGGGCTGCAAGAAGGAGCAGGCCGTGGCCCCCGTGGCCATTGACGCGGGCATGGCGGCGGTGGCCGTGCGCGACGCGGGAAGCCAGGACGTGGGGATGGTCGCGCGGGTGAAGAAGCCGCTGCGCTTCTCGGACGTGAAGCTCGCGACGAACCGCTACCGGGTGGACGTGACGTACACGCTCACCAATCCGGGGACGGCGCAGGGGCGCGGGGACGCGTGCCTGTCGCTGCACGACGACCAGGGCCTGGTCATCCATCAGGCGAAGCTGGGCGGCATCACCGTGAAGGGCGGCACGAGCGACACGTTCGAGGACCGGGTGGACGTGAACGAGGCATTCTGGAAACAGACCCGGACGGTGCTGCTGTACACGGCGGAGGCGTATGACTGTTCGTCCGGGGTCTCCAAGATGACCAGTGAGCGGTTCCAGTTGCTGCCCACGGGACAGCCAGCCCCCGCCGGCACGCCGGCACCCCAGGCCCCGGGGTCGTCGACAGCGGCGGACTTCGCGGTGTCCAACATCCAGGTGAGCCAGGAGGGCAGCTCGGACAACTACTCCGCCACCTACGTCGTGAAGAACCTGTCCACCCGCCGCGTGTCGGGACGGGGCTGCCTGCGGGCGTATGTCGCCGCGGGAGACCGCTTCCTGGAAGAGGTCAGGGTGGGGGACTTCAGCCTGCGTCCCAGCGGTTCGGAGACCATCACCGACACCATCATCTTCGAGGACGACAAGCACTGGGACGAGGTGAAGGTGCTGCGCCTCTTCATCAGCCCCTATGGCTGCGCGGATGAGGTGGACGCGGAGAACGCCGGCATCACCTTCGACAAGCCCGCGGGCATCCATGCACCCGTGGAAGGGGTGGATGCGGACGGGGAGGTGGAACTGGATCCGGACAACAACGACGCGGTGGTCGACGTGCCGGATGAGGCCCAGGACCCCGTGGACGACCACGGCGGGGATGAGCCCTACTCGGACGCGCCGGAAGACACCGGCCACTGACCTTCACGCCGTCGCGTGTCGCACGGGCGTCCCGAGCACGTAGGTGACCGCGCCCTTGCCCTTCTCGCGCACCTCGCCCACCTCCCACGCGTAGTCGGGGCGCTGGAGGGTCCGGGTGATGGCCTTCAGCTCCTCCGGGCGGTGTGCACGCAGCGTGGACACCAGGCCGTCCCACGCGAGCGCCAGCGGCGCCACCGGCACCGCGTAGGTGAGCAGCAGGCGCAGGGGCGTCAGCGGCCGGATGAGCGGCGTGAAGGCCAGCACCAGCAGGGGCACCAGCAACGTGCCCAGCACCGCGCCCGGTGTGCGGTGCACCACCTCGAAGGCCGCGATGGCTTCGCCCCGTCGCTGCGCGTCCTCCAGCACCTCGCGCACCTCCTCCGGGCGGAAGTGGTGCAGCGCGTTGAAGAGCGTGCGCATGCCGCGCAGCTCCGGGGGCACCCGCCGCGCGTCGACGGGTTGGGACAGGTAGTCGGTGCCGGCCTCCCGTGCGCGCCCGGCGGCCTCCGCGTTGGGATACAGGTCGGTGAGCACCGCGCGCGTCTCCAGCCCATGGCGCGCCTCCAGCAGCCGGCGCAGGCGGGGCACGGGCCCCTGTCCTCCGGAGCCCAGGTCCACCAGCGTGTCGCCGCCTGAGGCCCTGAGGCCCCGGGCCAGCACGTCCACCGCCGCGTCGAACACGCCCAGGCGCGTGGACACCGTGTGCAGGTAGTCGGTGGACAGGTTGCGCACCGCGCGCGGGTACCAAGGTTGATCCATCAGCTCGAAGAGGTGCAGGCGGGGGAGCAGGGCGGTGCGCTCGGCGAGAGGTGAGTCCATGCGAGGCAAGGTGCCGCCCGAACGTGTTCGGTGCACTGTCCGTGCGCGACAGAACGGCTTGCCGCCCGCGCCACCGCGTCGCTAGCGTCCCGGCCGTGGCGCCCTCCGCTCCCCCTTCGCTCTCCGCCCGCCTGGCCCGGCAGGGACTGCTCGCGGCGGTGAAGCGGGGCGTGCCCGCCGAACGGCTCTGCCTGGACGTGGGGCTGCGGTGGGAGGACCTGGACGACCCCGAATCCCGCATCCCCTACGCCCTCCTGGACGACCTCCTGGAGCGCGCGGTGGCCCTCACCGGGGATGACAACCTGGGGCTGCACATGGCGGGCATGGACGTGATGGACGCGGATGATCCCGCGTCGCTCGTCATCCTCACCAGCGCCCACCTGCGCGAAGCCATGGAGCGCGGCTGCCGCTACCAGCGCGTGTGGGGCGACGGCGAGCGCTTCCTCGTGGAGGACACCCCCCGGGGCGTGCGCATGCGCTTCACCCCCGTGGGCCCGTCCTGGCGTCCCGCGCACCGGCACCTCACGGAGGTGGCGCTGGCGCAGTTGGCCCAGGGCGTGCGCATCTTCACTGGCGCGGATGTCCGCCCGCTGCGAGCGCGCTTCTCCCACGCGCCCCCCGGGAACGTGGGCGAACACGAAACCCTCTTCGGCTGTGCGCTGGAGTTCAACGCGCCGGCCAGCGACCTGGAGTTCTCCCACGAGGACGCGGACCGACCCTTCGTCCACGCGGACGCGCTGCTCCACGCCGTCTTCGAGCACCAGGCCCGCCGCGTCCTGGAGCGGTTGCCCGGGGTGGACACCCTCGTCGGCCGTGTGCGTGAGCAGGTGCGCCGGACGCTGGCGGGAGGCGACTTCTCCTTCGTCGCCGTGGCCCGGGCCCTGCGCATGCCGCCCCGGACGTTGCAGCGCCAGTTGGCGACGGAGGGCTACACGTACGCGGGCATCGTGGAGTCGCTGCGCCGCGAGCTGTCCCAGGGCTACCTCCAGCGGCGCATGTCCATCGCGGAGGTGTCCTTCCTCCTGGGGTACGCGGATCCGGCGGCCTTCCACCGCGCCTTCAAGCGCTGGTGGCGCACGTCCCCGGAGGCCTTCCGCAGGGCCAGGACCTCAGGGGGCTGACAGGCAGGCGTCGGCCCGGGGCCCCGAGGGGCGGGAATCGGGACTCCGCCTGGAAGCGGCCGTGCCTACGTTTGCGCCTGAGGGCAGGGCTCGACATGGACCCGGGCCCCTTCCAAGGAGACCACCATGTGGACACGCCGGTTCAATGGGCTCGTCGTGCTGGGAGTAATCGGAACGGTGGGGTTCGCGGCGGGCTGCAATGAGCGCCAGCAGCAATCCGTCAACGAGAACGCCCGTCAGGTGGGACAGGAGGTGGGCGAGGCCGCGAAGGACGTCAAGCACGGCGCGGGCAAGGCCGCGGAGAGCCTCCGCGAATCCAGCCGCGAGGCCGCCGAAGGCTTCCGCGAGGGCGTGGGCGGTTCGGGGGACACGGCCTCCGAGGAGCAGAAGGCCGACGAGCGCAGCGGGGATGGACCGGACATCGGTCGCCACCCGGGCGTCATCAACGACGGGGAGGGCCCGCTCGAAGAGCGCTGAAACACGCGCGAGACGCGCTGTGTCGACACCCACGGTGTCTCCGCGTTGTGTTTGAATGTCGACCATGGACGTGGCTTCAGCCCTCCGTGGTCCCCTTGCGCTCCCTGGTCGCTGGCTGTGCCTGTTGCCGTGCCTGCTGATGGTGGCGTGCGTGACGACGGGGGGGATGGAGGCGCGGGTCCCCACGCTGGAAGAGCAGTGCAACGGCGGGCGCGTGTCGGCGTGCGAGGCCTGGGGACAGCAGCTCACGGTGGACCACCGGCTGGAGGAGGCGGACCGGGCCTTCGGGCTGGCGTGCGCGATGGGGTCGACGTCCGCGTGCATGACCCAGGGCAAGTCCCGGATGGCTCAAGGCGACCTGGAAGGCGCGGAGCCGCCGCTGCGCAAGGTCTACGAGGAGAACTCGGAGGAGGGCGCGCTGGCGCTAGCGGATCTCCGGGAAGCGCGCGGCGATGTCGCCGGGGCGTCGCGGCTGCGCTGGGAGGCGCTCGGGCTCGACAAGTCGACGGTGGAGTTCGCGCTTGGCTGGCGCATCCCGTGGCAGGGAGGCCTGGGCGGCTCGCTGGATGTGAACGTGCAGCCCATGGGGCTGGGCGCGCGACGGTTGACCCTGGGGGCCAACATCTCCTTCGGTTCGGAGTCGTCGCTGAACGCCACCGTGGGCTACCAGCACTTCCTGACGAACTGGGCAGCGCCCTACGCCCGCGTGCTGGTGGGCCCCAACCTCGAACGCCATGGCGACCCCCTCAACCTGGGCGCGGAGGTGGGTTTCAAGGTCTTCGCGGGGTCCATCGGTCACTTCGCCGCGGGGCTGGGCACGTCGTTCGACGGCTCCACGTACACGGTCCTCCAGGTCGGGATGGACTGGATCGTGGCGCTGATGGTGCTCGCGCACATGTGACGCGGTCTCAAGCGGTCACGCCCAGCTTCGGGCACACATCGTTGAGCAGGCACTCGTCGCACTTCGGCTTTCGGGCGATGCACGTGTAGCGGCCGTGCAGCACCACGGCGGGGCCGAAGAAGGTCCAGTCCTCCTTGGGCACGAGCTTCATGAGGTCGGTCTCGATGGCCTCCGGCTTCTCCTGCTTCGTCAGGCCCAGCCGTTGGCTGACGCGGGCCACGTGGGTGTCCACGATGATGCCGGAGGCCTGCTGGAACGCGGTGTTGAGCACCACGTTGGCCGTCTTGCGCGCGACGCCGGGCAGCTTCACCAGGTCCTCCATGCGCGAAGGCACCTTGCCCTTGAAGTCGTCGAGCAGCGCGCGGCTCATGGCCTGCACCGTCTTGGTCTTCTGCTTGTAGAAGCCGGTGGGCTTGAGGTCCTCCTCCAGCTCCGCGGTGTCGGCGTCCGCGAGGTCCTGGGGGCCGCCGGGATACTTCTGGAACAGCGTGGCGGTGACGCGGTTGACGCGCTCGTCGGTGCACTGCGCGGCCAGGATGGTGGCCACGAGCAGCTCGTAGGGCGTGTTCCAGTTCAGCTCGTACTTCGCGTCGGGATACTTCTCGCGAAGGCGTTCGAGCACCACGGGGATCATCGAAGCGGCTTTCATGGGAGGTCCCTCACATCGACCGTTCAACGAGCGTCGTCAACTCCGCATCGGTGAGGGGCAGCGGATTGCCCTTCATGCTGCTGGCGGCGCGGGCCTTGGATACGAGTCCGGCCACGTCCGCATCGCCAAGGCCCATGGAGCGCAGGCCCCGGATGCGCAGGGCCTGGACCAGGTCCTTCACCCAGGCGATGCCGTCCTCGGCGCGTGCTTCCGGCTGGCCGGTGAGCAGCACGGCCAGCTCGCGGAAGCGGGGCAGGGCGGGGTGCTCCGGAGCCCGTGCGCGCAGGGCGTCCAGGTTCACCTCCAGCGTGGCCCCGAGCAGCGCGGCGCACAGCGCCCCGTGGGCCGCGCCGAGCATCCCGCCCAGCGGCGCCGCGAAGCCATGCACCGCGCCCAGGCCTGAGTTGGCGAGGCACAGGCCGCCGAAGAGGCTGGCGATGGCCAGGTCCTCGCGCTCCGTGGGGCCGGGGCCGTGGAGCACCGCCCTGCGCAGCGAGCGCGCCGAGCGCTGCATCCCTTCCCGCGCGAGCGCATCCGTGAGCGGCTGCGCGCGGATGGACACGAAGGGTTCGATGAGCTGGGACAGCGCGTCCAGGCCGCCCGCGGCGAGCACGTCCGCGGGGGCATGCTCCAGCAGGTCGGGGTCCACCAGGGCCACGCGGGGCAGCATCAGCGGGCTGCGGAGGCTGGCCTTCACGCCGGCCTCCTTGGAGCCCAGCACCGCGTTGCGCGTCACCTCCGAACCGGTGCCCGCGGTGGTGGGAATGGCCACGAACGGAAGCGGCGGCTTCGTCAGGGCCTGTCCGCGTCCGATGACCTCCAGGTAGTCGAGCGGGTCTCCCCCGTTGGCGGCGAGCGCGGCGATGGCCTTGCCCGCGTCGAGCGCGCTGCCACCGCCGAGGGCGACGACGGCGTCACAGCGGGCCTCCACGGCGACGGCGGTGCCTTCGCGCGCGGTGTCGACGGTGGGCTCGCCCGCGACTCGGAAGGAGGTGGAGGTGATGCCCAGGCGTTCGAGCGCGGCGCGGACGGGTTCGGCACGGGCGGGGTGGGTGCCGGTGACGAGCAGGACCTTCTGTCCGCCCAGGGCGCGCACCAGGTCGGGGACCTCGGCGAGGCGGCCGGGGCCGAAGAGGACGCGGGTGGCGGTGGCGAACTCGAAGCTTGCGGGGGGCATGTCACCAGCCCGCGTCGTCGGGGAAGCGGTTGGCGTAGCGGCGGGCGGTGCGGGGCTCGGCCATCATGGGGGCGACGGTGTCGCGCCACGTGAGGTAGTGGGCGGTCTCCTTGTGGGCGGCGGGCGCGTCGGGGGAGCGGTAGGCCTCGACGAGGACGAAGCGGGTGGGGTCCTCGGTGTCCTGGCACACGTCGAAGCGGGCGATGCCGGGCTCCTTCACGCTGGCGCTGGCGTTGGCGAGGGTGGCCTGGAGGAAGGCGTCGACGTGCTGGGGGAGCACGTGGATGTGGACGTGGACGACGAGCAGGCTCGTGGGCATGGCGCGCACGGTAGCGCGGGCGTCTTCGAGCGGGAAACTGGTAGGGTGCCGCCCCGTTCACTCCCCCCATTTTCGGAGCAAGACTGCGCATGGTCTCGGACCTCTTCGACGCGTCCCGCTGGCAGCCGGTGGAAGGCTTCAAGTTCAAGGACATCACGTTCCACCGCGCGGTGGATCAGGGCACGGTGCGCATCGCTTTCAATCGGCCGGAGGTGCGCAACGCGTTCCGTCCGAAGACGGTGGACGAGTTGGCCCGGGCGCTGGAGGCCACGCGGTTCATGACGGACGTGGGCGTGGTGCTGCTCACGGGCAACGGGCCCTCGCCGAAGGACGGCGGGTGGGCGTTCTGCTCGGGAGGGGACCAGCGCATCCGGGGCAAGGATGGCTACAAGTACGAGCCAGGTGAGGAGGCGGGGGATCCGGCGCGGCTGGGGCGGTTGCACATCCTGGAGGTGCAGCGGCAGATCCGCTTCCTGCCCAAGGTGGTCATTGCGGTGGTGCCCGGCTGGACGGCGGGCGGCGGGCACAGCTTGCATGTCGTGTGTGACATGACCATCGCGAGCAAGGAGCACGGGATGTTCAAGCAGACGGACGCGGACGTGGCGAGCTTCGACGCCGGTTACGGGTCCGCGCTGCTGGCGCGGCAGGTGGGGCAGAAGCGGGCGCGGGAGATCTTCTTCCTGGGACAGTCCTACACGGCGGACGAGGCGTTCCAGATGAATGCCATCAACGCGTCAGTGCCGCACGCGAACCTGGAGAAGGTCGCGCTGGAGTGGGCGGCGGAAATCAATACCAAGAGCCCCACGGCCATCAAGATGCTGAAGTATGCCTTCAACCTCCCGGACGACGGGCTCGTGGGCCAGCAGCTCTTCGCGGGAGAGGCCACGCGTCTGGGTTACGGCACGGAGGAAGCGCAGGAGGGGCGCGATGCGTTCGTCCAGAAGCGGAAACGTGACTTCAAGCGCTTCCCCTGGACGTACTGATCGCGGCTATTCTGGGCCTCGTGGGGGGCCTGATGCGCCTGTCGAATCGGATGAGGGTGTTGCTGCTCCTGCCACTGTGGGTGGGTTTGGGCTGCGCACACGCTCCGGCATCGGCGCCGCGCTCCTATGTCATCGCGGACTCTGCGGAGGGCGTAGGAGCGGCGCTGGCGACGGGGGGCGCGGG
>NZ_RAVZ01000214.1 GCF_003611635.1 Corallococcus terminator | reverse complement strand
ATCCGGAAGGGACCTCCAGCAGGTGGGGTTGCCCTGGAGATGCCCACGCCTCGCGCTCGGCCACCCGTGGGATGCCGTGGGCGGGACCGGGGACGGCGCGAAACGGACTGGAGAGGTGCCGGGACAAAGCAAAAGGGCCGCCCGGTCTCCCGGACGGCCCCTTCGCATGAAACGACGTCAGGTGAAGCGGTGGACTACTCGGCCACCACGTCGACCTTGATCTTCGCCGTCACTTCGCGGTGCAGGCGCAGCTCCACGTCGTAGCTGCCCAGCGACTTGATGGGGTCGGCCAGGTGCAACTGGCGACGATCCACCTGCTGGCCCTGAGCGGCGAGCGCCTCGGCGATGTCCAGCACCGTGACAGAGCCGAAGAGCTTGTCCTGGTCGCCGACCTTGCGCTTGATGGTGACCTTGACGGCGCCAAGCTTCTTGGCCTGCTCGTCGGCAACGCCCTTGAGCTTGGCGCTGCGAGCGGTCTGCACGGACTTCTCGTGCTCCAACTGGCGCAGGTTCTGCTCGCTCGCCAGCACCGCCTTCTTGCGCGGCAGAAGGAAATTCCGGCCGAAGCCGTCCTTCACCGTGACGAGCTCGCCGGACTTGCCGAGATTGTCGATGTCCTCACGCAGAATGAGCTTCATGTTCAGTCTCCTGGGGGACCCGGCGGCTAGCCGACGACCGCGTTGTAGGGGAGGAGCGCGATGCCACGGGCGCGCTTGATGGCGATCGCCACCTCACGCTGGTGCTTCGCGCAGTTGCCGGAGATGCGGCGGGGGATGATCTTGCCGCGCTCCGTGACGAAGTACTTCAGCGTCGCCTGGTCCTTGAAGTCCACCGACGCGTTCTTCTCCGCGCAGAACCGGCAGACCTTCTTGCGGCCGAAGCCACGACCACCACGCTTGTCGTCGTCGCCACCCATGCCGCCGCGGTCGCCACGATCGCCGCCGCGGTCGCCGCCGCGGTCACCACCACGGTCGCCACCGCGCGAACCGCCGCCGTAGCCACCGCCACCACCACCACCGGGGCCGCGGGAACCGCCAGCGCCCTTGCTATCCATGCCGTTGCTCATGAACGTTCTCGTTTCCTGGAAGGTTTAGGGAAGGACCCAAAAGAAGGCTTACGCCTCCTCGGGGGCATCCTCTTCCGCGTCGGGGCCAACGAAATCGGGGGCCTCGGCCGCACCACGGAAGCCGCCACCCTCGCGCTCCGCGGGGGCACCCGGACGGGTCTCCTCCACGTCACCGGCCAGCTTCAGGTCCTCGAGGACCGGACGCGTCTCCGGGTCCACTTCGTCCGCGATCTTCACGGAGATGTACCGGGTGACCTCGTCGAGGTTGCGCAGGTTGCGCTCGATCTCCGCCACCAGCTTGCCGCTGCCCAGG
Source organism: Corallococcus terminator (assembly GCF_003611635.1). Lineage (GTDB taxonomy): Bacteria > Myxococcota > Myxococcia > Myxococcales > Myxococcaceae > Corallococcus > Corallococcus terminator. Next base: position 15,797 of record NZ_RAVZ01000214.1, on the reverse strand, counting down.
AAGCTCGTGTGGACGTAGATGGCGCGAGGCTGCTTGGCCACGGGGAAGAGGGTCTTCTTCTTCCCCCACACCGTGAAGCGCAGCACCTTGCCCTGCTCGCGATCGACGATGCCCCGGACGCGCTCCTTGAGCTTGTCCACGGCGTCATCGGTCAGGTCGGGCTTGACCAGGAAGATGGTCTCATACTCACGAAGCCGCTTGGCGGCCTGCGTCTCAGCCATGTTTCTCTCCCCTTGGGGTCGAGTGCCCCCCGGACCATCCGGGGAGCGGGGAAACGGTTGTAGGCCCTCGAAAGGCCACCACCGGGGACGGGAAATCATGCGCGCCCGTCACCACCGCGCCTTTTCCCGCTCAACAACACGGGGAGGAGGGGGCTTCTAAGTGTCACCCCTCGCGAAAGTCAAGCAATGCCAGGGAAGGGGCCGTCCGACCGGGTGCTTTCCCCGGGGCCGGCAGCCCTGCCGCCCCTCAGGCCTTGCGGTTGTGGCGGTTCATCGCCGTGGAGAGCCCGTCGCGCACCCAGCTCTCCGTCATGTCCGCCGCCCGGGCAATCAGCTCCTCCAACTGCCGCTTCTCCCCGTCGTCGAAGTTGGAGAGCACGTAGCCGGACACCCGCTCCTTGGCGTTGGGGCCCTCCGGCTTGCCGATGCCCACCCGCACGCGGATGAAGGCGTCCGCGCCCAGGCAGGTCACCATGCTCTTCAAGCCATTGTGGCCGCCCGCGCCGCCGCCCGCCTTGAGCTGCAACCGCCCGAAGGGCAGGTCCAACTCGTCGTGGATGACGAGCACGTCCTGCACATCCACCTTGTAGAAGCGCGCGGCCTCCGCGACCGAACGGCCCGACAGGTTCATGAAGGTCTGCGGCTCCACGAACAGGATGCGCTCGCCGCCCAGGCTTCCCTGGCCCACCCGCGCCTGGAACTTGTCCTGGGTGAGCTCCGCGCGGGCACGCGCGAGCAGCGCGTCCACCACCATGAAGCCGATGTTGTGCCGGTGGCGCTCGTACTCGCGCCCGGGGTTGCCCAGCCCGCAGATGAGCTTCATGGAAGGCTCCGTAAAGACAGCGGGGCAGGCCCTTCAACAGGCCCGCCCCGCGAGGAAACAAGGAACGGTGGAGAAGGACTACTTCTTCGCCGGGGCCTTGGCAGCGGCCGCGGGGGCCTTCGCGTCGGCCGCCTTGGGGTCCGCCGCCTTGCCCGCCGCAGCGGCAGGCGCCGCGGAGGTGATGGCCGCCGGGGCCGCCACTTCCGCCGCTTCCGGCGCCGCGAGGACCGCGATGGTGTAGTTGACGTTCGTCTTCACCGACACGCCCTCGGGCAGCTTGAGGTCGTTCACGTGAATGGCTTCGTTGATCTTCAGGTTGGTGACGTCCACTTCAATCTGGAGCGGGATGCCGGTGGGGAGCGCCCAGACCTCCAGGTTGCGGCGGATCTGCGAGAGCAGGCCGCCGTCCAGCACGCCCGCGGCCTTGCCCGTGAGGATGACGGGCAGGTTGACCTTCACCTGGTCCGTGTCGCGCACCGCGATGAAGTCCGCGTGCAGGATGTCCCGGGTGAGCGGGTCCATCTGGTAATCCTTCAGCAGCACCTGCTCGCCGCCCGAGCCCAGCTTGATCTGGATCAGCGTGTTGAGCTTGGCCGGGGTGTTGATGGCCGTGCGGATGGCCTTGGGGTCCACGGAGATGTGCAGCGGCGTCTTCAGGTGCTTGCCGTAGACGACCGCGGGGATCTGACCCTTGGCGCGCAGGCGGCGGGCGGCGCCCTTGCCGGAACCTTCACGCGCGGAGGCTTCAAGGATGCTCTTGTCGGTGGCCATGGAGGAAGCTCTTTTCAGTGGGGACTGCGGGTGCGACCGGTTCGTCAGGGCGCCCTCGGCATCCCGCCACCATGGCGGGCCCCGAAGACGGCGCCCGGGCCGTGAAGCCCGTTGAACCGGCAGAGGGGGCCGGACATGCCAGCCGGAGGGGGGCGGCGTCAAGCCACCCGTCACCCGGCGCGGTTCAGACGAACAGAGAGCTCAGCGAGTCCGCGCGGTGGATGCGCGCGATGGCCTCACCGAAGAGCGCGTCGGTGTGCAGCGCGCGAATCTTCGGGCACGCCTTGGCGCTGGGCGAAAGCGGCACCGTGTCCGTGAAGACGACCTCTTCGAGCACGGAGTCGGTGATGCGCTGGATGGCGGGGCCGGACAGGATGGGGTGGACGGCGTAGGCCAGCACCCGGCGCGCGCCCTTGTTCTTCAGCGCGGCGGCCGCCTGCGCGAGCGTGCCCGCGGTGTCCACCATGTCGTCCACCAGGATGGCGTCCTTGCCCATCACGTCGCCAATGAGGTTCATCACCTCCGACGCGTTCGCGCGCGGCCGGCGCTTGTCGATGATGGCCAGGCCCGTGTCCAGGCGCTTGGAGTAGGCACGTGCGCGCTCCACGCCGCCCGCGTCCGGGCTGACGATGACGACGTCGCTCAATTCCGGGAAGCGCTTGCGCATGTCCTCCAGGAACACCGGCGAGCCATACAGGTGATCCGAGGGCATGTTGAAGAAGCCCTGGATCTGCCCCGCGTGCATGTCCATGGACACCACCCGGTTGACGCCCGCCACCTCCAGCATGTCCGCCACCAGCTTGGCGGTGATGGGTGTGCGGGCGGCCACCTTCCGGTCCTGCCGCGCGTAGCCGTAGTACGGCATCACCGCGGTGATGGAGCCGGCGCTCGCCCGCTTGAGCGCGTCGCACATGATGAGCAGTTCCATCAGGTGGTGGTTTGTCGGCGGGCAGGTGGACTGGACGATGAAGACGTCCTGTCCCCGCACGTTCTCGCCGATCTCCACGTGGATCTCCCCGTCGGAGAAGGTGTCCACGACCGCCTTGCCCAACGGGCGCTGGAGATACTCGCAGATGCGATGCGCCAACGCCGGGTTCGAGTTCCCGGCGAACACCTTGAAGTCACGCGGCTGCATGGGGGCGCTGACTAACCCGTGCGCGCGGCGAAGGGAAGAAGCTTAGTCGAGTTCCGCAGCCACGGGAGCAAGCGTCCCTGTCTGCGCCTGGTGAAGGTGTTTCTCGTACTCAATGAGGATGACCCGCTCCATCTGGCTGCGAGTGTCCGCGTTCAGCGGATGGGCGATGTCCTTGTATGTCCCGTCCTTCCGTTTCTTCGCGGGCATCGCGATGAAGAGCCCGGTGGAGCCGTGGATCACCTTCAAGTCGCGCACGACGAAGCAGTGATCCAAGGTGATGGTGACGTACGCCTTGAGCTTGTCCTCTTCGACCGGAAACACCCGGACGTCGGTGATGTTCATGGTCCCCCCCGAACCTGAAAGGCCCGAGCTATGGGGAAGCCTGGGACAGACCGGAGGTGAAAAGCAAGCACCCCCGACCCGACGCACCGGGTGAGCGTTCACTGGGAGGGCCGACTCAAGCCCCGAAGGGCCAGTGACTCACCAGGTGAGCGAGGAACGCCAGGTGGTAGACCACGATGATGGCGTACACCACGGCGCCCGCGCGGATGGCGAACCGGCTCGCCTTGAGCTTGCGGTGCAGGCACAGCAGGCACAGGCCCGCGTTCACGATGAGCAGCTTGGAGAACATGAACACCAGCGGTGACTGCTCGTACGCCACGCGCATCACCGGGTTGAGCTCCTCCGCCACTCCCAGTTGCAGGAAGAGCAGGGTGAAGAGCCCGTCCAACAGGTTCAGCATCAACAACGCCACCGACGCGGGCGACATGTAGAAAGAAGCACCCTGCGTCCACGACCCCACCTGCATCTGATTCGCCGTCGCCGCCACGCCCTACCCCCTGGTCCCGTCCATGCTGCCCGGGGGACTCCCTATTCAATTCGCTTGCCAAGGCTTCCGGGGCTTCCTGGAAGCAGCCGGGCAGGCAGGGACGAATGGGGGGTTGGCAGGCCGGAAACGAAATTGACGGGAAGGGGTGGGTGCCCGAGATTGGCCCCGTTCCAGACCCTCCCCGACGAGCGCCCATTGCATCAGTTTCCCAAAGATATCGGGTGGATAGAGGTCATCTGCGGCTCGATGTTCTCCGGCAAGACGGAGGAGTTGATCCGCCGCGTCAAGCGCGCGCTGTACGGCCGGCAGAAGGTGCGCGTGTTCAAACCGCGCATCGACAACCGGTACGACGAGACGCAGGTGGTGAGCCACAGCCAGTTGAAATTGACGTCCCTCCCGGTCGAAAGGGCTGAAGAAATTTTCCGTCACCTGCCATCCGACATCCAGGTGGTGGGAATCGACGAGGTGCAGTTCTTTGGCGGAGAGGTGGTGCAGGTGTGCGAGGCGCTCGCCCACAAGGGCGTGCGCGTCATCTGCGCGGGCCTGGACCAGGACTACCAGGGCCGCCCCTTCGAACCGATGCCGCAATTGATGGCGGTGGCCGAGTACGTCACGAAGGAGCTGGCCATCTGCGCGGTGTGTGGGAATCCGGCCAATCGCTCGCAGCGCATCATTGGAAGCGGGGAGCGGGTGGTGGTGGGTGCGGCGGGCGAGTACGAGCCCCGGTGCCGCAAGTGTCATGTGCCCGAACCCACCGAGGCGAGCCCCCCGCAGACGCTGAAGCTGTTCGACTGAACCCCTGGCGGATGGCCCCGTGGAAGGGGCGGTCCGCTGTTTCCTTCGCCTGGAGCTGAAGCCCGATGCGGGACACCCTGTACGCGAACGTGCCGTTCCGGATGAACGAGATGACCCACCACTATGGGCCGCACGTCCATCTGGTGGGAAATCCGTTTCTCCTGTCGCAACTGGCCACCCTGTGCGCCAAGGGCACGCTGCAGCCGCAGATCAACCGGCTGGTGGAGCAGCTCTACGCGGACCTGGTGAAGACGGTCATCAACGCGGAGTTCCCGCGCAAGATGGTGACCATCCCCACGCGGATGATCGACTCCACACCCCTGGGCATCTACCAGGGCGAGGTGGTGGACCCGCAGTTGCGCGTGGTGACGGTGAACATCGCGCGGGCGGGCACGCTGCCGTCGCAGGTGACGTACGACCTGCTCAACTTCACGGTGGACCCGTCGCTCGTGCGGCAGGACCACATCATCATGAGTCGGATGATCGACGCGGCCCAGGCGGTGGTGGGCTCGGAGATTGGCGGCGCGAAGATTGGCGGCGACATCGATGATGCGTTCGTCCTCTTCCCGGACCCCATGGGGGCCACGGGCGGCAGCCTGTCCACGGCGATCTCGCTCTACAAGACGAAGGTGCCCGGGACGCCCCGGCGCATCATCACGTTGAACCTCATCGTCACGCCGGAGTACCTGCGCCGGATGACGAAGGAACACCCGGACGTCATCATCTACGCGCTCCGGCTGGACCGGGGTCTGTCTCCGCCGGAGGTGTTCGGCACCGCGCCGGGCCTGCTCTGGGACAAGGAGCGGGGCCTGGATGACCGGCAGTACATCGTCCCCGGCGGCGGCGGCTTCGGGGAGATCATGAACAACGCCTATGTGTAGACAAGGGAGTTCCCGGTGACGTTCCACGAGAAGGATGTCGACGTCCTCATCTCCGAGGAGGCGGTGCAGGCGCGTGTGAAGGAGCTGGGCGCGGCGATTACCCGCGACTACCAGGGCAAGGAGCTGACGCTCATCTGCGTGCTCAAGGGCTCCGCGTACTTCGCCATCGACCTGTCGCGCGCCATCGACCTGCCGCTCACGCTCGAGTTCCTGGGCGTGTCCAGCTACCACGGCGGCACGGAGTCCACGGGCGAGGTGCGCATCACCACGGACGTGTCCAAGCCCATGGCGGGCAAGCACCTGCTCGTCATCGAGGACATCATCGATACGGGGCTCACGATGACGTTCCTCCTGGAGAACCTCCAGGCGCGTCACCCCGCGTCGCTGAAGCTGTGCTCGCTCCTGGAGAAGCCCGCTCGCGCGCGCACCAAGGTGAACATCGACTACAAGGGCTTCGTCATCGAGGACAAGTTCGTCGTCGGGTACGGCCTGGACTACGGGGAGAAGTACCGGAACCTGCCGTTCGTCGGGGTGTGGAAGAACGCGTAGGGCCGAGCGCGGGCCGTTGACTGCCTGGGCGTCCGTCCCCGGAGGGTGGGGGCTTCAGGACGCCGGGGGCCAAAGCCATGCGCCGCTGTCCGACCATGTGGAACGCGTGCGCGTGGTGGGGCGCGCATGCATGCGCAGCATCTCCTGGGACAACCATGACGCCGTGGGAAGGCTTGCGTTGTCTGGGAAACCTCCCGGAACCGCGCGGCCCCTGACTGCGTGAGGAGGCTGCGCATGCGAGAAGAGACAGTGAGGGCCGCTCGGGCAGCACCCGTCGGCGGCGATGCGATGCAGAAGTACATGGCGGAGGCGGTGGGCACCTTCGTGCTGGTGCTCGGCGGCGTGGGAGCGGCGGTGCTGGCGGGCGACCGCATCGGCTTCCTGGGCGTGTCGTTCGCCTTCGGACTGTCGCTGCTCGCGATGGTCTACACGATTGGCCCCATCTCCGGCTGTCACGTGAACCCCGCGGTGACGGTGGGCCTGTTGATGGCGGGCAAGTTCGACAAGCGCCATGTCGCTGGCTACATCATCGCGCAGTGCGTGGGGGCCATCCTCGCGGCGGGGCTGGTGCTGCTCATCGCGAAGGGCGCGCCGGGCGGGTACTCCGCGGGCGCGGAGGGCCTGGGCAGCAACGGCTACGGGGCCGCTTCGCCGGAAGGCTACGGCGGTGGCGCGGCCTTCCTCGCGGAGGTGGCGCTCACCTTCCTGCTGGTGCTGACCGTGCTGGGCGCCACGGATTCGCGCGCGCCGGTGGGCTTCGCGGGCGTCGCCATTGGCCTCGTGCTGACGCTCATCCACCTGGTGGGCATCCCCATCACCAACACGTCGGTGAATCCGGCGCGCAGCCTGGGCCCGGCGCTCTTCTCCGGAGGCGCCGCGCTGGGGCAGCTTTGGATGTTCATCATCGCCCCCCTGTTGGGCGCGGCCTTCGCTTCGGCGGTGTACCGCCTGGTGAACCGGCCGGCCGTGCAGATCTCCGCCACGCGCGCGGAGCAGTCGCTGGAAGGCGAGCGTCGTCAGCGGCTGGGCGAGCGCGACATCGAGCACCCCGTCTAGCCCGCGGTTGAAGGCGCCTGACGCACGAAAGCCGTGCCTCGCATGAGAGCGGGGCACGGCTTTCTCGCTTGAGGCAGGGGAGGAGTGGCTAGAAGGCGGCGTCGAAGACCACGTCGTTCGCGGCGCCCACGCCCACGCCCACCTGGTAGGACGACACGCGGCGCTCGAAGAAGTTGGTGAGCTCCTGCACGTCCTGCAGGTCCATGAAGTGCAGCGGGTTCTTGGTGTGGAAGATGGGGGACATGCCCAGCATCTGGAGGCGCTGGTCGGCCACGTACTCCAGGTAGCCGCGCATCTCCTGCACCGACAGGCCCATCACGCCGCCGCCCAGCACGTCCTGGGCGAACTGCGTCTCGCACTCCACGGCCTCACGGAGCATCTGCACCACGTCGCGCTCCAGGGTCGCGTCGAAGAGGTCCGGCTCCTCCTTGCGCACCGTCTGGATGGCTTCGAACGCGAACGCCATGTGGGCGCTCTCGTCGCGGAACACCCAGTTGGTGCCCGCGGCAAGTCCATTCAGCAGGCCCTTGCTGCGCAGGAAGTACACGTACGCGAAGGCCGCGAAGAAGAAGAGGCCTTCGATGCAGCCGGCGAAGCAGATGAGGTTCAGCAGGAACTGGCGCCGGTCCGAACGCGAGCGCGTCTGGTCCATGGACTGGATGCTGTCCATCCACTTCATGCAGAAGCGCGCCTTGCGCTGGATGGACGGGATGTTGTCCACCGCCGCGAACGCCTTCGCGCGCTCGGCGGGGTCCGGCATGTAGCTGTCCAGCAGCGTCAGGTAGAACTGGACGTGCAGGGCCTCTTCGTAGAGCTGGCGCGACAGGTACATGCGCGCTTCGGGCGCGTTCAGGTGCTTGTAGAGGTTGAGCACCAGGTTGTTGCCGACGATGGAGTCGCCCGTGGCGAAGAAGGCCACCAGCCGGTGGATGAGGTGACGCTCCGCGTCCGTCATCTTCGAGCGCAGGTCCACCAGGTCCGTGGAGAAGTCGATCTCCTCCACCGTCCAGGTGTTCTTGATGGCGTTGCGGTACATCTCGAAGAAGACGGGATACGCCATGGGGCGCAGCGTCAGGTTCATTCCCGGATCGAGCAGCATTTCTTCGGCACTCCCTTACAAGGACGGCACGGGCGACGGATGGGGCAGGGGACGACGGGGCATGCCGGGAACTACTGGCACGCCTCGCAGGCCTCGGGGTTCTCCAGCGAGCACGCCACCGCTTCGGCTTCCGCGGTCACGGTCTGCGCTGCCGCCTGCACGGGGGCGGGCGTGGGGGTGGCGGTGAAGGTCTGCCCGCCCTGGTTCACGGTCGTCTTGGCGATGCGGGTCGCCGGACGCGAGCGCATGTAATACGTGGTCTTCAGCCCCTTCTGCCACGCGTAGAAGTACATCGAGGACAGCTTCCCGATGTTCGGCGTCTCCACGAAGAGGTTGAGCGACTGGCTCTGGTCGATGAAGGCGCCGCGGTCCGCGCCCATGTCCAGCAGCGAGCGCATGGGGACTTCCCAGGCGGTGCGGTAGATGGCGCGCAGCTCCTCCGGCAGCTCCGTGAGGTCCTGCACGCTGCCTTCGGCCATCTTGATGCGGTTGCGCGTGGACTCGTTCCACAGGTTGAGCTGCTGCAGGTCGCGCACCAGGTAGCGGTTCACCTGGAGGAAGTCGCCCGACAGCGTCTCGCGCTTGAAGAGGTTGGACACCTGCGGCTCGATGCACTCGTAGCAGCCGGCGATGGACGCGATGGTGGCCGTGGGCGCGATGGCGATCATCAGCGAGTTGCGCAGGCCCACCTTCATGATGCGCGAGCGCAGCGCGTCCCAGCGCAGCGTGTCCTCCGGGACGACGCCCCAGCTATCGAACTGGAGCTCGCCCTTCGCCGCGCGCGTCTCCGGGAAGGAGGCGTGGGCGCCGAACTGCTCCGCCAGGTCCGACGAGGTGACGAGCGCCGCGTAGTAGATCTCCTCGGAGATCTTCTTGGACAGGTTGCGCGCCTCCACGGAGTCGAAGGGCAGGCGCAGTTGGAAGAAGACGTCCTGGAGGCCCATCAGGCCCAGGCCCACCGGGCGCCAGCGGCGGTTGGAGTCCGCGGCGGTGGTGATGGGGTAGTAGTTGAGGTCGATGACGCGGTCGAGCTGCTTGATGGCGAGCTGGGCGTTGGCGCGCAGCGTGTCGAAGTCGAACTTCCCGTCCTTCACCATCCGGCCCAGGTTGAGCGAACCCAGGTTGCACACGGCCGTCTCACCCTGGCTCGTGACCTCCAGGATTTCGGTGCACAGGTTGGACAGGTGGATGACGTTGCCCGGCTGGCCCGTCTGGTTGCTCTTGCGGTTGGAGGTGTCCTTGAAGGTCATCCAGCCGTTGCCCGTCTGGGCGAGCACCTTCATCATCCGGGCGTACAGGTCGCGCGCCTTCACCTTGCGCACGGCCTGGCCCTGCGCTTCGGCCTCCGCGTAGGCCTTTTCGAAGGCGTCGCCGTAGAGGTCCGTGAGGTGGGGGACGAACTTCGGGTCGAAGAGGCTCCAGTCCTGGTCGGCCTCCACGCGGCGCATGAAGAGGTCCGGCACCCAGTTGGCCAGGTTCAGGTTGTGCGCGCGGCGGGCCTCGTCGCCGGTGTTGTCACGCAGCTCGAGGAAGTCCTCGATGTCCGCGTGCCACGTCTCCAGGTACACGCAGCACGCGCCCTTGCGCTTGCCGCCCTGGTTCACCGCCGCGACGGACGCGTCCAGCGTCTTGAGCCAGGGAACGATGCCGTTGGAGTGCCCGTTGGTGGACTTGATCAGCGAGCCCCGCGCGCGCACGCGGCTGTAGGCCACGCCGATGCCGCCGGAGAACTTCGACAGCATCGCGATGTCCGAATACTTCTTGTAGATGGCGTCCAGGTCGTCCGCGGGCGAGTCCAGGAGGAAGCAACTGGAGAGCTGCTCGTGGCGCGTGCCGGAGTTGAACAGCGTCGGGGACGAGGGCAGGTACTCCAGCGAGCTGAACAGGCGGTAGAGCTCAATGGCCTCGCGCGCGTTGTCGCCGGAGATGGCGCACGCCACGCGCAGGAAGAAGTCCTGCGGCGTCTCAATCACTTCGCGCGTCTGCGGGTTCTTCAGAAGATAGCGGTCGTAGACGGTGCGCAGGCCGAAGTACTCGAAGAGGTCGTTGCGGACCGGGTCGATGGCGGCGTTGAGCTTGCGCGCGTTGGCCTGGACGAAGGTGAGCAGGCGGTCCGCGATGAGGCCGTGCTTGTGGCCTGCGGCGACGGACTGGCTGAAGGACTGGATGTCCTGGTTGCTGACCTCCTTCTGGATGAAGGTGGACAGCAGGCGCGCGGAGAGCCGGGCGTACTCGGGCTCCTCCACGATGAGGGCCGCGGCGGTCTGGATGGACAGGCTGTCCAGCTCGCGCGTGGTGGCGCCGTCATACAGGCCGCTGATGGTCTTCGTGGCCACGCGCATCACGTCCACGCGCGACAGCACCCGCGTGCGGCGCAGCACCTGCTCCACCACGCCCGCCACGAAGTCCGGCAGCGGATCCGTGTCCAGCACCGTGGCCCGCCACTCGCGCGCGCGCCGCGCCTCCAGAATCAGCTTCAGGTCCTCGCGCCCCGCGCGCAGGTACGTGGGCAGCCGCGCCAGGACCCGCTCCGCGCCCAACAGCGGCGCCGCCGTGGCGAAGATGCGCCCCACCAGCGTCTGCCCGAAGCCCTCCACATAGTGGTGGCCCAGCACGCGGTTGGCCTCCTCGCTCCCCAGCCCCGGACACGCGTGCCGCCGCGCCACCGCCAGCGACGCGCGCCACACCTCCAGGGGGAAGTACTCCTCCGCCTCCTCCGCTTCCGGGTCGTACCCCACGTCCCGCAGCGCCTGGGCGAACGAACCCGACGGCCGCAGCGCGTATTGAAACAATCCCTCGAAGTTGCGACGCGGCACCTGCACCGCCAGCAGCGGGAGCCGTGGCTCCCCCGTCGTTTCCTGAATCCAAGGCTCCATGCGCCAACCCCCCCAGGGTCCAGCCCCCGCCCATCCGGCCGGGAAACCATGCATCAGTGTATCAGTCCTCACCGCGTCACCCGCCAGGGCCGCTTTCCACCAGGGCGGATTTTTCCAAAGATTTCCAGCCTTTTTTCATGCCATTAAACACTCCATTTGTGACGAACTGCGTCGGGGATTCCGGGAGTTCGGGTCGGGCGGGACCCCAACTGCAAGTAAAATCGGTGTGTCAACTGACGCAATCACCGGAACTCAACCATCGGTATTCATTGTTTTCTGGGAAGACGCGTTAACTTTCGCAACCCATCGGAAACTCTGAAGTTGGCTCATGCGAGAATCCTTCATCCCCCTTGCAGTGTGAGTGACCCATGAGCATTCGCCGCACCGAAGGTCAGACTCCCGTAACGCTCCGTCCCACCACTGAGACCGCGAAGGCCCCGGCGAAGGCGCAGAACGTGCTGCGCGTGAAGGACGGCTTCGAGTCCGTCAAGGGCGTGGCGGGTGCCAACACCGCCGCGGCCGTCGTGCCCCCGACGACGTCGTCGACGCAGGGCGCGGCCCCGGGCCGCCTCGCGCTGGACAGCAAGGACGCCCAGGCGGCCATCCAGACATCGCTCAAGCACCTCACCCCGCCCCTGACGGCGTCGTCGCTGCTGGCGGCCAACAAGTCCGGCCCCACGCTGGCGCCCAAGAGCGTCGAGCGCGACGAGCTGGGCATGACGCACGTGCGCCTGGATCGCGTGCACGAGGGCGTGAAGGTGTTCGGTGAGCAGCTCATCAGCCACCTGGGCACGGACGGCAAGGTGTCCAGCGTCACGGGCGAGCAGAACCCCATCCCCGCGGGCCTGGGTTCGCAGAAGCCGAAGCTGGCGCCGCAGGCGGCCATCGACATCGCGAAGAAGGAGCTGGGCGGCAAGGCCGACAAGCAGCCCTCTTCCGAGCGCGTCATCTACCAGGACGAGGCCGGCAAGTACCACTCGGCCTACCAGGTGGAAGTGACGCAGATCGCCGGCCAGGAGAAGCCCAAGAAGCAGAACTACATCATCGACGCCAACACGGGGAAGGTGCTGGAGAGCTTCAACAAGATCGGCGGCTACTCGCGCCCGGCGGCCGCGGACACCCAGCAGACCACGGTGCTGGCGACCCCGAACGCGCCCATCCCGGACCTGGGCAAGGCGGAGTCGAAGGTCACCGTCACGAACGACATCACGGTTGACTCGCTGAAGCTGGACCTGGACATCAAGCACACGTTCAGCGGCGACCTCACCATCAGCCTGACCAGCCCGTCCGGCAAGACGGCCGTCGTGCAGAGCCGCAAGGGCGGCTCCGTGGACGACGTGAAGGGCTCCTTCGACCTGTCCGCGTTCGCGGGTGAGTCGGCCAAGGGCGACTGGACCCTCACGGTCGAGGACAAGGCCAAGCGCGACACGGGCACCCTGCAGTCCTGGGGCCTGACCGTCACGGGCAAGGGCACCACGCCTCCCCCCACGGACCCCGTGGGCAAGGCGGACGACCAGTCCATGTACAGCGGTCACGTCGACCTGAAGACCACGAAGAACGCGGACGGCACGTACTCGCTGGAGGACTCGACGCGCGGCAAGGGCGTGGTGACCTACGACGCGAAGAACGCGAACACGGCCAGCGGCCAGACGAAGATCACCGACGACAACGACAAGTGGGGCGAGGCCACCGACCCGGCGCGCGCCAAGGCCGGCATCGACGCGCACTACGGCGCGGCCATGACCTACGACTTCCTCAAGGACGTCCTGGGCCGTGACTCCATCGACGGCGCGGGCGAGAAGCTCGTCAGCTACGTGCACGTGAAGAACAACTACGTGAACGCGTTCTGGGACGGCGAGAAGATGAGCTACGGCGACGGCGACGGCAAGAACGCCGGCCCGCTCACCACGCTGGACATCGCCGGCCACGAGATCGCGCACGGCCTCACCGAGCGCACCGCCGGCCTCATCTACAGCGGCGAGTCCGGTGGCCTGAACGAGTCCTTCAGCGACATCATGGGCACGGGCGTGGAGTGGTACGCGGCGCAGAACAACCCCGAGGCCAAGTGGAACTGGACCGTGGGCGAGGCCGCGTGGACGCCGACGAACGGCGACCCGGATGACGGCCTGCGCTACATGAACGACCCGACCAAGGACAAGTACTCGGTCGACAACTACAAGAACTACCCGAAGCAGACGGAGGTGCACGGCTCCAGCGGCATCTCCAACAACGCCTTCTACCTCCTGGTGGAGGGTGGCAAGAACCGCACCTCCGGCCTGGAAGTGAAGGGCGGCGTCGGCATGGAGGACGGCCTGAAGATCTTCGGCCGCGCCCTCACCACGTACATGACCCCGAAGACGACGTTCGCCCAGGCCCGCGAGGCCACCATCAAGTCCGCCACGGACCTGTACGGCGCGGACTCCAACCAGGTCCAGAAGGTCAAGGACGCCTGGACCGCGGTCGGCGTGAACTAGTCTTCACGAAAGCTTCCTGAAGCAATCCGAGGCGGGTCCGGTGTCGAAACCGGGCCCGCCTCTTCCTTTTGTTTCAGGCGCGGCCCGCGCCGGGGCTCAGGCGAAGAAGCGCGTCAGCACCGCCACCATGCGGGCCACGTCGGACGCGGCGGCCATCTCCCGGATGGAGTGCATGGACAGCATGGGGTTGCCCACGTCCACCGTGCGGATGCCCAACTGCCCCGCGGTGATGGGGCCAATGGTGCTGCCGCAGCCCAGGTCCGTGCGGGTGACGAAGTGCTGGGGCGTGACACCCGCCTCCTTGCACAGCGCGGCGAAGTGCGCCCACGACTCGCCGTCCGTCGCGTAGGACTGGTTCACGTTGGTCTTGATGACCGGGCCACCGCCCAACTGCGGCTGGTGCTTGGGTTCGTGCATCGACGGGTAGTTGGGGTGCACCGCGTGCGCCATGTCCGCGCTCACCATGAACGAGCGGCGGATGGCGCGGTGGAACGCGTCCGCGCGGCCGTCCGCGTGGCCCTGGACGATGCGCTCCAGCAGGTCCTTCAGGAACGGCGACGCGGCGCCCTGCGCGCTGCGGCTGCCGCACTCCTCATGGTCGTAGAGCACCACGCCGCAGGTGGCCTCGCGCGGGCCGCCCGGCGACAGGAGCGCGGTGAGGCCGGTGTGGCAGGACGCCAGGTTGTCCAGGCGGGGCGCGTGAAGGAACTCGCCGTGCAGGCCTGAACGCGTGGAGGGCTGCACGTCGTAGAGGCACAGGTCGTAGCCCAGGATGTCGTCCGCGGCCGCCGTCACGCCCTCTTTCGCCAGCTCCTCCACGAGCAGCGCGCGCAGCTCCGCGGGGCCCGCGCTCTCCAGGCCCAGCACCGGCACCATGTGCTCCTGCGCGTTGAGCTTCAGGCCCTCGCTGTTGACGGCGCGGTTCAGGTGGATGGCCAGGTTGGGCACGCGCAACAGCGGCCGGCGGAAATCCACCAGGTGGTGTTCGGGGCGGCCGTTCTTCAGCACCACCACGCGGCCCGCGAGCGACAGGTCGCGGTCCAGCCACGTGTGCAGGAGCACCCCGCCGTAGATTTCAACGCCGAGCTGCTGGTAGCCGTGGCGGTTGAGGGGCGCGTTCGGCTTGAGGCGCAGGTTGGGCGAGTCCGTGTGCGAGCCCACCAGCCGGAAGCCGGTGGCATCCACGGGCTTCGTGCCAAGCTGGAAGGCGGCGATGCTCGTGTCGCCGCGCACGACGAAGACCTTGTCCCCGGGCTTGAGGGACCAGGACTCGCGTTCGTCGAGCGCGCGGTAGCCCGCGTCGGTGAGGCGGCGCGCCGTCTCCCGCACCGCGTGATACGGCGTGGGCGACGCGTCGATGTACTGGAGGAGGTCTCCGGCCTGCTTGTCGGTGTCGGTGGGGCTCATGGGCCCGGCACGCTAACGCCGTCCGGCCTCCGTGCCACGTTCCACTGTCGTTCCCTGGACAGGCAGGCGTGCGCCCGCCGGCAGGATGGTGGAGGAGGCACGCGTCTTCGGCCCGGCGTCCAGGAAGGTGCCCAGGAGCACCCAGCGGCGGGCGGCCTCCTCGCGGGCCTTCTTCGCGACGAGCGGCGTCGTGTAGTGCCAGAAGGGCAGCCGGTACACGGTGATGCCGCCCACGGTGCTGACCTTGGTCAGTTCGGAGAAGTGCCCGTCCTTCGCGTACACGAGGTACTGGTGGTCCACGGCGGGCATCGTCAGGCTGACGTGCATGTCCACGTAGCCGTGGCGCGCGTCGTCCTCTTCCGGGTGGTGGTCGGTGTGGGGGCCCGTGTAGTCACCGGGGCTGTAGCAGAGCGTCTGGATGCCCCAGCCGCGCTTGAGTGCCCGGCCGCTCACCGCCGCCGCGAAGCCCGCGAACGTGTCCGAGCGCAGCAGCGTTACCAGCCCCAGGGCCTCCGCCGCGCGCCACGAACGCGAGCGCCGGCTCTCCAGCAGCGCGGTGCGGACGCGCACCGTCTTGGGCAGCGCCTCCGTGTAGTTCTCCACCATGCCGGAGATGGAGTCCTCCGGGATGGGGTCCTCCATCGTCACCAGCGTGTCGCGCATCGCCGCATCCAGCGCATCGCGGACCTGGGACGCCTTCTTCACGTCGATGACGCCTTGCAGCGCGATGAAGGGACGCGTGGGGTCCAACAACGCGCCGCAGGTCTCGGAGTCTCGACCTTCGAGAATGCGACGACCCTTGGGGGTGAGCAGGTCGGCGAACTGGGTGGGAAAGCGCGGGGCCATAGGGCGCGCACCATAGCGGCCCGGGGGCGGAACGC
>NZ_RAVZ01000213.1 GCF_003611635.1 Corallococcus terminator | reverse complement strand
ACGACACCCACCTTCGCCCTGCCCCCCACGGGCGCGCCCCCCGCGGAGGTCGACCCGAAGACGGGCCGCCGCAAGAGCGCCAAGGCTGAGGCCGCCGCCGTGCAGGAGCGAATCGCCCCGCGCAAGCGCGTCACCGACGACGAGGACACCCTCGACGAGGCCGCCCCCGAGACGAACCCCGGCGCCATGTCCGCGTCCCAGGATGACGAGGACGCTCCGCGCTTCATCAAGCGCGAGCTGCCCCGCCCCCGCGGCCGCTTCACCCGCGTGGAGGCCCAGCGACTGTCGTTCTTCGAACTGACGCGCGCGGAAGGCAAGGCCACGCTGGAGGCCGCCATCGAGGCCACGGAGCACCGCTACTCGCTGCTGCGCACGCTGGAGCACCGCTACAACGGTCCCCGTGGCGAGCTGACCCAGGTGGACATGGAGAACGTGCTGCGCCAGCACGGCATCATGGAGACGCTGGAGGCGCAGGAGAAGCGCAACCTCCAGACCGCCTATGCCTCCCAGCGCGGCGCCGCCGGCCGCGTGGCCTGGGCCCTGGGCCTGAGCCCCAGCGAGTTGCAGCGGCTGACGCACGCCCTCCTCCTCGAGGAGGAGGTGGAGGCCCTGCGCGAGCGCTTCCGCAACGAGGTGCTGGCCACCTCGCACCTGACCCACCGGTTGGATCTGCTGGGCAAGGACAAGTATCTGGCGGACCTGGGCATCCAGAAGCGCTTCACCGAATCGCTCCGCAAGGAGCTGGAGCGGCTGGTGAAGGACTCGATGTCGGACGCCACCGATCTCCACTCGCTGGCCAACGTCGTGGGTCGTAAACACGGCGCGCCCGCGGAGCTGGTCACCCGCGCCTTCGAGCGCCTGGGTCTGACGGAGAAGCTGCGCAAGCAGCTCTCCTCCCAGACCGTCAACCCTTCGCACTGAGACGAGGTACCCACCCCATGCCCATCTACGAATACGGCTGCTCGGCCTGTGGAAAGACCATCGACGTCCTGCAGAAGATGTCCGACCCCGCTCCCGCCGCGTGCACCGCGTGCGGCGCCGGAGGCACGCTGACCAAGCAGGTCAGCCGCTCCAGCTTCCACCTCAAGGGTGGCGGCTGGTATTCGGACCTGTACGGCTCCACGAAGAAGGACGGAGGCGGCGCTTCCTCGTCGTCCTCTTCGTCCACCTCCACGCCAGCACCGTCGACCTCCACCGCGCCGGCCAGCAGTGCGCCCGCGGCCAACCCCGCGCCGGTCTCTTCCAGCAGCGCGGGCGGCGACAAGTCGTCGTAGCGCCGGCCGTGAAGACCGCCCCCGGCTGAAAATTCGCTGGGGGCGCGGACTGGGCACACACTTCGTGTCGTGCCCTTTCCTCCCTCGAAGCGTCCCCCGCGCCAATGCGCGCTGTGCGGTCATCCGGAGCTGACGGATGCGAGGGGACAGGGTCGGTTCCTCCTGGTGGCCGACCCCCATGGCCGTGGCCCGGTGTGCCCCGCGCAGCGTGGGTGCCGCGACGGCAAGCAGGCCGCGGCGGGCACGCCAGCGCTGACGCAGGCCATCCGCTAGGCTAAGCAGGCACCCGCTGCGCGAGCGCTCCATCCCGCCGCGCGTCCTGGTGCCATGCCGCGTTCTTCCCGCCCCCTGTTCCTCCTGATGCCGCTGCTGGCCGTCGTCAGCGTCGGCTGCGCTTCCGCCACCCGCATGTCCCCCGAGGATCGCGCCGCGTTGGACCGGGGTCTGTCCGGCCCGGACGCGGAGCAGTACCTGCGCGTCTCCGGCTACCTGACGCCCTTCTTCGGGGACGCATCCAAACGGCTCCTGACGCCCTACCCTCCCGAGGATGTGCGGCTGCTGGATGACACGAGCGGCAAGCCCATCAGCCCTGGCCCCATCCAGGCCACGGTGCCCGCCGGCACGCGCGTGCGGATCACGAAGGTGGAGTTCCCCACGGCCTGGGTCATCACCGAGCGCGTCCTCTACTCCCCGCGCTCCTGGCCGTGGGTGTACGTGACGGTGGAGGGGGCTCCGGCGGGTGAGCAGGTGGTGCTGGTGCTCCCGCCCAACCTCGACCGCCAGGACGCCTTCCGCACGGAGCTGGAGAAGACCCTCACGCCCCACCCGATGAAGGATCAGCTCGCGGGCTTCAGCGCGGCGGTGCAGGAGGCCGTGCGCACCAAGAAGCTGGTGGTGGACATGCCCGCGGACGCGGTGCGCATGGCCTGGGGGCCGCCGGAGACGGTGCGCCGCTCGATGGAGGGCGCGGCCCGGAACGAGGAGTGGCGCTACGCCGGGGAGCGCCGCAAGGCGTTCCTCACCGACGGCCGCCTGGTGCGCGCCGAGGAGGCGGGGGCGTCCCTGCTCCCCTAGTCGCTAGCGACGGCCGCCGCGGCGGTGCTGCTGCTTCTTGCCGCCGCCCCCGCCGCCCTTGCGCTGGGCCTGGGCCTCGCCGGGACGGGTGAGGCGGGGCAGCTCACCAGCCATCACCGGCCAGTAGTCGCCCTTGAACAGCTCTTCCACCAACTGCGCCTGGGTGAGCACGTCGCGCTTGAAGAAGGTCGCACCCCGGCCCATCTCGTCCAGGGAGCCGCGCGCGTCACTGCCACCCACGCAGGGCAGCTTGAGCACGTCCGCGGCCTCCACGGCCAGGTCGTTGGCGGTCTGCTTCACCTTGGCGTTGTAGCCCTCCACGGCGCACAGCACGCCCGACAGCGAGCGCACGTACTCCATGGCGGGATTGGGCACGTCGCGGTCGAACGGCCGGGCCGCCACGATGGCCGCGCCCAGGGACTTCACCTTGGGCAGGCACTCGGCGGCGCTCCAGGGCTTCTCCCGGTTGCTCCCCCAGAGCTGCACGGGCTCCGGCGCCAGCTCCGGCTTCGGGAAGAAGCACAGGTACTGGCCCCGGTCCGTCACCAGCTCCAGCCCCACGAACACCTTCACCTTGGCCTTGGCGCCGATCTCGAAGAGCTCGTCGCAGCCGTCCTGGGTGTTGGTCTCCGTGAACGCCACCGCGTCCAGGCCGAACATTGCCGCCCGCTCCAGCACGGCGCGCGGCTCCAGGTCGCACCCCTTGGACAGATGGGAATGGGCGTGTAGGTCGATGAGCATGGGCGACGCGTGCCTAACAGGCCCCACGGGGCGTGTCGAGCCTGCGCGCATGCCCCGAAGCCCCCCGGGCTCCGGAGCTTCACCCGAGCCTCACCGGAGCTTCAGGCGAACGCGTAGGACTGGAAGTTGCCCTGCTTGGCCTGGGTGTTCTTCTCCTCGTAGGTGCGGATGAGGTAGCCCATCAGCATCAGCGAAGAGGTGTTCTCCAGCACCCGGGAAGGATCCTTGGAGATGAGGTTGGCGCTGTAGTTCAGGAAGAACTGCGCCAGCTCCTCGCCCGCTTCCTTCACGATCAGGGCGTTGAGCGCACTCGGCTCCATGGTGCGGATGGTGTTGATGAAATCCACCGCCAGGTCCTTCTTCGTCTTCATGTCCACGGTCCTGCCCCCTTTTTCCCGCCCATGCCCCTGGAACCGCCACGGTTCCGGGCCCCGCCCCAATCCAGACCGGGTGCGACCGGATGAACCTATGCATGCCGTCCACCGTGCAAACCCCCGTGCTTTCCGCTCCCTTGCCTCCTCGCACTTCCCCACTTTCCGGGAGCAGCATTTTTGACACCTTGAAACGCCGTGTGCGATAACTCCCGGTCAGCCTTTTCTCACCACCGCACAAGGAGTGGCAGGCGATGTTCACGGGCGTGAAGGTCTTCTCCGCTACCAAGGCCAAGGAGCGGGAAGAGTTGGGTGAGAACGTCACCCGCTGGATCAAGAGCAACTCCGATCTCGAAATCGTGGACCGGGTCGTCTGCCAGTCCTCCGACAACGAGTTCCACTGCTACACCCTGGTGCTGTTCTACAAACACGCGAAGCCCGCGGCACCGGCGACCGCTCCGTAAGGGGCCTCTTCTCCAGCACCGCATCTTCGTCGAGGGCCTGATCCCCCCGCACGCGCGCCAGCACGACGCGCGCGGGGAGACCGGGCCTTTCTATTTCCCCATGTTAAGGTGCGCGCCGTGGCGCGCTTCGGTGACGACAACGGGGAGGAAGATCGGCTGCTCCGCACGGATGCCCTGCCGGCCCTGCGTCCATCGCGGGTGCGGGTGCGGCTTGTGGTGCTGTCCGGTCCGGAGGCGGGCCAGAGCTATCCGCTGACCCCCGGGCGCTACCGGCTGGGAGCGGATCCGGCGTCGGACATCGTCATCGCGGACCGGGCCGTGTCCCGCAGCCACCTGCTGCTGGACGTGCGCGAGGACACCATCCAGGCGGTGGACGTGGGCTCGCGCAACGGGTCCTTCTGCGAGGGGATGCGCTTCACCACCCTGGACGTGCGTCCGGGCGCGGTGCTCACGCTGGGCACCACGGAGCTGAAGCTGGTGCCGGAGGGCGAACAGTCGCGCGCCATGCCGCTGTCCACCCGCGAACGCTTCGGGAACCTGGTGGGAACAAGCCGCCGCATGCGGGAGCTGTTCACCCTGCTGGAGCGGCTGGCGCAGGGCGAATCCGACGTGCTCATCCAGGGCGAGACGGGCACCGGCAAGGAGCTGTGCGCGGAGGCGCTGCACACGCACGGGACGCGCTCCAAGGGGCCCTTCGTCATCGTGGACCTGGCGGGCGTGGCGCCGCAGCTCCTGGAGTCGGAGCTGTTCGGCCACGTGAAGGGCGCCTTCACCGGGGCGCAGGCGGACCGCGCGGGCGCCTTCGAGCGCGCGCACGGGGGCACCGTCTTCCTGGACGAGGTGGGCGAGCTTCCCCTGGAGGTCCAGCCCCGGCTGTTGCGCGCATTGGAGCGCCGGCAGGTGAAGCGCGTGGGCGCCAACGACTACCGCGCGGTGGACGTGCGGGTGGTGGCCGCCACGCACCAGGACCTGGAGGGCGCGGTGAAGGCCGGCCGCTTCCGGGGGGACCTCTTCCACCGGCTCGCGGTGCTGCGCGCCACGCTGCCGCCCCTGCGCGAGCGTCCGGAGGACATCCCGCTGCTCATCGACACCGTGCTGGAGCGCATGGGCAAGAAGCCCAGCGCCCTGTCGGATCAAACGCGCGCCCTGCTCACCCAGTACCCGTGGCCCGGCAACGTGCGCGAACTGCGCAACGTGGTGGACCGCGTGGTGAACCTGGGTGAATCCGCCCTGCCGGACCTGCCCGAAGCGCCCGTCCGCGCGGCGCGTCCGGCGGCGGACCTGGACCCCGAGGACACCCTGTCGCTCGCGCTGGAGCTGCCCTTCAAGGAGGCCAAGGAGCGCCTCATCGAAGGCTTCGAGCGCGACTACCTCAAGACGCTGCTGGAGCGCTGCGGCGGCAATGTGTCCAAGGCGTCGCGCGAGGCGGGCATCGACCGCGTCTACCTGCGCAAGCTCTTGCGTAAGCACGGCCTCGCGTCCGGGCCGGACTAGCCTGCCGGGTTCGGCCCCCTCCCCTGCCCCACGCTCGGGGTGCGGGGAAAAGGCCGCGCATCCCTCCCGGAGTCATGGGCGCCGTGCCCTCGCGGACATTGGTCCCGCCCTACCTCCCGGGGACGCTTGTCGGCGCGGGTTTCCGGCCCATCTTGGAGGGGACCGCGAGGAGGGTGCCATGCGCCAGGGAATGGGGAGGCTGCTGTTGCTCGGGGGGCTGGGGCTCTTCGCCACCGCGTGCCAGTCCCGGGGAGGGACGGCCGAGGAGGCTCAAGGCCACGGCGCCGCGCTCGCGGTGTTCCCGCTGTCCCGCATGGAGTCGCTGCCGGAAGGCACGGGCGGCAGTGGGAGCGCGGGTGAGGAAGTGGCCCGCGAGGTGCCCGACTTCTACGGGACGGTGACGGTGGCGGGCAGCCGGGGCTTCACGGTGCGGGACGACGACGGTGTGGAGCGCCCCTTCGAGGTGGGCCCCACGACGCGCATCCTGCGTGACGGCCAGCGCGTGCCCCGGGCCCAGCTTCGCGAAGGCGTGATGGTGCACACCACCTACGGCGAGCGGCTGGGCACCTGGGTGGCCACCGACGTGGAGATCTACTCCGGCACGCCGTCGCGCGACCTGACCGCGACGGCGACGACACCGGCACCGGCGAAGCGCTAGTAGACGGCGAGCGCCTGCGGCAGGTGGTAGCCCACGATGGTGAGCACCGGGATCTTCGGACCCTCGTCCTCATCGTCGTTCGTCATGCCGGACGTGACGCGCAGGCCGTCGAAGCGCGCGAGGATGACGTAGTCGCGGCGCGTCTCCAGGAACGGATCCGCCGCCGCCAGCCGACCCAGGGCCTCGCGACCCGTCTCATCGGAGATGTTGTCGTAGGTCGGCTCGGTCGTGGACTGGTAGGTGCGCTCGCGCGTGACGACCGAGCCCCCCACCCGTCCTTCACCCGTCAGCACCGTGCGCCCGCCCAGGTCGCCGGACGTCTCCGACACGGTGTCCGTGCGGAACGTCATCCCCACCTCGCGGTGGGAGCCCACGGACTGGAGGCCCTGCTCCACCAGCCACAGCGTGGGGCGCTCCCCGTCCAGGCGCTGGTCCGCCACCTGCGCGCGCAACATCACGTAGCGGCCCCGGTAGGTGTCCGGCTGCGCGATGGCGGACGCGAGCGAGAAGATGGGCACCTTGCGCGCGTGCAGCAGGCGCAGCTCGCCATCCACGCTGCCGCCCCGGTGGGCCACCACCCGGGCGATGAGGTTGGCGGCGTCCGGCCGCACGCGCAGGTCCTCCGCCCACGCACTGCCCAGCACCGCGCCCAGTTGCGTGAAGGCGGGCGAATCCGCGCACACCTTCAGCGCGAGCCACGCCTCGTCGCGCGAGGTCCCCTGGAGCCTGCGGGCCGCGCCCTCGCAGAGGGCGGGCGTGGGGTAGCGAGCGGCGAACGCGCGGGAGTCCTGGGGCGACGGCCCCGGGTCCTCCGCGGGCGGACGGGCCGGGGCCTGCACCAGCGCAGGCAGGGGCGCCGGAGCGTCCGTGAGGGCACGATCCTCCAGGGCCACGTGTGAATGCGCGGCACCGCAGCCGGTGACGAGCGCGCCCAGCAGGGTCAGCATCGGAAGACGGGGCATGGCGCGAGGCTCCTGTGGAAGGACTGCTGACTTGGGACTACAGCGCCGCGGAGCCGGTGTCCGGGCTCACGCGCGACGGGGGCGGGCGCGGAATGGACGCGGACGGGGGCAGCATCATCGAGCAGGCGTCACGGCAGCGCTCGTCCAGACACGCGAGCGTGTTGGGCCCGGCCTGCTGGCGCGACACGTCCGCGTAGCAGGCCTCGCCATCGCCGGGGCAGCGGCTGCGCGCGGCGCACTCACAGCAGGAGGAGGCCACGGAGGCCATCAACTGCACGTCCTGGAGCACGGAGGACAGCGCGCGGTAGCAGGCGCGGGCCTCGGGCGAGAAGCGCCCCTTCTTGTCCACCACCGACGTATTGCCCTCGAGCCCGCAGCGGCCCACCACGGTGGCGTACTTGCCCTCGCAGACGGCGACGAGCTTGGGGTCCGCCACGCCATCCCGCGCGTGGCTGATGGCCTCCGAACAGAGGGCGCGCGACGCGTCCTTGAGCAGTTGGATGTTGGCGTTCTCCACGCTGGCGTTGGGCGCGCCGGGTGGCGGCAACTCCGCTTCGAAGACGCACTCCTTGCCGGCGCGCAGCGTGTCGATGGTGCACGCCCATGCCGTGGGCGATGCATCCACGAGCGGGGGCGCGCCCAGCGCCTCAGGAGGAAGGGACGACGGCGCGGCACCGGGCGGCGCGGCACCGAGGAGCAGCAGGGACAGGATCATCGCCTTCATGACCGCCCAGCGTAGGACTTCGGCGCGCGCCACTCAAACCGGACCGGCCAGAACCTGTTCGTCCGGCGTCACGAAGGCGGGTTCGGATTGACCGGTGTCCAACGTCAGCGGTGGCGCCTTCGAGCGGCCAATGACGATGGGCGGCTCGATGAGCGCGGGGGGCGTGGCCCGGTGGTCGTCGGGGTCCGGCACCCAGACCGGCTCCTCGGGAGAGCGCCCTCGCTGCCACCGGCGCGGCACCCGGCGCAGGCCCACCGGGAACACCGTCAGTTGTCCGTCCTTGTCGAAGTGGAGCCGCAGGAAGTTCTTCCAGTCCGGAATGGACAGCGAGGAGAAGGCCTCGTTGGGGTGACACGAGAACACGTTGAGCGACAGCAGCAGGTACAGGCCCACCACCAGGGGGCCCACCAGCGCGCCCCCGCCAAAGAGCAGCAGCCCGCTCAGGAAGTCGCGCCCCAGACTCCATTGCAGCCCACCCGCCAGGGGCGCGGCGATGGAGGACACGCCCCAGGTGAGCAGCAACGCGAGGACCAGATGCACGGCCCCGTGCACGCCTCCGGCGACCTGCCGCCAGCGCCGCCCCCTGCGGTCGTCCGCGAACGCGATGGTGCCCACCAGCGTGCCCGCGGCGAGCAGCAGCGAGCCCGTGCTCTGCAGCGCGGCGTTGAGCACTTCGCGCAGGGGTGGCGCGGCCACGGCGCCTTCATTGAGGTTCGCGGCCACGCCCCACCCCAGCAGTGCGTACACGCCGCCCATGAACGCGGCGAACCAGGGGTTGATGGCGGTGAACAGCAGGTTGCGCCAGGTCAGCCGCCGGGACGTCTCCTGGGACGGATAGCACTGCTTCAACACGAAGCCGCCCGGCCGCGTGTCCACCCGGGGCAGGTGCGTGGGGTGCAGGAAGGCCCCTCCCCCACCCGCGACGATCTTCTGGCGCCCTTCCGCGTTCTCATGCCGGCGGTAGTGGTGCAGGTCCCCCGCGAGGAACACGCTCACCCGCTTGCCCAGAATCTTCTGCTCCAGGAAGTCGATGTTGTGGTCCAGGAAGCCGCGGCCCGCGCGGGGCTTCACCTGCTGTTTGATCCACGCCGGCTCCGCGTTGCAGAGGATGATGCGGTCCTCGCGGTCCATCTGCGCGGCCACCTTCTGGAAGAACTCCACCTGGAAGGCATCCAGGTCGGACTCCAGTTGCATGTCCGTGCCCAACAGCCACCAGCCGTGCGGCAGCTTCAGCGCGAAGTAGCTGCGCCGCTGCCGCGTGTGCCAGCCGTCGGAGCGCCGGCCCTGGCAGAACAGGCGCGTGAACGA
The DNA here is from genome assembly GCF_003611635.1 of Corallococcus terminator. Taxonomy (GTDB): domain Bacteria; phylum Myxococcota; class Myxococcia; order Myxococcales; family Myxococcaceae; genus Corallococcus; species Corallococcus terminator. The sequence goes on along the minus strand of NZ_RAVZ01000213.1, from coordinate 8,108 downwards.
CACCAGTCCGTCATACCAGTCGTGGTTGCCCGGCACCGCGAACAGGTGCGGCCGGTGGCGGCGGCGGTTCAGCGCGGCCGCGTACGGGACCACCGTGCGCGCCTGGTACTCCTCCACGCTCGCGGTCGGGTACACCTCATCCCCACCGAACACGAGCACGTCGCCGCCCTCCGTGGGGTGCACCTTCCCGGTCGCATCCGCCAGGTCCAGCGTCGGCGCCATCACGGCCGACGCCACCGCGTAGGTGGAGTTCCAGCCGTCGCCCAGGTCGGAGACGTAGTCCAGCCACAGCTCCTCGCGGGCCTCACCGTCGCTGTCCACAGAGTAGTCGAACGCCAACGGCTGCGGGCGCGCCACCGCGTCCAGCAACCGCCGGTCCGCCTGCTGTCCGATGGTGGCCGACAGGAGCGCCTTCAGGCCCGTCTTCGCGAGCACTTCCGGGTCGTACCAGGACACCATCGGCTTGGCCGGGGGCGTTTCCCGCGGCGTGTGCAGCCCGCGGCGCCGCTCCCGGGTCCGGGGCGGAAGCAGGCCGGGGCCGTGGCTCACGTCGGTGGCGCGGACGGCCATGCCTCCTCCTCGGTCCGGTGCCACCCGTGGACGGGCGCGCTGCGGAAATGGTCGTCGATGAGGTGATCCGCGAAGCGGTCCGCGAACGCGGCGATGGTGAGGCTCGGGTTGGGCCCGGTGGGCCCCGGCATCATCGCGCCGTCCGCCACGTACAGGCCCGGGTGCCCGAAGGCCTCGCCCATCGCATCCACCACGCCCGTCCGGGGTGCGCGCCCCATGGGGCAGCCGCCCAGCGGGTGCACGGTGATGACCCGGCTCACGTAGCTGAGCGGGTTCTGCACCAGCTTGCCTTCGAGCGCCTTGGCGATGTCCGCCATCGACTGGCGCACGCGGTCGAAATACGCCTTCGAACCGCTGAGCTTCCAGTCGATGTCCAGCATCCCGTCATCCGTCAGGCGCATGTGCCCGTTCGGGGTGTCGCGCCCCATGCCCAGCAGCGGCAGCGACGTGGCGGAGCCCAGGCAGTCGCCCATCAGCTCCGCGATCTCCTCGCCCACGTCCGAGTCGCGCGTGAGGCCCGTCCAACCGCGCACCAGGCGCCAGCCCAGTCGCAGTCCGCGCTTCAGCAGCGGCACCTGGTGCGCGCCTTCGTAGAGCCAGTTGACGAACTCCGGGAAGCCCGCGTCCTCGATGTAGTAGCCCCGGCCGGTGCCGCCCTCCTCCGCGCCCCGGAAGTGGAGCGCGCTGGTGATGACCGGGCCGTGCCCGCCATCCAGGATGCGCGGCAGCGCCTTGCCCGTGCTGCTGTCACGACACTGCCGCATGAAGCCCAGCAGATCCCCGTTGCCGCAGAAGCGCGAGCCCAGTTGGTCGCTGAGCGCGGGGAAGCGCCGCCGGTTCTTCAAGAGCAGGTACGTCGTGCCGAACGTGCCTGCCGCCAGCACCAGCCGCTCGGCCGTCACGGTGGTGCGGGGCTGCATCCACTGGGGCCCTTCGCGCGGCGTCTCCTCCGCGACGTCGTGGTGATCCAGGTACTGCACGACGTAGCCCCCGCCGTCGGCGGGCCAGAACTCCGTCACCTCCGCGCGCGTGCGCAGCTCCGCCCCGGCGCGCTTCGCCGCGGAGAGGTACGTGTAGTCGAGCGTGTTCTTGCTGCCGGTGTTGCAACCGATGTCGCACTCACCGCAGAGGTGACAGGTGGTGCGCGTGCGGCCGTGGAGGTTGGGGTGCTCTTCGCGGATGGGCTCGCCCGGCACGGGCACCTCGCCGGGGTTTCCGAACGTCACCGCCAGCGGAGGCAACTGCCAGTCGGCGGCGCGGCCCAGGCGTTGGGCGGCGAGCCGCATCGCCTGAGTCTTCGCGGTGGAGGAATAGGGCGCGTGCTCCAACGGATAGCGCTGCGCCTTCATCATCCGCTCCACGGCGTCGTAGTGCGTCTCCAGGTCCTCGCGGGTGACGGGCCAGTCCTCATAGCCTCCGTTGCGTGGATCCTCGTGGATGAAGGTCCGCTCGTCCTTGCGCAGAAGCACGTTGGCGTAGATGAGCGAACCGCCGCCCAGGCCCGAGGACACCACCCCGCCCAGCCCCTTGAACGACCACAGGTTGAAGAGGCCGTGCAGGCCCATTCTCGGGTCCCAGAAGTTGCGGCGCATGTCGTGCGGACTGCGCGGAAACGAGCCGGGCGGATACTGGATGTGGGCCACCAGCCGGGCGGCGTGGGACCTGTCGCGGATGAACGCGTCCATGTCGTCGATGCTGATGGTGCAGTGCATGGTGAAGAGCGTGGAGCGTCCATCGTGGGCACCGGCTTCGGGGTCGGTGGTGCCCAGCGCCAGGGGCCCGGACATGGTCTCGCGGAAGGTCAGTTCAGGAGCGGATTCGGTCATCTGGGTGATCTCCGGCGTGAGGGGAAGGCCCCGGGGGTCCGCGACGCGCAGATAGCGGCTGGCGTCCGAGTAGCCCTGGTCGATGAGGGACGCAGCGGTGACATGCCCCGCGTAGAAGTCCGGATCCAACGGCAGGGGACGCTCCGGCTTGATGAGGTGGACGGTGATGGGCCGGGGGTGTCCCGGCACCATTTCGCCCGCGAGGATGCGCTCGTTGAGTTCGCGCACCTGCTCCAACTGGGCGAAGAGCGCGCCGTTCGCGCTCAGCTCGATCATGTGGACGTACTGGCGGAAGAACCCCGCGCCGTACGAAGGCGTATTGCCAATGCACCAGACGACCCACACTTCGTCCGCTCCACGGTGCACGGCCTCCATCACGTTGGCGTCCTGGATCCACACCGAGTCCAGGTAGAGGTGGCCCTCCTTCTGCACGGGCGGCATGAAGAGCGGCAGGGAGATGCCGGCCACCAGCAGGTCGCGATCCACGTCGGTGTGGGCGATGGCCTCGTTCGTCTTCCGGGCGAAGTCGCAGACGTTGAAGGTGCCCACGCGCTCGCGGTTCGCGCGCACGGCGTCCACGTCGATGCCCAGGTGCGGAAAGACGCGCTCGATGATGCCGTCCGCGTCCCCCAGCGCTTCGAGCTTCAAGGGACGCGCGTAGGCGTCCAGCGGCATGAGGGACACGAAGTCCTTCACGCGCAGGGTCCGCCACCGCTCGCACATCTCGGCGGGAGACAGGCCGGACAGCCACATGGCCAGGGTGATGATTCCGCCTGACGTGCCGTCCGCGTGCTCGAAGGTCATGCCCGCGTCCGTCAACGCGCGCAGCACCCCCGCCTGCCACGCGACGCGCATGCCGCCGCCCGCGAGGACGAGCGAGCGTCGGGGTTGCACCCCCTGCCCTGGCTCCGTCGCGGTCGGGGCATCCTGAAGCACGGGCGAGGGTTCGGATCCGCCCTCCCCGTTCGGTGCATCGGGTGAACTCGCGGAGGATGGCTCCGGCCCGCTCTCACGCAGTTCGGACAACGAACCCGCGACCGGCTTCAAGACCGGCATGCCCGGCGAGCGCACGGGCACATCCATCCCCGCCCTCATCCACCGCTCGATGGGCGAACGCCTGCGCGGCCCGGCCCTGCCCGTCACGCTCAGCGTGGACGACGCGGAACGGCCCCCCTCCTCGCCCGGTTCCACCTCGGGCTGCGGCTTGAGCACGGAGATGACCTGCTCGCGCTGGCGCAGCGTCACGTAGAACCCGAGCACCAGCGCGGCCGACAGGGCATCGAACCCCGCCACGAACAACGACAGCGGCGACAGCAGTCCGCGCCCCACCGCCACCGAGACCATCAGGCACGCACCGACCTTCTGGAGCCCCGACCACAGGAAGGCCGCCGGGTTGGCTCGGGGCTCGTGCAGGCCGTGCAGCAGCAGGCCGCCGAACAGCAGCATGAACATTCCCACGATGCGGAAGAAGTGCGCGGGCGCGGCGGACGCATCCGCCTGCATCAGGCGCAGCTCCGTTCCGGGCAGGAACATCTGCACCGCGCCAGACACGACGGTGATCCACCCGATGGCCGCGAGCGCCCAGCGCCACCCACGACCGTGGGTGCGGGACAGACGCTCCAGCCGCCTGGACAGGCCCGAGCTCATGCGTGGCGCTCCCGGTGCGTTGGGATGGACAGCCCGTAGCGCGGCAACCGGAGGCCCGCCGGATGTTCGGCGCGCAACACGCGGTGCACGAAGTAGCCCAGCATGGACAGCCACTGCACCGTCCACAGCCCCACGCGGATGCGGTTCATCCGCATCCACGCCCCCAGCACCTCCGTCAGCCTTTCAGGCGACGTGATGCCGGCCGCCATCTCGTCGTTGTACGGGAAGATGAAGATGCGCGTGAGCAGCGTGGCCACCACCACAACCAGCAGCACCATCAGCGGATACCACCGCAGCGCCGTCCGCCGCTCCCGCCACGCCAGCCCCACCGCCGACAGCAACATCACCAGCGTCATGCCGGTGAAGAAGCGCGTGGCCGCCTGCACCTGCGGCACGAACTGGAGGTAGTAGTTGTCCACCGTGAGCTGGGGCGCGATGGGGAACGTAAAGAGGATGAGCGACCACCCCGTGCCCAGGTACATGGACACGCACAGGAACAGCAGGCACGCGTTCCCGAGGTGGAGGAGGTCGCCGCGCTTCATGGCCAGACGCCCTGCGTGTTCTCGGAGATGCTCCGGGTCGGCATGCCGGCCCCATCCGGAGGCGGCATCGGCGTCTGGTCCTGTCCCAGGTCCACGACGCTCTCCAACCCTTCCGGATACGTGTCCATGGGCAGCGTGGGCTGGGTGAGGAACCACGCCTCGAAGTGGTCATCCAGCACGCCGCTCGACGACGGGAAGAACCCGGTGAAGAACGCGCGCGGGGAGATGCTCAACTCCCTCAGCGCCTGCACGCGCGGGTGGTCTCCCAGCTCCAGCGTGGCCCAGGCCTTGCGGCCAATGCGGAAGCCGAACCGGCCCCGGAAGTAGATGGACGACTTCATCAACATGCCCCGGAACGCGCAGTAGTTCACCGCCGACGTCCGGATGGGCAGCCACGCGTGCGCCGGCCGTTCGATGCGCACGCGCACCGCCTCCTGCCCCCCTTCCGCGTAGCGGCTGCTGACCGACCCGTCCTCCTGCTTGAAGTCCAGCCGCGCCAGGTGCTTGGGCATGCCCCAGATGCCCTTGCCGCCCTTCACGGACACCTCCGTGTTCACGGGCAGGTCCACCACGTACTGCCCCACGCCGAAGCGCTTGGGGAACAGCAGCGGCACCAGCGGCGGCGCGGGCCTGCGCCCGTGCGTGCACGCCAGCGCGATGCTGAATTCGATGTACGCGCCGATGTCCGTCTTCTTGTAGTCGATGACGGAGATGAGCAGCACGCCCTTGTCCCTCGACACGCGCAGCGGATGCAGTTCGTTGCCGGGCAGCAGGGCCGCCACGCGCCGCGCGTCCACCGTGAAGGCGGCCATCAGGGCCGGGGACCCCTGTGAATTCACCGGCAGCGCGTACGGGATGTCGTCCACCCGCGAGTAGCGACCCGACTGCCGCTGGATGCGTCTGGGAAGGAACATGGCAGGCCTTTCGTCACACCGGGCGATCCAGCTCGGCGAGGAGGAGGGGGAAGACGTCCCGGGCCGCGTACTTGCCCATGAAGACGTCCAGGTGGCCGTAGCCGGGCAACAGGTGCAGCGCGTGCCGGCCCGGTTGGAAGCGGTCCATGTATTCGAAGCTGCGGCGCTGGCTCTCCGCGAGGAAGCAGCGGTTCTCCGTCCCCGCCAGGAAGACGAAGCGCGCGTCCGTCTGGGGCTCGCCCACGCCCAGGTCCTCCGGCAGCGCGCTGAAGTGCTCCACCGGCACCAGGTGCCCGGCGCGCACGCACGTCTCCATCTGCTTGAAGAAGCTGAAGGGCACCGGGCCGAACTCGTGCTGGAGCCAGTCGTGCGTGCGGGCGTTCAGGTTTTCGTGACGCCACAGCACCGGGAAGCCCGTGCCGTAGGTGAAGCTCGTCCAGCGACAGACGAGGTTGTCGCATTCGTGATGCGTCGCCTGCACCACGCGCGTCAGCGCCCGGGCCGTGCGCGTGGGACCGCCGAAGGCCCACTGTGGATCCAGGTACGGCGTCAGGTGGGAGACCAGCGGAACGGCGTATCTCAGCTTCACCTTCGCGGACGGGGGCACCACCGGGTGCAGCGACACCGCGTTGCTGATGATGACGTCCACCTCCGGCAGCAATCCCGCCATCGCGGCCATCATGAAGCTGGTGGACCCCTGGCAGTGGATGACGGCCTTGAGGGTGTCGTGCCCCGTCTTCTCCAGCACGGTGTGGACGGCGGCCGGGTGGTCCAGGACGGCGGCCTGATCCAGCGTCCACTCGACAGGCTCCACGTCCATGCTCGCGCGCCAGTTCTCAAGCCACACGTCGTAGCCATCGTCGATGAGCGCATCCACCACCGTCTGGCGGACGGGGGCGCGGAAGATGTTCCCGCGCACGCCAGCGCCGTGCACCAGCACCACCGGTCCCTTGATCGCCTCCTCCGGGCCGCGCAGGTGCACCAGGTGCAGCGCGCGACCGTCGCCCGCGAGGAAGGGGACGATCTCCTCGGAGTAACGCGGTTCATGGAACGATTCGACGGACATGAAGGCGGCCCCCCACTGAAGCCCAACTCAAAGCTGGGGCGGTGCCTGGGAGGCGACAACCGGAACGCAGGGCGCGCTGCGCGGCCCCCTGTCCTTCCTGTCCGGAGCCTCGCGGAACAGCGCGGCGCTTCCCCGACACTCCGCCCATGAGCACGCGCGCGGTGCTAAGGGTGGAGGCATGGACCAGGACACGGGCTGGAGCGAATACGCGTCGGGCTCGACGCTCGGGGGCGAAGGCAGCCAGGGCGGCATCGTGGTGCGCGACGAGGGCTATCGCGGCAACCTGCGCCTCACCTACGAAGCGGATGAGGCGCGCTCCTTCCACTCCATCACCTGCGGCATCGCGGGCTGGCTGCGGCACCCGCGCTTCTTCGACAACGCCGACGCCGCGGCCCGCGCGTTCGAGGACATGAAGCCCGCGCTGGAGGAGCTGGGCGCGAAGCTCACCGAGGGCGGTCCGCGTTCGACAGCGGAGGGCCAGGCGGTGGGTCACCTGCTCGCGGCCTTCGTGGTGCGCTTTTCCTGAGGCGCGCTCCCCGCGCGTAAGGGTTGCTTAAGATCTTCCCGCGATAACCCGGTTCGCCGTCCGGTCAGCCCCGGACGGTCCCGTGAGTGGCACCCCCGCCGCTCCCGGCTCCCCAGCTCCCGGAGGAACCACCGGATGAAGAGCGAAAACCCCCAGGACCTTCCCCCCAAGGCCCTCACCCGTCGAGGCATGCTGCGCGGCATCGGCCTGACCCTGGCCGCGGTTCCCATCGGCAAGCTGCTCATGGCCTGCGGTGGCAGTGAGACGGACGACCCGACCGGCGGCACCGACACCGACGGCGGCGTCACCGACCCCGGCGTGTGGGCCACCGGTGGCACCGCGGCGATGACGGCCGCGTCCAGCTACCCGGATCCGTTCGCCGCCGGCCTCGGCACCGTGTGCGCGCTCACCTGCGAATCCACGCTGGGCCCCTGCTACGCGACCACGGTGGATCGCAAGGACATCAGCGAAGGACACGACGGCCTGCCCGTGCGACTGGCCTTCCTCATCGTCGACGAGACGTGCAAGCCCATCCCCAACGCCACGGTGGACATCTGGCACGCCGCGCCCGAAGGGCTCTACTCCGGCGAGGACGCCAGCGACTTCTGCACCTCCGGCGATGAAGTGGCCCGCGCGGCGCGGTGGTTCCGCGGCGTGCAGACCACGGATGCCAGCGGGCGGGCGGACTTCGACACGTGCTTCCCCGGTTGGTACAGCAGCCGCACCATCCACATCCACTTCACCGTGCGCGTGGGCGGCCAGGAGTTCGTCACCTCGCAGCTCTTCTTCGACGACACGCTCAACGACGACATCGTCAACCACCAGCCGCTCTACAACACGCGCGGTGCCCGGGACACGACCAACGCGAACGACAACGTCGTCTCCGCGGAGAGCGTGGGCAACTACCTGTTCGCGACCCAGCGCATGGCGGACGGCGCGATGCTCGCATCCAAGACGCTGATCATCCGCTCCTCGCTCGCCAACGAGCAGTGCGCCATCCCGGGCGGTGGTGGGGGC
>NZ_RAVZ01000212.1 GCF_003611635.1 Corallococcus terminator | reverse complement strand
CCAAAGGCCCGTTATCGAGGCACGCGCCGCAACCTCTTTGACCTCAGGCGACTCGCGGTCGTCCAAAACCTTGAGGTCGCAGCGCGCTACCAGCTCGCGGCGTGACCTAACCTGTTCGACGCTCTAGGCCACGTTGCGTGTTCAGGACAGCCATGCCAGAAGCAGCCGTCGACGAAGACGGCGACACGTGGCCCACCAAACGCAACATCTGCAACCCTACGCGGTTTGGTCAAGACCGGGACGTGGATGCGATAGCGGAGACCACAAGCGTGGAGTTCGCGGCGTAGCTTCGACTCTGCAGACGTGTTCTTCTGCCGAACACGCTGCATGCGGCGGCTCGCTTCAGGCGACGACGGTACCGCCCGTGTGATCGCGGCCATTCCGCCCTCCTCGTTGATTGGTCAGAGATGGATACTGACCGACGTGCTGATTGACGTGCGCAATGATGCTCTCGCCAATGACGCGTCCAAGATCCACCGGCACCGCGTTGCCGATGAGACGGCCGAGTACCTTAAACTGGATGGGGTCGCCCTTGGGGACAAAAGAGTAGTCTTGCGGGAAGCCTTGGAGAATGGCGCCCTCACGGAGAGAGAGGCCTCGCGCTTGCGAGGGATGTCCGAAGCGGCCGTTGCCGAAGCCGTAGAATTGCGTCGTGAGGGTCGGCGCTGGCTCCTCCCACTTCATGCGACCATAGACGCCTGGATAGGTCTCGCCCGTTTTCTTGAGGTGGCATTGGGCGATGAGGCGTTTCGGCCACTCTCGCCACGTGCCCCCAGGCGTCGAAGCCATGATCCGCTCATAATTCAGCGGCGACAGGCTCGACGAAGTATGCAGCGGGTCATCTTTGTTGCTGCCGCCGTGCCTGAGAACGGGGAGGCCCTTCAAAACATCCTCGACCGTCTTGCCAGCCGATACATCGGGGGCACGAAGTTTGATCTCGCCATGCAACGACGCAAGGAGGACGGTACGGCGGCGGCGCTGAGGGAGACCATACTTGGAGCAGTCAATGACATTGAACCAGATCACATAGCCCAAGCTCCTCAACGTCTTAATGAAGTCTTCGAACACTTGGTGTTTCGTCACAGTGGGGACGTTTTCCATCGTGACGATGTCAGGTTGGACCTCTTTGATGAGGCGCGCGAAGTGGTTGAGCAACCCCCAACGCTCAGTCCCGACGGTGTCGTAGCGCTGCGAATAGCTGGAGAACGGCTGACACGGCGCGCAGCCAGCGAGGACTCGAACCGAGGCGTTGCCGAACCACTTGGTGACCTCCGACGCCTCCAGCTTCGCGACGTCGTACTTATAGAATGCGACTCCCTCGTGGTTGGCCGTGTATGGGTGCTCACAGGCCTTATCGAAATCGACGCCCGCGACGACGTGCACGCCGGCATTGATGAGCCCGTGAGTCAGCCCGCCGGCACCACAGAAAAGATCCACGCACACGACTTCCTGCTCGGGCCGTTCGGCCCATTCATTCGTTGCCGACGTGCGTGCATACTTGGCCATCGCTTCCGTCACCTCACTCCTCGCTTTATACGTCCGAGGCCTTTGCTTTATGGACCTACCTGAACTTCGGGCCCTCAGATTCCGTGCTGGCCACCCGGGTCACGTCGGAAGCCACACTCGCGAGAGCTGCGGCCGATGACGCCCTTCCTATAGCCGCTGTGGTCCAAGGGCGTCAGCCGCGGTCGCCAGCCAAGCCATCCTGAGAATAGGGCAGAGCGGTAGAGGGCGCGAGCGGCGCGGGAGGTGCCACCGCAGGCTTCGTGGCAGCCATCCGGACCGTGGTGGCGACACGCCGAAGAACGGAGCTGATTGTGAGCCTGCCTCCGCCTGAACGAGCGTGTGCCCGAGCACCACGGGCGTACGACGCCGTGAATGCACCCAGCTTATGTCCGGGAGCCCCAGAAAAACTAAAGGCCCTGGAGTCACCGGCTTGCACCGGAAACTCCAGGGCCTTCATTTGGTCGGGGCGACAGGATTTGAACCTGCGACCACTTGCACCCCAAGCAAGTGCGCTACCAGGCTGCGCTACGCCCCGAAAACCGCCGTCGTGAAACGGTGCGCCCTTATGCCCTCGCCGAACTCCTGGGTCAAGCGCGAGGTGAAGGGCTCCGTGGGAAAACTTACTCGTCGCCTTCTTCCATTCCCTCGTCGAAGTCCTCGCCCCGGGCTTCCGCCGCGTCCGCCGCCGCTTCTTCCTGGGCGTCGATCTCCGCGTGGTTCTCCGGAGGGGCCTCGCCGTTCAACGCGCTCTTGAGCACCTGGCTCGGCCGGAAGGTCAGCACCCGACGCGCGCTGATCTCGATCTCCTTGCCCGTCTGCGGATTGCGCCCCACGCGCGCCTTCTTCTGGCGCACCTGGAAGTTTCCGAACCCGGAGATCTTGATCTTGTCCCCGCGCTCCAGGGTCTCCTTCACGGTGTCGAACACGAGCTCGACGATCTCCGCCGACTCCTTCTTCGAGAAGCCGACCTTCTCGTAGACCCCCTCGATGATGTCCGCTTTCGTCATGCGAGTCCTCTGGCACCCGTGCTGGCCGGTGAACGCGGGGCATGGTGTCAGCCTTCCCCGAACCGTGTCAACGTCCTGACTTCACTCAGGAATTCAGGCGCGCAGGGCCGCCCCCAGCCGCTGGTTCACCTCGGTGATGATGCGCTGGTGCGCCGTCGTGACCTCCACGTCGGTCAGCGTCCGCTCGGCCGAGCGATACCTCAGGGCGTACGCCAGGTTCTTCTTCCCCTCGGGGATGGGCTTGCCCGTGTACACGTCGAACACCAACGCGTCCTCCACCAGCGGCGCACCCACCTCCAGGATGACCTGGCGGACCTCCTCGTTGCGCAGCTCCACCGGCACCACCACGGCCAGGTCGCGCAGCACCGCCGGGTACTTCGGCAGCCCCGCCGCCTGCGGCACAAGCCGCGCCGCCGCGTACAGCGGCTCCGTGTCCAGTTCGAACACGAACACGCCCTCCGGCAGCCCCAGCGCCTTCGTCACCCGGGGGTGCACCTCGCCCACGTGACCCAGCACCGTCCCATCCGCCAGCGCCACCTGCGCGCTGCTGCGCGGGTGGTACGCCGGAGGCTCGGCCGGCGCGAACGTCGCGCCCTCCACGTGCAACGCGTGCAGCAGCGCTTCCACCGCACCCTTCGCGTCGTAGAAGTCCACGCGCGCGTCCTTCTGCGTCCAGCTCCGGCCGCCCCGGACGCCCCACACCAGGCCCGCCACGCGCGGCACCTCGCGGGACGCGGGCTTCATCCCCTGCCCGCCCTGCGCGTCCCGGAAGTACGCCCGGCCCGTCTCGTAGAGGCCCACCGTCTCCACCTGGTGGCGCACGCTGCGCGACAGGTTCTCCAACAGGCCCGGCAAGAGGCTGGTGCGCATCACCGACTGCTCGACGCTCAGCGGGTTCATCAGCGCGATGGGCGCTTCCTTCCCGCCCAGCACCTCCAGCGACTTCGGCGCCACGAACGAGTAGTTCACCACCTCGTTCAGCCCCACCCCGCCCAGCGAGTGGCGAAGCCGACGCTCGGCCTCCATCTGCGCAGGCTCCGGCGCCAGGGTGTCCAGGCCGCGCGGCAGCCGGGCCGGGATGTTGTCGTAGCCGAAGACGCGGGCGACCTCCTCCATCAGGTCCTCCTCGCGCTCCACGTCCACGCGCGCCCGGGGCACCTCGAACGTCGTCTGCCCTGCGCCGTCCTCCACGTTCTTGAACCCCAGCGCCCCGAGGATCCGCCGGCACTCCGCCTCCGGCACCACTACCCCCAGCACCTTCTCCACCTGCCCGTAGCGCAGCGTCACCCGACGCGGCGGCTTCGGCGAGGGCTGCACGTCCACCCGTCCCGGCGCCACCGTGCCGCCCGACAGCTCCGCGATGAGCTGCGCGGCCCGGTCCAACGCCGGCAGCACCGCGTCCAGGTCCGCCCCGCGCTCGAAGCGGTGCGACGCCTCCGTGTGCAGTGCGTACCGCTTCGCCGACCGGCGCACACCGGAGCCCACGAAGTGCGCGGACTCGATGACGATGCGCTTCGTGCCTTGCGTCACCTCGCTGTCCCCGCCGCCCATCACGCCCGCCAGCGCCTGCGCGCGGTCCCTGTCCGCGATGACCAGGTCGTCCGCGTCCAGCGTGCGCTCCTTGTCATCCAGCGTGCGCAGCTTCTCGCCCGCCTTCGCGGTGCGCACGACGATCTCCTGGCCCGCCACCTTCTCCAGGTCGAACGCGTGCAGCGGCTGTCCGTACTCCAGGAGCGCGAAGTTGGTGACGTCCACCACGTTGTTGATGGCGCGCACGCCGCACGCCTTCAGCCGGTCCTGCATCCACTGCGGCGACGGCTGGACGGTGACGTTCTCCACCACGCGCGCCGCGTAGCGAGGACACCGGTCCGCCGCGTCGATGCGCACCTTCACCAGCTCCGCCACCGGCCTGCCGGACTCCGCGGGCTTCGGCTCGGGCACCTTGAGCGCCGCGCCCGTCACCACGCCCACCTCGCGCGCCACGCCCAGGTGGGAGAGCGCGTCCGGCCGGTTCGGCGTGACGTTCACCTCCAGCACCGAGTCATCCAGCCCCAGCGCCTCCGCGATGGGCACGCCCAGCTTCGTGTCCGCGGGAAGGATCAGCAGGCCCGCCGAGTCCTCGGTGATGCCCAGCTCCTTCGCGGAGCAGAGCATGCCGAAGCTGTCCACGCCCCGGAGCGCGGCCTGCTTGATTTCCATGCCGTTGGGCAGCTTCGCGCCCACCGTGGCCAGCGGCACCTTGTCGCCGACCTTGAAGTTCTTCGCGCCGCACACCACCTGGAACAGCGCCGACCCGCCGATGTCCACCTGCGTGACGGACAGCTTGTCCGCGTTGGGGTGCTGCACCGACTCGCGGATCTGCGCCACCACCACGCCGCGCAGGCCCTCGCCGGGGCGCTCCACCCCTTCGATCTCCAGCCCCGCCGCGGTCAGCTTGCGCGCCAGCTCGTCCACCGACGGCGGCAGCGCCACGTAATCACCCAGCCACTTCACCGAAATCTTCACAGGTCCACCCTCTTGCCCATCCGGCTGGAATCAGAACTGCGCGAGGAAGCGTGCGTCGTTCTCGAACATCATCCGCAGGTCGTCGATGCCGTAGCGCAGCATGGCCAGGCGCTCCACGCCCATGCCGAACGCGTAGCCCGTCACCTCCTTCGGGTCGTAGCCCGCCGCGGTGAAGACGTTCGGATGCACCATGCCGCTGCCCAGCACCTCCAACCACCCCGTCTGCTTGCAGACGCGGCAGCCCTTGCCACCGCACGACGCACAGGTGACGTCCACCTCCGCCGACGGCTCGGTGAAGGGGAAGAACGACGGGCGGAAGCGCGTGCGCGTGTCCGAACCGAAGAAGGCCCGGACGAACGCGTCCAGCGTCCCCTTCAGCTCCGCGAAGCTCACGTCCTTGTCCACCAGCAGGCCTTCCACCTGGTGGAACATCGGCGTGTGCGTGATGTCCGAATCGCGCCGGTACACCCGGCCCGGCATCACCGCGCGGATGGGCGGCTTGCGCGCCAGCATGTGCCGCACCTGCACCGGCGACGTGTGCGTGCGCAACAGCGAAGGGCTGTCCGCCTTCTTCGCGTGGCCCAGCGTGGGCTCGTCCACGTAGAACGTGTCCTGCATGTCCCGCGCGGGGTGATCCTTGGGCAGGTTCAGCGCCTCGAAGTTGAAGTAGTCGAGTTCAATCTCCGGCCCGACGGCCACTTCGAACCCCAGCCGCGCGAACGTGCGGACGATGTCCTCCATCGTGCGCGACACCGGGTGCCGTCCACCGGGCAGCACCGCGCGGCCCGGCAGTGACACGTCCAGCCTGGGGCCCTTGAGCTGGGCCTCCATCGCCGCGTCCTCGGCGCGGCGCACGGCGTCCGCGAGCAACTGCTCCAGCTCCGCCTTGACGGTGTTGGCCACCTCGCCCAGCGCCTTCCGCTCCTCCGGGGGCAGCTTGCCCATGCCGCCCAGGATGGCGGACAGCTCGCCCTTCTTGCCCAGGTAGCGGATGCGCAGCGCCTCCACCTGCGAGGGCTCCGACACGCCCGCGATCTCCTGGCGCGCCGCGTCCGCCAACGCCTGCAACCGGTCTCGCATGGTCCTCTTTCCGCCTTCCGTTACGCGCCCCGGGCGCCATCCGACGCCGGGCAAAAAAAGAGGGCCGCCCCCGTGTTGGAGGCAGCCCGTTTGTCTTCAGGGGGCCGGCTTCAGGAGCCGGCCGGGTCTCAGGCTGCCTTCGCGATGTTGGCGACGGCGGCAAAGCCCGCAGGGTCCGCGATGGCCATGTCGGACAGGACCTTGCGGTCCAGGCCGATCTTCGCCTTCGCCAGCCCGGCGATCAGCTTCGAGTAGGACAGGCCCACCGTGCGCGCCGCCGCGTTGATGCGGACGATCCACAGCGAACGGAAGTTGCGCTTGCGCACCGCGCGGTCGCGGGTGGCGTAGTCCAGGGCGCGCTCGACGGCCTGGTTGGCGCGCTTGTAGCAATTCTTGCGGCGGCCGCGGAAACCCTTGGCCAGCTTGAGAATGCGATTACGACGACGACGAGCCTTGAATCCCTTTTTGACGCGCATGACACACTCCTGACTTCTTGAAGGTGACCCTGGGGTGCCGGCCTCACGCCGCTCCGCCAGGACTCACGGATGGTCCAAGCCCGAGGAAAAACTCAGGCCCCGTAGGGGAACAGCTCCTTGATGACCTTCTTCGCGTCCATGTCGCGCAGGTGACCGGTACCCCGGTTGCCGCGCTTCTGCTTGGGCGACTTGGAGAAGGTAAACAGGTGCTTGCTGAAGGCCTTGCCGAACTTCACCTGGCCGCTCTTCTTCACCTGGAAGCGCTTCTTCGCGCCACTTCGGGTCTTCAACTTGGGCATGGTCCCAATCCTTCCTTCTGCTTCCTGTCGGCACGGCAGCCATCGCGGCTGACGGCGGTCCACGACACACGGTTCGCGGACGCTTTGAGCGGAAGCGTCTATCACTCTTTCAGGGCGTTGGGGGTAGCGTTTCCTACAGCGACCGCTGAAACCTCCGCCGCCCCTCGCACTACCCGTCCCTACAAATCCCTACCCCGAGTCAGGGCAGGGCCGCTTCCTTCGCCAGCAGCGCCTCGAAGTCGGCGAGCTTCATCGACTTGAGGTCCTCACCGCCGTAGCGACGGGGGGACACGGCGCCGGCTTCCACCTCGTTGTCACCCACGACGAGGGTGAAGGGGATCTTCTGGAGCTGGGCCTCGCGGATCTTCGCGTTGAGCGTGATGCCGCGCTCGTCCAGCTCCACCCGGTAGCCCTTGGCGCGCAGGTCGTCACGCACCTTGCGGGCGTAGTCCAGTTGACGGTCCGCCACGTACACGAGCGTCGCCTGCACCGGGGCGAGCCACGCCGGGAACGCGCCGGCGAAGTGCTCGATGAGGATGGCGGTGAAGCGCTCGAAGGAGCCGAAGATGGCGCGGTGGAGGACCACGGGGCGGTGCGGGGCGTTGTCCTCGCCCACGTACGTCAGGTCGAAGCGCTCCGGGGCCAGGTAGTCCAACTGCATGGTGCCCAACTGCCACCGCCGGCCAATGCTGTCCGACACCGCGAAGTCGATCTTCGGGCCGTAGAAGGCGCCGTCGCCCGGGGCCAGCTCGTACTCCAGGCCCAGCGACTCCAGCGCGGCCGTGAGGCCCGCCTCCGCGCGGTCCCAGAGCGAGTCATCCCCCAGGCGCTGCACGGGGCGCGTGGACAGCTTCACCGCGTAGGTGAGGCCCACCGCCTTGTAGACGCGGTCGAGCAGCTTCACGAAGCGCTTCACCTCGTCGGTGATCTGGGCCTCCGTGCAGTAGATGTGCGCGTCGTCCTGCGCGAACTGGCGCACGCGGGTGAGGCCGCCCAGGGAACCGGCCGCCTCGTTGCGGTGCAGCACGTCCTGGGTGTGCAGGCGCAGGGGCAGGTCGCGGTAGCTGTGCTTCTTGAAGCCGTAGAACAGGTGGTGCGACGGGCAGTTCATCGGCTTGAGGGAGAAGTCGTGCTCGCCGGACTCGCTGTCGAGCACCAGGAACATGTTCTCCTTGTACTTGCCCCAGTGGCCGCTGGTCTCCCACAGCCCCTTGTTGAACATCAGGGGCGTCTTGATCTCCACGTAGCCGTCACCGGACGTGAGCGAGCGCATCCAGTCCGACAGCGTCTGGTAGAGCGTGGTGCCCTTGGGCGTCCAGAAGGCCGCGCCCGGCGCATACGGGTGGAAGTGGAAGAGATCCAGCTCCTTGCCCAGCTTGCGGTGGTCGCGCTTCTTCGCCTCCTCGATGCGCGTCATGTACGCATCCAGCGCCTTCTTGTCGAAGAACGCCGTGCCGTACACGCGCTGGAGCATCGGGTTGCGGTGGTCGCCGCGCCAGTAGGCGCCGCTGGAGGAGAGGATCTTGATGACGCCGATCTTCCCCGTGCTGGGCGCGTGGGGCCCCAGGCAGAAGTCCACCCAGTCGCCGTGGGTGTAGAGCGTGAGCGTCTTGGCGCCCTTGGCGGCGATGTCCTTGACGATCTCCACCTTGAAGGTCTCGCCCTTCCCCTCGAAGAGACGCACGGCGTCCTCCATGGAGATCTCCGTGCGCACGAAGGGGGCGTCCTGCTTGAGCTCCGCGTTGGCGGCCGCTTCGATCTTCTCCAGCTCCTCCGGCGTGAAGGGCTTCTCGCGGAAGAAGTCGTAATAGAACCCTTCTTCCGTCGACGGACCGATGGTCACCTGCGTGCCGGGGAACAGGCGCTGCACGGCGCTGGCGACCACGTGCGCGGCGTCGTGGCGGATCAGGTCCAGCCCTTCAGGGCTCTTGGGCGTGAAGATCTGGAGCTTCGCGTCCTCGTCCAGCGGGCGCGACAGGTCCACGTCCTGGCCGTTCACCCGGGCGAACAGGGCCGCCTTCGCGAGCCCCACACCGATGCTGCCCTTCACGAAGTCCGCGATGGTCGTCCCGCGAGGCGTCTGCTTCTGGCTGCCGTCGGGGAGCGTCACCGTGATGGATTCGGACATGGCTTGAAAACCCCTGCGCTGGAAAAACCACGGGCGGCAGGCTCTTTGGAAGCCTGCCGCCCGCGAGATGGAACACTTACTGTGATGGGTCGTAGTGGGATCGAACCACTGACCCCTACCGTGTCAAGGTAGTGCTCTACCGCTGAGCTAACGACCCGTCGTGCGGATGGCGCGGGGAATAACAGCGGGCTCCCACACCTGTCAAGGAAACACGAACACGGGGGCTTCTTGTTCCCCAGCCCAACGCGCGCGGCCCCGCCCTACTTCCCTTCATCCAACAACGCCCGGATCCGCTTCATCACGGCGTCGAACATGGCGGGCGTGAGCCTCCCCGTCTGGGTGTTCTGCTGGCTGACGTGGTAGCTGCCCACGAGCCACCGGCCGTCCGGTAGCCGGAACTCGGCACCATGGCCGAAGGCAGGCCGGGGCGGAGGGATGACGCCGCCCGTGCGGGTCGCCGACGCCAGCGCGGCGTTCCAACCGATGGCGCCCAGGGCGAGCAGCACCCGGCCGGGCAGGAGGGCCATCTCCCGGTCCAGGAACGGCGCGCACCGGGCCAGCTCCTCCGGCAGGGGCTTGTTGTCCGGCGGGGCGCACCGGGCGGCGGCGACGATGAAGGCGTCCGTCAGCTTGAGCCCGTCGTCGATGCGGTCGCTCCGGGACTGGTTGGCGAAGCCCGCGCGGTGCAGGCCCGCCATGAGGAACTCCCCGGAGCGGTCCCCGGTGAAGTACCGCCCTGTCCGGTTGGCGCCGTGCGCCGCGGGTGCCAGTCCCACGATGATCAGCCGGGCGTTCGGATCCCCGAAGCCGGGGACGGCCCTGCCCCAGTACTCCCAGTCCCGGTAGGCCCTCCGCTTCACCCGGGCCACCTCTTCGCGCCACTCCACGAGCCTGGGGCAGGCCCGGCACGCGATGATCTCCTGGTGCAGCTTCTCCAGCTTCGTCACGGACCGCCGGCTCCCCCCTTGTAGAGGTCGGTGCGGCGGTAGCGCTGGATGACCACGCTCAGGACGACCTTGAGGATGGCGCTGGCCGGCACCGCCAGCAGGATGCCCACGAAGCCGAACAGCTCCCCGAACGCGAGCACGGCGAGGATGACCGCCACGGCGGACAGGCCCACCTTCTCGCCCACGACGCGGGGGGTGATGACGAAGCCCTCCAGCATCTGCCCTCCCACGAAGGTCGCCGCCACCACCGCCAACTGCCACGGCCCCTGCCACGACAGCAGCACGCCCATCAACGCAAGCACCACGCCGATGCCGGTGCCCAGGTACGGCACCATGTTGCCGAAGCCGGCGATGAGACCGATGGCGATGGCCAGGTCGATGCGGGCCACGGACAGGCCCACCGCGTAGATGACCGACAGGATGGCGCCCACCGCGAGCTGGCCCTGGACGAAGGCGGACAGCACCTCATCCACCTCGCGGAAGCGCTGGCTCAACAGCGCCACCGAGCGGCGAGGCAGCAGGTCCCTGATGCTCTCCATGAGGCGCGGGTAGTCCTGCAGGAAGAAGAACGCCAGCACCGGCACCACCGACAGGCCCAGCAGCGTGGTCACGAAGCGGGCGGTGTTGCCGGCGAAGCTCGCGACGAGCCGCGCCGCCGTGGGGCCCGCGCTCTGGACCAGCTCGGAGGCCTTCTCTCCCAGCTCCGCGGTGCGCTGACTCACCAGCTCCGGCAGCGACATGCCCAGCAGCGACTCCACCTGCGGCACCACCTGGGTGCTGGCCCGCGAGAAGAAGCCGGGCAGCTTCGCCGCCTCGTCCCGGAACACCGGCACCAGGTACAGCCCCGCGCCCACCATCAGCAGCGTGCCCGCGACGAAGAGCAGCGACGTGCCCAGCGTGCGATCCAGGCCGCGCTTCTCCAGCAGCGTCACCACCGGGTTGAACGCGTACGCGCCGGTCAGCGCCAGCAGCACCGGCACCGCCACCCCCCCGAACACCGACAGGAGCGCGAATACCAGGGCCAGCGAACCCACCATCGCGCCGGACCACACCAGGTCCACCCGACGCGCCGCCGCTTCGTCCAGCGCCGCCGGATCTCCAGCCGGGGGCACGGGCTCCGGGTGCACGACGTGCAGCACGGGGGAGATTTCCGGGGCGGGGGCCTGCTGGAGGACCTTCACCGCGCGCTCACTGCCTTTCTTACGACGTCCGATGACCGCCTCCCTGTCCCCTCTCATCCTACGGCGTCTTCGGTCCCGGATTGCGATTCACGAACGGTCCAAAGCGGTCGCCCGCTACCTTGCGGTCCAGGGCGCCAACCTTCGTGGAGCCCGGCTCCGCTTCCACCACCCCTGCCGGTCCGCCTGGAGCTGGACGAACTTCTCCGTCCACTGCTCCAGCGACACCTGGGGCCCGGCACCTGGGTGCGCTCCAGCACCTCCACGCGGCCAATGGTCCCGGCAACGGCACCGCTCACGTCGCGCGCAGTCGCTTTACTGAGTCCCGCTCCCTGCCTCGGGCACAACCGGGCGCAGCTTGACCTTCAGCGTCACCCGCGCCCCGCTGGGCTCGTAGTAGGTCGTGTAGGGCCAGAAGCCCCGCTTCTTCACTTCCACCTGATGGAAGCCCGCGTCGCTCAACCGCAGGCTGCGGGACACGCTGGAGAAGTCGCTGCACAGGCCCTGCTGCACCCCGTCCAGCAACACCTCGGCGTCCGCGGGTTCGCACCGGAGCACCAGGTCGCCGCGCTTGCCTCCGGCCGAGGCCATCAACTCCCGCGCCCGGGCCACCGTCGCCGGCTGCTCCTGCTTCGCCGCGCAGCCGACCGTCAGCGCAAGGACCAAGCAGAGCACGGAGCGTTGCAGGAGCATCGGCGTTCCTTGGTCCGCCGCGAAACCGGGCGGCTACTGCGTGACGATGGCGACCCGGCCCTCGGCCAGGAACCGCGTGTTCGCCTCGGTGAGCGCGCGAGCCCCTTCCGCGTCGAGGACCAGGTCGGAGCCCTGGAGTTGCGCGGCCTTCACCACCAGCGGCTTGTCGCCCACCAGCGTGGCCTTCCTGGCGGCATCCAGGTTCTCGAACCAGGCCGCCACGCCCGTGGCGCCGCGCGCCTCCTCGGTGAGCACCGTCGCGCTGTAGAGCGGCTTGCCGGCCGCGTCCACCAGACGGGGCGCGAGCACCGGCTTCAGGCCCAGACCGCGCGCGTCCACCACGAGGCCCGTGTACTTCTTCGCGCCTTCGGCATTGAGCACGATGGCCGCGTCCTGCGCGGGCGTCAGCGCCGCGGAGAGCGCCGCCAGGGGCACCTCCACGTCCAGCTCCACGCCACTGTCGGAGAAGTAGCGCCGGGCCACGACCTTGTAGCCCTTGATGGCGCCTTCGACGCGGCCCTTCACTTCTTCGCGTGCCCACTCGTCGGCCACGGTGCGGCCCGCGCTCACCTGGATGCCCTTGGCCTGCTCCAGCAGGTTGCGGAACGCGTCCAGCTTCGCGGCGCGTTCGGCGCCCAGTCGCGCCTGCGCGGGATTGGCCGCCTTGAGGTCCGGGGCCCCGGCGCCCGTGGCGCGCAGGATCTGGCCCTCCCAGTTGATGCCAGCGCTGGCGAGCGTGCGCGCGGCTTCACCCGTGGCGGGCGCGGCGGGTGCGGCGACCTGCGCGTCCTTGCCCTGGCCCAGCGCCGTCAGCGGCACGACCAGCAACAAACCCCACAGTGAACGCCTCACGGAGCACTCCTCCCGCTGTCGCCGAAGATCCGGCGAGCGCACAGGAAACCACTCCGGTCATTCAAGGGGGCCACTCCGCGCGAAGTCAAGGCAACCCGGGGCACGGGCGGATCCACTGGACCCGACTTCCGTGCGCACCGCGAACCGCCGGTGGCACCGCGTAGGCGCGGTGGCACACCCGCAGGGTAACGCCGAGCGTCAGTTCTCGTTCGCGTGACGGTCGACGTAGGCGTCGATCATCTTGCGGTGCCGCTCGGTGAGGAGGGTGAAACGCACGCCCGACTGCTCGCGGCGGCCCAACTCCTTCCACTCGCGTACGACTTCACCCTCGGCGTAGATGATCTCCTCGGAGCCGGGGAGCTGGAACTGGAGGCCCACGCGACGCGCTTCGTGCTGGGGCTCGATGAGGCGCGACAGGCTGACGCCTTCCTGGCTGATGTCCGCGGCGCGGGTCATGTACGGCACGCCGCCCATGTACTTGTTGAGGTAGATGTCCAGGGGCGCTCGATTGGCCTTCCGCTTCTCGCTCATTGGCTCATGACCTCCGGCTGGTGCAACAGGTTGCTGCGGGGGTGCAGCGACCTGGAGGCACAGTACGGTCAGTCGTCATGCGCGCAAGAAAACGGCGCGCTCCAGGCACGCCAGGCTCGTCATCATGGGCCGCGTTTTTCCGCTCGCTGGATTCTTCGCGCTGATCTGTGCGTGCGGTCCGCCTGCGCACGTTCGCCAAGGATGACCGGTGACGCATGAGGGGCCCTATAGTCCCCCCATTCTCGTGAAAGGCGGAAGCATGCGTATGCAGTGGATGGCGGCCCTGGTGCTGGCGCTCGGCGCTCCGGGCTTCGCCCTGGCCCAGGCCCCGACGAAGACCTCCAAGCCGGCCGCCTCGGCCGAGGCCAAGGCGCCCGCCGCGGCCCCCCTGGAGCTCCAGACGGACGACCAGAAGACGATCTATTCGCTCGGGGTGTCGCTGGGCCAGAACGTGACGGCGCTCGCCCTCACGCCCGAGGAGATTCAAATCCTCCAGCGCGGGCTCCAGGATGCGCTCAACAGCGCCGCGCCCGCCGTGGACCCCAAGGAACTCTCGCCCCGGGTCCAGGCGCTCGCCAAGAACCGTCTGGCCCAGGCAAACGTCGCCACGCTGGAGCGCGCCGCGAAGGAGCCCGGCACCGTCAAGCTGCCCTCCGGCGTCCTCTACCGCGAGCTGACGGCGGGCACCGGCAAGAGCCCGCGCGCCACCGACACCGTGAAGGTGCACTACCGGGGCACCCTCGTGGACGGCTCGGAGTTCGACAGCTCCTTCAAGCGCGGCGTACCGGTGGAGTTCCCGCTCAACGGCGTCATCGCCTGCTGGACCCAGGGCGTGCAGAAGATGAAGGTCGGCGGCAAGGCGAAGCTCACCTGCCCCGCAAACACCGCCTACGGCGACCGTCCGCCTTCCAGTTCGCGCATCCCCTCGGGCGCCGTGCTCCAGTTCGAGGTGGAGCTGGTGGAAGTCCCCGGCAACACCGCCGTCGGACATTAGGCCCACCGCTCGACACCCCGGGGGCCCGCGTCGCGCGGGCCCCCGCGTCCACACGTCACACCGGCGAGCGCACCGAACGTCCGCCGAAGGGCGGGTCCGCCATGATGGCCTGGGCCAGCCGGTCCGCGAAGGCACGCCCCTCCCGCGCGAAGGACTCGGACTCCTCTTCGTTCAGGAGCACGCGCACTTCGAACTGGACGATGCCGCCCACCACCACCTCGATGGACAGCGCTCCGTCCCGACCGCGCAGCACGCGGTACAGGAGCGGGCTCTGGAGGAGCACCTCCTCGTCACTCACGGGATTTCCGCCACCTGGGCATCGACCACCGGGGCGTTGATGACCATGATCTCCGGCACGCCACCCGACGTGTAGCCGCCGAACTTGAAGCAGTCCTTGTCCTCGGGCGTGGTGCACTTCCACACGCCAGGGTCCGCGTCCACCGGCAGCCGCGCGCAGACCTTCCGGTCCGCCAGGTCCAGCGTCATCATCCGCAGCGGGCCTTCGAAGTTCTTCGCCGGCAGGCCCAGCGCCTGGCCCAGCACCGCCGGATCATGCTTCCCGTCCGCCGTCTTCGACTTCTCCACCGCGCCCTGGATGGTCTCCGACGGCGCCGCGAACAGGTAGCAGGCCACGTCGTTGCAACGGCCGAAGTTCTTCGCGCCCGTCTGCACCACGAACTTCTGGTACGCGCTGTCCGTCATCAGCCAGGACACCTTGCCGTTCGCGAAGTTCTTCGCCACGTGCTGGTCGATGCCGTAGGGGCTCGCCAGCGCGTCGCCCTCCTTCGCGATCTCCTTCTGCGTGGGGTCACAGTTGTCGACCAGCGACGCTGCGGGAGGCGGCGTCGTCGGCTCGGTGGGCTCCGGCTTCGTGCCGCCCTTCATCGAAGCACAGCCGACCACCGTCGACAGTGAGCCCAGCAGTACCGCACGGAAAATAGGATTCATGGCCATTCCTTCAGTAGAGGTGAATGAAGAAAGGGCCGGATATCACAGGGCCGCTGCGGTGGCGCGCAACAACGACTCCGCGCTGACGGGGGCTCCGGTGGCGTGGCGCATCCATTCATCCGGCGTGACGGAGCCGAAGATGGCCATGCGTTCGAACTCCGCGCCCAGGGGGCCGTGCTTCTTCAGGTGCTCTTCGATCTGGAAGGCGATGAGGTGCCCGAGCGGGTAGTCCGGCAGGTACAGCGGGTAGCTGATCATGTGGCTGTAGATGCCCAGCAGCGGGCTGTCCTTCCGGCCCAGCACCGGCGCGTAGTACTGGTTCCACACGTCGCGCGACACCTGCGCCACCGCGTCGCGAAGCTGGGCGGGCGTGGCGTCCGGGTGTTCGTACATCCAGTGCCACGTGGCCATGTCCACCAGCGCCACGCCGGCAATCTCCCAGGACTGCCAGAAGTCGTTGAGCACCCGCTCGCGCTCACTTGCCGCGTCGGGCTTGCCCAGGCCCAGGAGCTCCAGGTCGCGCGCCTGGAAGACGAACGCGAGCGCTTCGGTGAAGGCGTTGTTGGGCACCCCGGACAAGAGCGTGTGGTCCACGTTGTACAGGCTGAAGACCTGCTCCACGTTGTGCCCCAGCTCGTGCACCGCGATGTTGTAGCCCTTGTAGTCCATGCCCCCCTTCTCCACACGCGTGCGCAGGCGCGGGAAGTCCCCCCGGCGCAGCGCCGGCTGCGCATGGCCCGCGCCCCGGGACGCATCCACGCGAATGTACGACGCGAGCACGTCCGCCTTCTCCTTCGTGAAGCCCAGGCCCTGGAGGATGCGGGGGATGTCGCGCGCGAACGCCTCCGCCGTGGGGTAGCGCTTGCGCGTCAGCTCATTCAACTGCGCCTCCGGCATCTTCGCGCCCGGACGGAAGCCGGGGTACCAGAGGTCCTGCGGCTCCAGCGGGCGACCCAGCCGGGACTCGATGAGCTTCGCCACGCGCGGCACCAGCGGCGATGAGAGCAGCTCCGTGAGCAGCGCGCGCACCCGCGCCTCCGGCAGGCCCCGGTCCAACTCGAAGCTGCGCGCGATGCGCGTGGGGGCCACCGGCGAATACGGATCCGCGCGCCGTGAAGCCTGGAACGTGGCGAGCAGCCGCGCGTAGCGCGTGTCCGGCTCCGGCGCGACGTCCGCCTTCGCGGGCCGCTCCGGCGCGTTCGGCTCCACCGACTCCGGAGGGGCCACCGTCACCGCGTTGGTGAACGGATCCCAGTCCACGCGCGGGTTGTCGATGACGGCGGCGGGAATGGACTGGGTGACGATGCGCTCCATCACCTGGACGATCATCCGCTGCTTCGCCAGCCCCGCCGCATCCGTGTAGTCCGCCTTCAGTTCGTCGCGCAGGTTCCAGTGGCTGATGAGCCGCAGGCCCTTGGGGAACAGGCGCTGGCCCTTCGCGTCCACCAGGTGGTGCATCCAGACGTTGTACTCAGCGATGTAGAGGTTCGCGGCCGCGATGGCCTTGGACACCTGCTGCTCCACCTCCGCCGGCACGCGCCGGTTGAAGCGCGACGCCAGCTTCGCCTCCGCCCACTGCCGCCGCGTCCACGTGGGGCCCGCCTTCACCCGCTCCTCCAGCGTGGTGAGCGGGAAGTTGAGCAGCGCGACGAAGCCCGGCTTCGCCTGGAACAGGTCCGACGTGACGTTGGAGGAAGGGTCGTACGCCGCCAGCAGCGGCTCCACCGGCAGCAGCGGCCCCAGGTCCAGGTCCGTGAACCACTGGAGCTCCCGGCCCAGCTCGTTCATGTGCCCGTCGAACTGTTCGAACAGGCCCTCCATCCGCCGGAACGTCGCGTCCAGTTGGGGGCCCTCTGGCAGGAACTGCTCGCGCACGAAGGCCGGCAGGTCCCCGTCGTCCGCTCTCCACAGCGAGGCCACCTGATCCACCCCGCGCTCGATGCGGGCCCTCTGCGCCTCGCCGTACTTCGCGACCAGCTCCGCCTTCAGCGCGGCCAGGGCCTGCTTCGTCACGGGGGCGGCCGGGGCGGTGGCGCTCCGGGCGTCCGCCGGGAAGGGGGC
>NZ_RAVZ01000211.1 GCF_003611635.1 Corallococcus terminator | reverse complement strand
CCGCCACCCCCTCCACCTCCTCTGGGACGGCGGATGCCACGAAGCCGGGCACCTCTCCGGTCGCTGCGCTGATGCAGACGGAGACGCTGACGCCGGTCATCCACGAGCTGGCCAGCGAGAACAGCCTCCCTGAAGGCATCGTCGTCGAGTTCTCCCGCCCCGTGCGCCCGGGCAGCGAATCCGTCCTGGGCAGCGTGCTGACGATTTCGCCCCCCGTGGCCGGCAGCCTGTCGTGGACCGGGCCGTCGTCGCTGCGCTTCACCCCGGCGGCCTCCGGCTTCACGGCCGGCGCGACGTACACCGTGTCCGTGGACTCGGTCGGCACCGACGCGGGCGTCGTGAAGCCGCCGTCGGAGCGGGCGTGGCGCTACAACTTCACCACCTACGCCTTCAAGTTCGTCCAGGTGGTGCCCACGCGGATGGACCTGACCAAGGGCCTCGTGGAGCTGGCCGTCACCTTCTCCGGTCCCGTGGACCTGGCCGCCGTGCGCTCCCGGTCGAGCTTCCGCGTCGGGGATGCCGCCATCACGGACGCGAAGTGGGTCACCCGCGCGGACACGCGCAACTCGCTGGCCGTGACGCTCACCCACCCGAAGCTGCGGGCCGCGGCCATCGTGCAGTTCGCGCTGCGTGACGGGCTGGCGCAGGCGGGAGCACCCGATACGAAGGCTCCGGCGGCCAACGCCAGCTTCCCGCTGGCCGGCGGCAAGCGCACGGACATCACCTACGTCAGCCTGGAGGAGGGCGCCAACGGCTACTTCTTCGAGGTGAGCTGCCGCGACGTGGAGGCGGACGCGTCCCCCAGCCCCGTCGATGAGCGGTGGGATTCGTACTACTACGACGACGACAACCGGGGCTGCACGCTGAGCGACGCCGTGGCCGCGGAGGCCCTGCGCTTCAAGCCCAAGGTGAAGTTCACCGTCGCGCCGTCGCGCCGCGGCTTCCGCATCTTCGGTGACTTCAAGCGCGGTCCGCACACGCTCTCCATCGCGGAGGGCACGCCCACCGTGGGCGGCGGCACCTTCCTGGGCGCCTTCTCGCGCGGCTACTCCGTGCCCGCGCGCGCGCCCCAGGTGCGCTTCTCCACCAGCGGTCGCTACCTGCCGCGCAGCGCGTGGAAGAACCTGCCCTTGCAGCACCTCAACCTGGAGGAGGTGACGCTCACGGTGCGCAACGTGCCGCCGGAGAACCTCGTCTTCTGGATGAGCGATGACTCCGACGAGAAGGCGAACGAGCGGACCAGCAACGTGCTGCTGCGCAAGGACGTGCCCCTCAAGTCGACGCCGGACTCGCTGCTCACCACCTACGTGGATGTGGCTTCGCTGGTGCCGTCCACCACGCGCGGCCTCGTGGAGATCACCGCCGAGCGCGGCGACTACCGTGCTGCCTCCCGCATCCTGCTCACCGACCTGAGCCTCGTCGCCAAGAAGGGCGGTCCCGCGCCGGGCTCCAAGGACTCCGGCGAGGTCTGGGTCTGGGCGCTGGGCCTGGAGAGCACCGAACCGCTGTCTGGCGTGGAGGTGTCGCTGGTGAAGAAGAGCGGGCAGACGGTGGCCCGTTGCACCACGCAGGGAGACTCCGGCTGCCAGCTCAAAGTGCCCGCGCCGGACACGGATGACAGCGTGCCGTTCGCGCTCGTGGCCCGGAAGGGTGACGAGCTGACGTACCTCAAGTACGACGAGCTCAAGACGGAGATCGCCAACTCGGACGTGCAGGGCGAGCCGTACCGCGCCGAGCAGCCGTACCGCGCCTCGCTCTGGTCCGACCGCGGTGTGTACCGCCCCGGGGACACCGCGCATGTGGCCGCGGTGCTGCGCGGCCAGGACAACCTGGCGCCGCCCGCGGGCATGCCGGTGGAGGTGCGCGTCATCGACCCGCGCGAGCGTGAGATCCGCAAGGAGACGCTGAAGACGAACGCGGCGGGCCTGGTGTCGCTGGACCAGAAGTTCGCGGCCTTCCAGGACACGGGCCGCTATTCGGTGCGCCTGAAGATCGCCGACCGCGAGGTGGCCTCCTACGGCCTGAGCGTGGAGGAGTTCGTCCCGGAGCGCATGAAGGTGACCGCGGCCACGCAGGCCCCTGGCTACAAGCAGGGCGCGGAGATTCCGGTGGCCGTGGAGGCCGCGTACCTCTTCGGCGGCTCGGCGGAGGGCAGCCCGGTGGAGATGACGTGCCGGCTGGAGTCGGCGCCCTTCAAGCCCAAGCAGAACGGGCAGTACACCTACGGCATCTGGCGCCAGGACGGCAATGAGCCCCGGCCCGTCACGCTGGGCCAGGTGAAGGGCACGCTGGATGCGAAGGGACAGGCGCTGCTCAAGTGCCCGGCGCAGGCGGCGTCGGGGCCCGTCAAGGGCGCGTCGCGGCTGTCCGCCGTGGCCAGCGTCTTCGAGTCCGGCAGTGGCCGCGCCACCATCGGCGAGGCGAACGTGCCGGTGCACCCGGAGACGTACTACCTGGGCCTCCAGGCCAACACGCAGAAGGTGAAGGCGTCCACGCCCTTCACGGTGTCGGGCGTGGTGGTGGACTGGAACGGTCAGCTCGTCGCCGACGGCAAGGGGCCGAAGACGGTGGAACTGGAGTACCAGTTGCTGGAGGAGAACTACGGCTACTACTACGACGAGGAATCCGGCTACGAGCGCTACCAGCGCTACCTGCGTCCCCAGCGCGACGGCCAGTTGACGGCGAAGGTGGAGGGCGGCCGTTTCACCGCCACCGTGACACCGGGCCGCGACGGCGCGGGCTACCTCGTGCGCGCTCGCGCGGGTGCCACCCAGTCGGACCTGGCCCTGGAGGGTGACGGCCGCTACTACTGGTGGGGCGAGGGCTCGCGCGTGGATCAGACGCCGCGCCCGATGAAGCCCACCGCGCTGGAGCTGTCGCTGCCCGCGAAGGGCAAGGTGGGCGAGGCCCTCACGGTGAAGGTCAAGGCGCCCTACCGGGGCCGCGTCCTCTTCACGGTGGAGACCGACCGCGTGCTCTTCACGACGTGGAAGCAGGCGGAGCCCGGGGAGGTGTCCTGGAGCTTCACGCCGACGGAGTACGCGCCCAACATCTACGTGAGCGCGTTCCTCGTGAAGGATCCGCACCTGGAGTCCGCCAAGGCCTTCATGCCCGACCGCGCCTTCGGCGTGGGCAGCATCTCGCTGGAGCCGGTGGACTTCACCCAGGCCGTCACGCTGACGGTGCCCAAGGAGGTCCGCTCCAACGACACCCTCACCGTGGACCTGGCGCTGGAGGGCGTGGAAGGCCCCACCTTCGCCACCGTGGCGGTGGTGGACGAGGGCATCCTGTCCCTCACGCGCTTCCAGAGTCCGGATCCGCTCAAGGAGATCTTCACCCGGCGCGCGCTGGGCATCCAGACCTTCGAAACGGTGGGCTGGGCGCTGCTCGTGCCGCCCGGAGGCAACTCCAGCTCCACGGGTGGTGACGAGGCCGGGGCCGCGGGCCGCGTGCAGCCCGTCAAGCCGGTGGCGCTGTGGAGCGGCGTGGTGGAGGTGCCGGCCTCCGGCAAACTCCGCGTGCCCTTCAAGCTGCCGCAGTACCGGGGCGCCGTGCGGGTGATGGTGGTGACGGCGGGCAACAAGCGCATCGGCCGGGCCAGCGCGCAGGTGCTGGTGCGCGACCCGCTGGTGCTCCAGACGACGCTGCCGCGCTTCCTCACCCAGAACGACGACATCCAGATCCCCGTCTTCGTCACCAACCTGTCCGGCAAGGCGCAGGACGTGAAGGTGACGCTCGCGACCGAAGCGCTGGCGGTGCCGGGGATGGCGATGCCCGCGGACGTGGGCTCACCGCTGAAGCTTTCGGGCCAGAACGAGGGCCGGGCCCGGCTGGAGGATGGCAAGTCGCGCACCTTCGTGTTCCAGGGCCGCGCGGTGCAGTCCGTGGGCGCGGCGCGGCTCCTCGTGACGGTGGAGGGCGGTGGCTACACGTCACGCGAACAGTTGGACGTGCCGCTGTCTCCGGCGGGTCCGCGCGAGCGCAGGATCCAGCAGGTGGAGCTGGCGCAGGGCACGACGGACCTGGGGCCGCTGCTCCAGGGCTGGGTGCCCACCACCGAGCGCACCACGGTGTGGGTGACGAACAATCCCTACGCGAAGTCGCTCCAGCACCTCTCGTACCTGGTGCGCTACCCGTACGGTTGCATCGAGCAGACGACGTCCTCCACCCGGCCGCTCCTGTACGTGAGCCAACTGGTGGAACGGGTGGACCCCACGCTCGTCTCCACGGCGAAGGTGGAGGACATGGTGCAGTCGGGCATCAACCGGGTGCTGTCCATGCAGACGTCCTCGGGCGGCTTCGCCTACTGGCCGGGTTCCCAGGAGCCCGTGGGTTGGGGAACGGCCTACGCGACGCACATGCTCCTGGACGCGCGCAAGCTGAAGTACCCGGTGCCGGAGGACCGACTGGAGAGCGCGCTCACGTGGCTGGGCAACGAGCTGACCCAGAACGAGGGCAAGCTCAGCCGGGACGACCACTACGGGCACGCGGAGCCGTACATGCACTACGTGCTCGCGGCCGCGGGCAAGGGGCGCAAGGCGCGCGTGCAGGCGCTGGTGACCGCGCTGGAGACGGGCGCGAAGAAGAAGCCGCTCACGGGTGAAGAGCTGGAGGACCAGTACCTGCTCAAGGCCGCGCTGTGGCTCTCCGGTGACCGTCGCTATGAGAAGGACCTGCGCGGCCCTGACCTGTCGCCCGTCACCGACGAGCGCAAGAACAACTGGTCGTTCTATTCCGACCGGCGTCGGCGCGGCATGCTGCTGAGCACCTTCCAGGACCTCTTCGGCGACGCGCCGGAAGGCGAACCGCTGGCGCGCATGGTGGCGACGGCGCTCCAGACACGCTCGTCGGCGTACTACTCCACGCAGGAGCTGGTGTGGGGCATCACCGGCCTGGGCAAGCGGCTGCAGGGCACGGCGACCAGCTTCACGCCTCCCACGCTGACGGCCGGTGGAAAGGCCGTGGCGGCCAGCCCGGAGAAGGACGCTCGCGTGTCGGATCGCACGTGGTCGCTGGCGCGCGCCAGCGAGCGGACCGGCCTGTCGGTGGAGATGAAGGACAAGGGGACGGGCTCCGTCTACCTCATCGTCAACAGCGAGGGCGTGCGCACCACGCCGGAGGTGAAGGTGGGGGGCCAGGGGCTGACGCTCAAGCGCACCTGGCACTCGCTGGATGGCACCGCGCTGGACCTGAAGTCGACGCCGGTGAAGCTGGCGGACCTCATCTACGTGCAACTGGAAGTCACCAACACCACCGGCGAGCGCATCCAGAACATCGCGCTGGTGGACCGGTTGCCGGCGGGCTGGGAGATTGAGAACGCCCGCCTGGGCCGGGGTGGCAGCGTGGACTGGGTGGCCGAGGACGCGCAGTGGGCCCCGGACTACGTGAACGTGCGCGACGACCGCATGGAGGTGTTCGGTGCGTTGCAGGCCCGTGAGACGAAGAAGGTCGTCTACGCGGTGCGCGCGGTGACGGCGGGCTTCTTCACGCTGCCGTCCGCGGAGGCCGAGGCGATGTACGACTCCGAGACCTGGGCCCGCGAGGCGGCGGGCACGGTGCAGGTGGTGGGCCCCTGGAAGGACGAACTCCTCTAGGCCCCCATGCGTCGCCTGCATCTGGACAAAAGGAAGTGGGTGGGGGGGCTGCTGGCGGGGCTCGTGCTGCTGTGCACGGGCCTCGCGGCGGCCTGGTGGGTGCCGTTGCCGGAGCGGTTGGCGGCGCCCCCCTCGGTGGTGATGGCGTACCGGGATGGCTCGCCCGCGTACGTCTTCCTCGCCCCGGACGAGCGGTGGCGCATTCCCGCGCCGAAGGACCGCATCGACCGGGCCTATGTCCGCGCCCTGCTGGCGCTGGAGGACAAGCGATTCTTCCAGCACCCGGGCGTGGATCCGCTCGCGGCCCTGCGCGCCGTCGGCCTCAACTTGAGCCGGGGGCGGCGGGTGTCGGGCGCTTCCACGCTGACGATGCAGTTGGTGCGCGTGCTGGAGCCACGGCCGCGCACGTTCACCTCCAAGGTCGTGGAGTCGTTCCGCGCCGCGCAACTGGAGGTGCGGTTGTCGAAGCAGGAGGTGCTGGAGGCGTACCTCCAGTTCGTTCCGTATGGCCGCAACGTGGAGGGCGTGGAGGCGGCGGCGCTCGCGTACTTCGGGCACACCGCGCAGCACCTGAGTCCGGCGGAGATTTCCACGTTGCTGGCGGTGCCGCAGAACCCGAACCGGCGGTTTCCGTCGCCGGAGAACACGGCCCGGCTGCGCTCGGCCCGGGACGACATCGCGAGGCGGTTGTTGGAGTCGGGGGGCCTGGGCGTGGACGGGGTGGCCTCCGACGTGGTGCTGGAGGAGGTGCGCGCGACGCAGGTGCCGGACGTGTTGAAGCCGTTCCCCCGGGAGGCACCGCACGCGGCGGTGTGGCTGAAGGCGCGGCAGCCGGACGTGGCGTGGCTGCGCACGACGCTGGACGCGGGCACGCAGCGGTTGGTGGAGCGCACGCTGGGCGACGCGGCCCGGCGGCTGGAGCGGCAGGGCATCCACAACGGCGCGGTGGTGGTGGCGGACCGCGACTCCGGTGAATTGCGCGCGCTGGTGGGCAACTTCGACTTCTTCGACGGGAAAAACGGCGGGCAGATCATCGGCTTCGCCACGCCGCGCTCACCGGGTTCGGCGCTCAAGCCGCTGCTGTACGCGCTGGGGATTGATCAGGGCTTGGTGGGGCCGGAGACGCTGGTGACGGACATCCCGGCGGCGTACGGCGGCTATGCGCCGCGCAACTTCGACGGGCGCTTCCAGGGGCTCGTGCGCATGGAGTCCGCGCTGTCGCAGTCGCTCAACCTGCCGTTCGTGAAGCTCCTGGAGCGGCTGGGCGTGGAGGGCTTCCTGGGCTCGCTGCGACAGGCGGGCGTCACCAGCCTGGATCCGCACCCGGGGCACTACG
This sequence comes from Corallococcus terminator, assembly GCF_003611635.1. GTDB lineage: Bacteria > Myxococcota > Myxococcia > Myxococcales > Myxococcaceae > Corallococcus > Corallococcus terminator. The sequence continues at coordinate 10,308 of NZ_RAVZ01000211.1, read as the reverse complement.
GCTTGTCCGCGGCGGTGGGCGGGCTGGAGCTCACGCCCCTGGAGCTCGCGGGCATCTACCTGTCGCTGGCAGGGGATGGACAGGCCCGGCCGCTGCGGGTGCTGGAGGAGGAGCCGGGTCCCGCGAAGAAGGCCCGCGCGCTGGTGTCACCGGGTGCGGCGTGGCTGACGCGGCAGGCGTTGTCGCTGCGCGACCGGCCGGACTTCCCGGAGCGCCGACGGCTGACGGGCCTGCCCGCGCGGGTGCACTGGAAGACGGGCACGAGCTTCGGCAACCGGGATGCGTGGGCGGCGGGTTCGGGGCCGAAGCACACAGCGGTGGTGTGGCTGGGCAACTTCAACCACGCGTCCAGCGTGCACCTGGTGGGCGCGGAGAACGCGGCCCCGCTGTTGTTCGACATCCTGGAGGGCGTGGGGCCGCGCGGCGCGCTGTTGCAGGAGGAGGACGCCGCGCCGCCGAAGGACCTGGTGCGCGTGGAGGTGTGCGCGTATTCGGGGCACCTGCCGACGGACGCATGCACGCAGCGCAAGACGGTGGACGCGGTGCGCACGGCGGTGCCGACGACGCCGTGTCCGTATCACCACCGGGTGGAGGTGGACGTGGAGTCGGGCCTGGCGGTGGCGCCGAGCTGCCGCGCGGGCCGCCGGACGGAGTCGCGCGTGTACCTGACGTGGCCGTCCAGCCTGCGCCGGTGGCTCGCGGAGCAGCAGCGCCAGTTGCCGGAGCCGCCCCCGTTCGCGCCCGGCTGCATCGCGGGAGGAGAGCGCGACACGCCCATCATCCTCTCGCCCCCGGAAGGGCAGGTGGCGCTGCTCATCCCCGGCATGTCCGCGAGGGAGCAGGAGGTCCCGCTGGAGGCGGAGGCCGCGCACGACCGGGAGCTGACCTGGTTCGTGGACGGAGCCTTCCTGGGCACCGCGCGCGCCGCCGAGCGCCTCTGGTGGCGGCCCTCGGTGGGCACGCACGACATCCTCGTCACCGATGACCGGGGTCTCACCGCCCGCCGCACGCTGGTGGTGCGCGAGCGCGAATAGCACTGGCTCAAGGACCGCGAACGCCTTCGACCACCCGACGCGCCAGCGCCACGCCACTGAGGAACGCACCCTCCACGCGCGGCCCGGCGCACCAGTCCCCGCAAGCGCCCAGCCCTGCCTCCGCGTCGTACAGGGCCCGCGTGTCCAGGGGAGGTGAGGGCATCGAGAAGCGCCAGCGGTGGGCCACCGCCTCCACCGCGCGCACGCCCGTGCCCAGGGCTTGAGCGAACGCCTCCAAGAGCTTTGGAGCCACCTCCTCCGGCGTCTCCTCCAGGTGCGCGGCGCTGTACTCCGGCGACCCGTGCAGCACCCACCGCTCCCCCGAAGCCCGGCCCGGCTTGCTCGCCTCGCGGGCCACCCACGACAACGGCGAGTCCTTCACGAACGCCCCATCGAGCGCCAGCGCCACGGGCGCCTCGAACCGGGCCATCACCGCCCAGCACGGTGACAGTCGGGCCCCCTTCGCCTGATCCGCCAACGCGGGCGCCCCCGCCAGGAGCGGCACGGCCTGCGGAGCGGGAACCGCGGCCACGACGACCTCCGCCAGCCCCAGGTCCTCGCCTGAATCCGACGTCAGTCGCCACGCCTTCCCGTCCCGTGACACCCGCTCCACCCGGACCCCACTCCGGAGGTCCAACCCGTCCGCGAGCACCTTCGCCACCGAGTTCATCCCCGGCACGCCCACGTACCGCACGGACTCCTTCGCCGAAGGTGTCACCGCCCCGGGCTCCAGGGTCCCGATGCGGCCCTGCCACGGGGCCGCGAGCCCTTGCGCCACCCACGCCTCCACCTGCGCCACGAAGAGCGGATCCCGCGCCGTGAAGTACTGCGCCCCGTGGTCGAACGTGCCGCCATCCGCATCGCGCCGCGTGGACAACCGACCGCCCGGTCCACGGCCCTTGTCCAGCACGCGCACGGGGAAGCCCGCCCCCGCCAACACCCGGGCGAGCGTCAGCCCCGACACGCCCGCGCCGATGACGGCCACGCGGGGCAGGGGACCACCACGGCGAGGCAACAGGTCATCCAGAACGCGAGAGGCGGGCATGGTCCGGGTGCTAACCCGTTCCACCCCGCCCCGCACGTGCCTCCCTCAGCGGTTGATGCCCGGCGGACAGCGGACCCACGGCCCGCTGTCCGCGCGACGACTCAGCGCGCCTCCCAGCCCTTCTCGCCACGGACGTAGTGCCTGCCCGAGGGCAGCTCGCCGTAGAAGAGCAGGTCCTTCATGCCCACCACCGACTTGCCGTCGAACAGGCCCACCTCGCCCTTGGCGGGGAAGGTGATGCCCAGCGCGGCGGCATCCAGCCGCACCGTCTGGCCCGGCGCCACCGTGATGCTGCCCAGCACCACGCCCGTGGGCGGCGCCACCTGCGTGGGCGCATGGTCACTGGCCGCCAGGCTCACCCGCAGGTTCGTCGTCAGCGTCATGCCCTGGAGCGACACGGCCTGCGTGCCCCGGTTGGTCACCTCCACCCAGCCCGCGCGGGGGTCGAAGGCCCCCAGCACCAGCGTGGACTTTTGCGCCGCCAGCCGCTTCACCTCCGCCTTCACGAAGTCGCGCCGCACCTGCACGAAGCGCTTCATGTACGCCTTGCCCGCGGTGAAGCGCGCGTAGTCCATGTACGGGTCGGTCTTCATGGACGGATCCACCAGCGCGTGGAGCTGGTCGATGTACGGGTTCATCACCTCCGGGGTGAAGAGCTCCTCCAGCGCCTTGTCCAGCCGAGCCTCCAGCCGGGCGCGCAGCACGGGGTTCATCACCACGCGCGTGCCCAGGTTGGAGAACACCGGCAGGTAGCCCGGGTAGCTGCCCGTCTCCAGCTTGCGCTGCTGGTACATCTTCTCCACCCAGCCATCCAGCAGCGTGAAGTTGAACAGCGGGTGCTTCATGCTGTTCGTCGACGTGGACATGTCCTGCACGGTGTTCGTGTACCACCAGCGCGCGTCCACGTTGTTCAGGTCCCACGGCACGTAGCGCCAGCGCCCGGTGATCTTGTCGTTCAGGAAGTAGCTCTCCGAGTCCTCCACGTAGTTGTTGGACATCAGCGCGTCCAACACCATGGAGCGCACGTAGGACTCCACCTCCAGGTTCTTCTCCAGGGTGGTGACGAGCTCCGGCTCCGGCGTGTGGTTGATGACGTCCAGCACCTTCCACAGCGCGTCGTTGGGCTCCTTCTCGTTCGTCTTCTTCACCCAGTCGCCCTGGTAGGGCACCTTCCACGTCTTGAACTCCGTGTCCTTCCAGCCCGCGCGGTAGATGGACGCATCGTCGTCCGGCAGCTCATGCGCCTTGAGGAAGGCCTTGTTGACCTGCTCCACCTCCAGGAACACGCCCTCGTACTGGCCATTCACGGACAGCCGCACGAACTTCGCCGTGGACGCGGGCACCCGCATCGCCGTCAGCAGGTCGTAGGCAATCTTCTCCGCCAGCATCGACGCGTCGGCGTACTCGGCCACGAGGTTGAGCGACGTGCGGCCCTCGAACTTGTCCTTGTCCGCGAAGCTGACGTTCCAGCTCTTCTTGTCGAAGAAGCGCGCGGACGCGCCGCGCAGCCGCACCTTCACCGGGAAGCTCTTGCCGTTGGCCTGGAACGTCGCGTCCTGCTCCTCCGTCCACGGGTCGGCCTGGAACTTCGCCATCGCCTCCGCGGGGATGACCAGCGCGTACTCCGCCAGCGCCGCCTGCACCTTCGGCAGCGTGAAGGGCCGCTCCACCTCCGGAACCGGTGGCGGATCCACGGGCGGTGGATCCACCGGAGGCGGTTCTGTTGGAGGAGGGTCCACGGGAGGTGGATCCACGGGCAGTGGATCCACCGGGCCCTGGGGATCCGTCGTGCCGGGATCCGTGATGCCGGGATCCGTCACGGTGGGAGGAACATCGGGATTCGACGAACCGGCACCACCGCACGCGGCCAGCAACATCGAGAGACTGAGCAGGAGCCTTGAACGCATCATTGCCCTGCCCAGGAGCAAGGCGTGTGCCTCCCAAGGGGCGCGTCGGATGGCCCCCTACACGCCCTGCGGGGTTGGCAAGTGGCCTCTTCAAGTCCACCGGACCGCCACGGATGGGGAAAATCCCTTCTCACCCGGTGAGGCTTGCGCTCCTGACAGCGACGCATGGCGGACCGCGTGAGACCTCCGTTTCACGGCTGCCTGCCCGGTGTCCCAAAGCAGCGGAGCAGGCGTCCCGTGTCCGAGGTCGGGCCGGGCAGCCGGGCGAAGGCCGCCGGACGGAGCGCTGTGCACGAACGCCTGGGGCAGCCCTAGCTTTCCAGGAGCAGGCTGGAGGACGGCCCGAGCCCGTCCGCGAACCCGTCAGGGGAGTGATGATGGAGTCCTGGAACCAGACCTCGTCCGATGCCGCGCGGACCCATGCGCCATCCACGGTGAACCGTCGCATCGACGCGCACGTGGAGTCGTGTGTCCGCTGCATGGCCGAGCGAGCGGACCGCGCGGAGATGAGCCAGTACCTCGACAAGCTGGAGCGCGAATGGGAGATGCACCGCGCCGTGGCCGTGGGGGGCTCCGCGCTCGCGTTGGCGGGGCTGCTCCTGGGGGGCCGCCGTGGCCGCCAGGGCTGGCGCGTGCTCAGCGGCGTGACGCTGGCCCTGCTGCTTCAGCAGGGCCTCACCGGCTTCGGGCCGCTGTCCGCGCTGGTGCGCACGCTGGGCGTGCGCACCCGCCGGGAGATCGACCTGGAGAAGTTCGCCATCAAGGCCCTGCGCGGGGACTTCGAACGCATCCCCAACGACGGGGGGCCGCTGGCTCGCGCCAACGCCGCCCTCGTCGCCGCGCAGTCCTGAGGCGCGCTGCCCGCGAACCACGACCCCGGTGCCTGAGCGTCAGTGCACCAGGGGCGTGGTGTAGCCGCTGCCCAACGACGGCATCAGCGAGAAGCTGGGCGCGGTGGCGACCGCCTTCTTGCCGGTGTCCTTCTGATCGAAGAAGCCGTTGAGGCCGGCGACGCCGATGGAGAAGTTCGTCACCCAGCCCTCGTCGGGCTTGCCAGCGGCGGCCTTGATGTCGAACGGTCGCGCGAAGTGCAGCCGCAAGAGGAGGGGCCCCAGCGACAGGTTGAAGCCCACGACGGCGTTGAGGACGCGGTGGTCCCAGAGGTCGTGCGTCCCATCACCCACGCCGCCCGCGTCGATGGCCGCGATGGCCTCCAGGTCGCTCAGGAAGGCCACCCGGATGATGTCGTTGAGCGGCAACTGCGCCTCCAGCGTGGAGTAGACGAAGTGCTGGCCCAAGAGCCACTCCTCGTCACCGAAGTTCACGCCGCGCAGCGTGTCGAAGCTGGACAGGTAGTAGGAGCGCGCGTACCGGCCGCCCACCGTGCTGCCTGCGCCCAGGCGGATGAAGATGTTGCTGCGGCCGTAGATGGGGAAGTACCGCTCCATGTCCAAGCGCATGTTGCCGTACGCCTGCCCGTCGAAGGGCTGCAGGCCGGCGGTGGCCTCCAACAGGATGGAGCTGCCCGCGAGCGGTCCCGTCGCGTAGTGGTACTTGAGGCTGTCGTAGCCGATGCGGCCGCTCAGCTCTGTCTGGAAGCGGATGTGCTGGTTGTCGGCGCGCCACGCGGACAGCAGCTCCATGTTCGACTCGTTGCGCTCCGGGAACGCCAGGTAGAACTCGTTGTAGTCGTCCAGGAAGTACTTCGTGCCGCCGACGCTCAGGTCGCCCTGCACGTAGAAGAAGGTGCTGAGCGGGTAGCGCAGGCTGCCCAACGCGCCGAAGTAGCGCTCCGACGAGATGAAGAACGGCCGCTGCTCCGGCGGCAGGTCGTCGAACGTCTTGTCGATGCGGAAGCGCAGCGACTGGAAGATGCCGCCGCCCCACGTCGTGCGCTTCTCGTCGTTGATGTAGAGCAGCAGGCCGTCCGTCAGCTCGAACGAGCCGTACACCGCCAGCGACAGCACCATCTGGTGGTCGCGCAACCGGTCCGACGCGGACGCGAACACCTGGCCCACGAAGCCGCCGCCGCCCGCGCCCGCGAAGCCGAAGATGGGCCCCAGTTCGATGTTCTCACGCGTGAAGGGCCGGTAGTCCAGCGCGTCGGTGAGCGGCCGGATGGCCATGGGGGAGGGCGGATCCGCCTGTGGCGCCTTGGCATCCTCCAGCGACAGCATGCGCGGCGGACGCAGGAGCGACGGCTTCCGCTCACCGGACATGTGGAAGAGCATCCACAGGCCGCCGTCGGGGCCGGGGCCCGGTTCGAAGACGCCCGTCGTCAGGTCGGTGCGCCGCACGATGCGGCCATCCGACAGCAGCTCATGGAGGTCCGAACTGCTCTGGTTGAAGGCCACGAAGAACACGCGCCCGTCGGCGAGCGCGATGGGATCCGCCTGGTCGCGCTCCTCGGAGGTGAGGCGCTCGGCCTGCCCCACGGGCGCGTCCGGCTTCACGCGGAAGAGGTTGTACTTGCGGTGGGACGTGGCGTCGGACGTGTAGATGATGCCGGCCGGGCCCCAGGTGAGCTGCCGCTCGGCGAACACGTCGTCGGTCAACTGCTTGGGCTTCGCATCCGGCCCCTGCGACAGGTCGATGACGTACACGTCGCGCAGGCCCGAATCGTTGATGCCGATGAACGCGAGGAACTTCCCGTCCGGGGAGAACGCCGGCGAATAGATGGCCAGCACGCCCTGCCTGTCGATGCGGTACTCGCGCCGGTCACCCACCTCCAGCTTCACGGTGAGGCCCACCTCCCGCCCGATGCCGGTGCGGACGGCGGAGCGCCTCACCAGCACGTCCGTGGCTTTTCGCTCCTGCAGGTGCACGTAGTCCTGCACGTACAGCACGTCGCGGCCGGTGCGCTCCGCCACGAACGCGATCTTGTCCTTGGTCAGCGCGAAGTTGCGGCCGGACACCGGGTGCAGCGACTCCACGCCCGGCACGCCGTCGCCCGCGACCTTGACGTTCTTCTCCGGCGAGCGCGGATCGATGAGGTACAGCCGGCTCTCGCCCGTCTCCGGCACGATGGTGCGCAGGGCCAGCACGTTTCCGTCCGGACCGCTGGTCATCGCGGTGACGATTCCGGGCGTCTCGCCCAGCGAATCCAGCGCGGGCGCCGTCTGCGCGGAGTCCAGGTACGTCTTGAACGAACGGCGCTTGAGCCAGTTCTCGAAGCGCGCGGAGATGCGCTTGGGATCATCCCCCGTGAGTCGCTCCAGCAGCTCCTCGAACTTGAGCGACGGCGCATCGCGCGAGCCGCCCACCAGCCGGGGCGCCTCCTCCAGCAGCCGCTGGATGATGCCCGCGCCGTACTCCTCCTCCAGGAAGGCTACGCGCGCCTGACCGACCTTGTAGATCCACAGGTAGCCGTAGGGCCCGGGGGAGAAGAAGTCGAGGAACGCGTAGCCCTTCATCAGGTCCGGGTTGACCAGCAGGTCCCGCACCAGCATCTCCGCCTCGGGATCCAACCCGCGCTTGGCGTAGAACTCGGCCAGACCTTCGATGAACCACAGCGGATAGCCGCCCAGCGGATCCCCGAACACCTTGGCCTGCTCCGCCACGGTGCGCACCTTCTGGATGGTGAACTGGTGCGCCAGTTCGTGGGTGCTGATCTCATCGAACAGGTGGTGGTCGCCCAGGTACGGCAGCGACAGCTTCAGGTCCTCGGTGCTGGTGACGCCCAGCGTGCCCTCGGAGACCGCGAACACGTTCGTCTGGAGGAACTCCGCGTAGCTGCTGTAGAGGATGTACGGGAACGTCTCGGTGGGGACGTACTTGAACTGGTCCACCAGGTACCGGTACGCCTCCTCGATGATGGGGGCGGCGCGCTCGGCCACCGCGCGCTCGCGCTCGTAGAAGTAGAAGCGCACGCCGCCCGTCTTGGCGCCCAGGTCCTTCGCGTAGGTGTAGTTGAAGCCGCCGTCCGTGCTGCCCAGCATCAGCGGGGAGCCGGAGAACGTGGTTCCGCCATCGTCGCCGACCATGCCCGCGACCGCGCCCGCGTCACCCACCGTGCCGCCATCCGCCAGCGCCACCACGCCCGGGGGCGGGAGGCCGCCGTCCTCCAGCCCGACGACGGTCGGTGGCCCGCTGCCCGCGTCCGCCGCTCTCCCGTCGGGCGTGACGCCCGCCGTCAGGGTGTTGCCCGGGCCCGGGGGCGCCGACGTCACCTGTCCGGAAGGGGTGACCTCCGGGCCGCCCGGAGGCGACAGCGTGTCGCCCGTCTGCGGGTTCACGGTGGGCGCCTGGGGAATCGCGCCGCCCTGGGCGCCGGGGGGCTGATCATGCGCGGTCTTCTCCGGGGGTTTGGCGACACCGGTCGCGCCAGGGCCCACGAGGATGTCGATGTGCCGCCACTCGAACTCGTAGCTGTTCACGGGCGTCTTCCCCGCGCGACGGGGGACGACGAAGACCTGGGCGAGCACGAGCTCCGGAAGGAGCAGGGCCAGCAGCACGGCGACCACGTGCGGACGGGGGTTCAAAAAGCACCTCGTAAGGCGAGGAGACAGGCGTATCAGGGGCCCGGTGGGAGGCTCGCTCTCCCATCGGAAACGCACAAGCGGTTCATTTGTTTCTTTGCGTGACGGTGGACGTCCGGGGTGTTCACCCTCTGCGCGCGGGAGGGGACTTGGCTCCGGTCGGCATCGCCCGGTATGGAGGAGGGAATGAACCGCCTCCCCCTCGTGGCCGCTACCGTGTTCCTCGCCGTCGGATGCGGCAATTCCGACGATTCCGACAACAAAGCCGAGTGTCAGGTTGAAGCCATCGACCTGCCCGGTTGTGACCGCTCGACCCTGGCCGCGGTCCAACCCGAAGGCATCTGGAACACCAACATCGCGTTCGAGGACGGCTACATCGGTCCGTCCACCCTCCGCTTCGCCCCCGGGGATCCGCTGCTCATCGGCCTGCCGATGACGACGAAGCAGATCACCGAGGACACCTTCTTCCTGGCCAGCGACGTGACGGGCTCGGATGGCGGTGCGGTGCGCTACGCGTTCGCCGGCTGCAAGGCCTCGGGCCCTGGCGAGGTGCTGGGCGTGGTGCGCGTCTGTGTCAACGGGACGACGACGCGTCAGGGCACGTTCACCGCGAGGCGCGTGGTGCGGCGTGAAGGCGAAGCGGAAGCCGACCGCGTGGAGCTGCTGAGCGAGATCGCCCTTCCTGGAGGCCGGCCCACGGGCGTGGTGGTGGCGGGCGGCTATGCGTACGTGACGGCGCGCGAGGAAGGCCTGGTCGTCTACGACGTGAAGGACCCCGCGCACCCGACGCTTGCGTCCAAGCAGAAGTTCGGGACGGAGGTGTTCACCACCGCCCTCGTGTCTGGCTCGACGCTCTTCGTGGGCACCTACGACAAGGGCCTGCGCCTGTGCGACCTGACCGTCGACCCCGCGGTCCCGAACTGCACCAAGCAGTTCCTCTCGGAGGCGGCGACGCCGACGCGGGTGGATGCGCTGGCGAAGGATGGCAACCTGCTCTACGTGGCGTCGCCCGCGCCCCGCTCGGACGTCATCATCCTGGATGTCACCCAGCCGCTCGCGCCGGTGCTGGTGGTGCGCTACGCGGTGGAGGGCACGAGCGCCACCGCGGGCGAGTTCCCCTACGCGCTGACGGTGCTGGAAAACCGCCTGTACGTGAGCAACTGGAGCTACGGCGTCTCGGTGACGGACGTCACCAACGTGGCGACGACGAAGGCGCCCAAGCTGCTGGGCCGCTACGCCGGCTTCTCCACCAGCGCCCTGGCCGTGGGCAAGCAGGGCACCGCCCCCGCCGTGTACGCGGGCTCGGATGCGTGGGGCTCCTCGGTCCTGACCCTGGACGCCACCAACCCGGAGGCCATCGTGCAGCGTGACGAACTGGCGCTGCGCAAGGAGGCCTCCCTGGGGGGCCTGGCGCTGTCGGGAACCACGCTCTACATGGCCAACTACCAGGACGGTCTGCGCGCGTACGACGTGTCCACGCTGGGGACGCTCAAGCCCTCTGGGTACTTCAACACCTGGAGCGACACCGACACGCGCCGTGGGTTGACCTACTTCGAGGGCCTCCAGGGCGTTCACGTGGCGGACGGGCTGGTGTATGGGTGGGACACGACGCGCGGGCTGCTCATCTTCCGCCACACCCCGTGACGCCAAGGCCGCATCATGACCCAGGTGAACGGATGTGGTCGTTGCCAGACCCTGCCTGAGCCGCCCGATGGACCGGGGCGGCTCTTCCTGTGGCCTCCACTGGGCCACAGCCTGGGCAAGTTGGTGGCGCACCTTCGCGAGGCGGGTGGGTCCTACCAGCTCCGCACCGATGCGCACTGCGTCGTGGTGGGGATGGGGCA
>NZ_RAVZ01000210.1 GCF_003611635.1 Corallococcus terminator | reverse complement strand
GGTGGACGCGCCCACCCGCCCGCGCGACGCGGAAGGCAGCGAAGGGGAGGGCGCGTCCACCGGTTCGGGCGAGAACGATTGGGGCGCCCAGTTCGGCCTCGACGAAGCCCCCCGGAAGACTCCCGCCGCAGGCACTCGGGAGGGTCGCGCACCCGTCGCGGGAACGCCGCCGCCGCGTCCCTCCGACGACGAGCTGCGCTTCGACGAGGACGAAGGCCCGTCCACGGGCACCCCGTCCTCGCGCTCCGGCGCGGCGATTCAAGAGGACGAGGATCCCAGCCTCGCCGCCGGTTCGACCGCCTCCGACGACGAGGCCCGGGAGCTGGCCGAGGCGACGGACGCGTACACCTCCGGTGAGGACGTGGAGGTGTCCGACGAGCTGCCCCCGACCCCCGTGTCGGAGGAGATCGAAGTCTCCGAGGAACCCGGCACCGCCTTCGAGGAGACCTCCGCCGCGCTGGCCGCGAGCGGGGCCCCCGCGCCGGTGCGCGCCGTGACGCCGACCTCCGCCGCGACCGGATCCGGACCCGGCGTGAACCCACCGATGCTCACCGCGTGGGCGCCCACGGCGGTGCTGCCGGGCGTGTCGTCGGATCAGCCCTTCGTGCAGGGGCCGGCGAGCGTCGCGGTGGCGGTGAATGGCGAGCTGCTCACCCGGCTGGAGGGGCTCATCGCCGTGCAGGGACAGGTCACCTTCCAACCTGAGATGAAACGCTTCCGGGGCCGGGCCACGGACAAGCCCTTCGGTGAGGGTGTCCAGGCCATGGTGCGCGCCCGGGGCCAGGGCACCCTGCACCTGGAGCCGGCCGCCTCGCGGCAACTGGTGGCCATGGTGCTGGATGACGAGTCCGTCTACCTGCGCGACGCGTGCGTCTTCGCCTTCGAGGAGCCGGTGGTGTTCGAGAACGGCCGCGTGCCGTCGGACCTGGCGCCGGACCTGGACCTCGTGCACCTGCGCGGGCAGGGGCGGGTGCTCTTGAGCCTGTCGGGGCCGCTGCGCTCGGTGCCGGTGACGATGGACGCGCCGGTGTCGGTGCCCCTGTCGCACCTGGTGGGCTGGCTGGGAAATCTCACCCCGCGTGTGGTGCCGCTGCTCCAGTCCGCTGGAGGGGAGACACTGCGCTCGGCGGTGGAGCTGGGCGGTGAAGGTTTTGCCCTCATCGCACTCGGGGTCCGGTAGAAAGCGCGCCCATGGCCACGGACCGAGCTCTCAGGAAGCAGAAGAAGCGCGAGGAGCGGGCCCGCAAGCGCGCGAACCGCCGTCCCAGCATCCTGGTGCAGGAGTTCTGGAACCTGCCCAACATGCTCACGTTGGGGCGCATCCTCATCATCCCGTTGTTCGTCTGGCTCACCTACGACGCGGATCCGCTCCACTCGCTGCTCGCGGGCCTCGTGTTCGCGGTGGCCTCCATCACCGACGTGGTGGACGGCTACCTGGCGCGCAAGTGGAACCTCATCACCGTGGTGGGCAAGTTCATGGACCCGCTGGCGGACAAGCTCATCGCCATGGCCGCCCTGGTGATGATGGTCCGCCTGGGCCGCATCGCCGCGTGGGTCGTCATCGTGCTGCTGGCCCGGGAGTTCATCGTCAGCGGCCTGCGCACCATCGCCGCCAGCGAGGGCATGGTCATCGCCGCCGGCCAGGAGGGGAAGTGGAAGACGTCCCTCCAGCTCGTGGGGATCATCTCCCTGTGCGTCCACTACGTGCATCCCCTGAACCTGGGATTCCAGACCGTCACGGTCGACTACAACCAGGTGGGCAAGGTGCTCGTGTACCTGTCGAGCGCGTTCTCCGTGTGGAGCGCCGTCGTCTACTTCCGTGCGTTCCTGGCGATGCTCGCCCGGAGGGGTGGCGCGGATCCGGATGCGAAAAGTGTTTGACGGGTCCGACAGCCCTCTGTATACCCCATCTCACTTCCGGCGCGGCACCGCCCGACGGAAAGCAGCAAGCGGTTCGGCAGTGGCAGTCCTGATGCGGGAATAGCTCAGCGGTAGAGCATCGCCTTGCCAAGGCGAGGGTCGAGGGTTCAAATCCCTTTTCCCGCTCCAAAAAATAAAGGCCCTCTGGGAAACCAGGGGGCCTTTTTCTTTTCCAGACGTGGTTCCCAGGAAGTGCACGCGAGGCTTGCGCGGCGCACCGCGGCGAGCGACCGGACGGGCGTATCCGCGAGCGCCCGGAAGTCCCGTTGCTCACCTCTTCCGCTTCGCATGATGTATGGATGGCCCTGCATGCTTCGCAACCTGCGTGAGCTCTACCAATACCGGGGCCTCCTGCTCAGCCTGACGCAACGGGAGCTCAAGGCGCGGTACCGGAATTCGGTGCTCGGCTTCCTGTGGACGTTCCTCAACCCGATGCTGCAGATGGGCGTCTACTCCCTGCTCTTCACCGTCTACATGCGGCAGAAGATCGAGGGGTACACCTTCTTCGTGTTCGTGGGCCTGCTGCCGTGGATCTGGTTCTCCACGTCCCTGGGCGCCGGGGCCAGCGCCATCAGCGACCGGCGCGACCTGCTCACCAAGGTGCGCTTCCCCGCGCAGGTGCTGCCGGCCACGGTGGTGGTGACCAACCTGTGCAACTACGTGCTGTCACTGCCCCTGATGATCGGGCTGGGGCTCCTCCTGGGCTACGTGCCCACCTGGCATGTGGTGGCCTTCCCGGTGGTGCTGCTCACCCAACTGAGCATGACGGTTGCGCTGGTCTACATCGTGTCCGCGTTGAACGTGACGTTCCGGGACCTGCAGCAGATCATCGCCAACCTCCTGACCATGTGGTTCTTCGTCACGCCCGTCTTCTTCCGGGTGGACACGCTGCCTGATGCCGCCCAGGCCCCCCTCGTGCTGCTCAACCCGATGGCGGTGATGGTGACGTCCTACCAGGCCATCTTCTACGAGCACCGGCTTCCCAATCCGGGGCCGCTCCTCATGTGGATGGGCATCTCCTTTGGGCTGCTCTGGGTGGCCGCCGGCATCTTCGAGCGTCGTCGCGAGGACTTCGCGGAGTTCATATGAGCAGCGACCTCGCGTCGCCGGACGCCATCGTGTTGCGGAACGTGGTGAAGAGCTTCCGCAAGAGCACCATCCGGCGCGAATACACGACCATCAAGTCGGAGCTGATCCGCATGCTCCGGGGCAAGCGCGACGTGGACGGCAAGTCCATGATCGAAGCGCTCCGGGGCGTGGACCTCGTGGTGCCCCGCGGCAAGACGGTGGGCATCATCGGGCGCAACGGCTCCGGCAAGAGCACGCTGCTCAAGCTCATCTCCGGCATCTACACGCCCACGACGGGCACCATCGACATCCACGGGCGGATCAGCGCGCTCTTGGACCTGGGCGCGGGCTTCCACCCGGACTTCTCCGGCCGGGAGAACATCCTCATCAACGGCATCATCCTGGGGATGACGCGCGCGGAGGTGAAGGCCCGGATGGAGGAGATCATCACCTTCAGCGAGCTGGGTGACTTCATCGACGAGCCGGTGCGCACCTACTCCAGCGGCATGTACATGCGCCTGGCGTTCTCGGTGGCCACGCACGTGGATCCGGACATCCTCATCATCGATGAGATCCTCGCCGTGGGTGACGAGCACTTCGGCAAGAAGAGCCTCGCGAAGATGACGGAGTTCAAGCGGGCCGGGAAGACCATCGTCATCGTCACCCACGACCTGGGGACGCTGGAGCGCTGGTGCGACCTGGGGGCGTGGATCGACGCGGGTCGCATCCGCGAGTTCGGCCCTCCCGCGGAGGTCATCAAGAGCTACAAGCGCGCGGTGGCGCTGGCCGAAGAGCGCGGCATGACGATGGAGTCTCCCGCGCTGGCGTCCGACGGCGGGGCCCTGCCTTCGCTCGCGGCGCCGCCCGCCCCGCCTTCTCCGGTGGAACTGGACTCGGTGGGCCTGCTGCGCCGGGATGGCACCGTGGCGGAGTGGGTGGACACGGAGGACGGGGTGGAGCTGTGCGTGGGGTTCACCACGCGGACGCCCTCGCCGGAGCTGGGCTTCGGCCTGGAGCTGACGCGCGCGGACGGCGTCGTTGTCTACGGCACGGACACCTTCGTGGAGCGCGTGCCCTTCCGGGCGGAGACGCCGGGCAGCGGGGCGGTGCGCTTCGTCGTCGACCGGCTGGGGCTCACGGCGGGCCGCTACGCGTTCACGGTGACGGTGCGGGATGCGGCCGGACAGGTGCTCCAGAAGCGTGAAGCGGCGTGTGCCTTCGAGGTGCGCTCCGGCGTCCAGGACGTGGGCGTGACGCGGCCGGTGCACCACTGGGTGGTGGAGGGCGTCGGGGCGTGTGTGGCGCCGGTGCGAGACGTAGGCTCGTGAGCGGACGGGATGCGGCAGGCCGGGGGGAGCCGGGCATCTGGCTGGGCATCGTGTTGTACCGGAACCCGACACGGGAGCTGGAGCGGCTGTGGACGTCGCTCCAGTGGAACCGCGACGCCATGGGGGCTCCTGGCTTCCGTGTGACGTGGCTGGACAACTCGCCGGACGACTCGCTGCGGGACGTGGTGACGCGGCTGGATGCCCGGGCGGACTACCGGTACTCCGGACAGAACCTGGGCTTCGGCGGCGCGCACAACCGGCTGATGGCGGAGGCCTTCGGGACGGCCGGGGTGCGCCACTACATCTGCGTGAATCCTGATGGGGTGTTGCACCCGGACTGCGTGCGCGAACTGGTCCACGAAGCGGACCGGCTGCCGGACACCGGCCTGGTGGAGGCGCGGCTGTTCCCGGATGAACACCCCAAACCCTATGATCCGGTGACGGGGGAAACGCCGTGGTGCAGTGGGTGCGTGCTGCTCGTCACCCGGAAGCTGCATGCCCGGGCGGGCGGCTTCGACGAGCGTTTCTTCATGTACTGCGAGGACGTGGACCTGTCGTGGCGCGCGCGAGCCCTGGGGCTGTCCGTCCGGGTGGCTCCGGCGGCGCGGGTGCACCACTACACCGTCACCCGGGAGGAGAGCCCGCTGCGGGAGCGGATGGTGCGCCGCAGCGCGGCCCTGTTGGGTGCGAAGTACGGCAACGCCACCTTCATGCGCGACCGCCTTCGGGAGTACTCCGCGCTGGGGGGCGAACCGTTCGCCGTACCCGAGGTCGTGAACCCGGGGTGGCGCCTGTCGCGGATCGCTGAGTTCGGCCACCACCTGGAGTTCGCGCGGAGGCGCTGGTGAACGCGATTCCGGAGGGGGTTCCCACAGCCGATGCCGGGGAGCGGCTGACCGCGCTGGTGCTGTCGCGCGTGCGCGCCGGGGCGGTGGTGTGCGTCGTGGGCGGGTCGAAGCCGTTGGTGGCGGCGCTGTGCGCCCACGGATGTGACGTGCGCGAGCAGCCCGGACCGGGGTGGACGCGGCCCGAGGGCGCCGAACCGTCCCACGTGGTGCTCACCGGTGATGCCGTGGCGCACGTGCTGACCGGCGGGCTGGAGGTGCTGCGGCAGGAGGCCCCAATGGCCGAGGTGCTGTTCCAACTGCGCAACGCGGGCGCGGCCCGTGCGCTGCTGGAGACGTGGCTTGGCACCGCGCCCGTGCGCGCCGGCATCTCGGAACAGGGGATGCTGCGGCGGCTGTCCGACGCGGGCTATCGCATCGCCCACCGGGAGGCCCTGCCCTGCGCGTCGAGGTCCACCCCCCTGGCGGAGGACACGGAGCAGGCCCTGCGGGCGTTGCTGGCCCAGCTCTCTCCGTCCACGCAGGTGGAGGAGGGCCTCTACGCCGTCGTCCCGGAGGCGCCCGCGCGGGCGCTCGAACCGGGGCTGCTCAGCGTCGTGCTCGTGCATGACCCGCGCGCCTCCGCCGCGACGCTGGATGAAGCCCTCTTCGCGTTGGCGTGTCAGGAGCAGCAGCCGCTGGAGCTCCTGCTCGCGGTGCCAGAGGGCGGTGAGCTGTCCGCCGCCGAAGCCTCGCTGGAGCGCTACGCGACGCTGGGCACCTTCCAGTCGCGCATGGTGCGCGCTCCGGCGGGCGACCTGCATGCGGAGGCCTTCCGTCAGGCCCGGGGCCAGTACCTGGCGCTCCTGGATGCCCGGTGCCTGGTGTATCCGCGCCACTACACGCGGCTCGTCCATGCGCTCCAGGAGGGCAGCGCGGCCTGGGCGGTGGCGCGCTCCTTCCGCACCGAATGGGCGTCGGGTTCCGGGGCCATGCCCTACGTTCGCGCGAAGGTGCCGTTTCCGCTGGGTGAGCAGTTGGAGGTGCAGCACTTCGCGACCCATCCGGAGCTCGTCCACGCGCTGGTCATCGACCGGACGCGGATCGGTCCCTTCCCGCTGACCGGGGTGGGGCAGGGTGGAGGGGTCGGGGACCTGGCGGTTCGGCTGGGTGCGCTCTTCGTGCCCGTGTTCCTCGCCGGCATCGCTTCGTGTGAAGTGCGTGGGCCGTGCCTGGCTCAGGGCGTCGGTGCGGCCCCCGTCGCGTCGGACCCCTGGCTGCTGCGCCGCGTGAGCGCCTGGACCGGCGCGGTCGGGCAGGCCCGCGAGGAGGCCCTGCTGGCGCGTGAGTTCCGCCACCGCCTCGTGGACGGGGTGAATGCGCGCCTTCACGCCATCCCGTGGATCCACGACACGCTGCGGGCGCTGGCGGACCGGCTCAAGCTCGACCGCAACTCCTGAGCCGGCCATGAACCACTCCACCCACAGTGGGGGGCTTCCGCCGCCGCTCGACGCCTTCACGCAGGTGTTGGGCTTCGACGTGCCCCCGTCGCACCGGGCTCGCTGGGGCCCGGCCATCACCACCGCGAAGCGTCTGGGCACGGTGGGACTCGGGCCCGTGCAGCGGCTGTTGCTTGCGCGTCAGGTCCGCTTCAACGCACTGCTGGCCTCGCTGCTGCGACACCCGGAGCGGATGCTGACGGAGCGCGTGCGGAGGGAGCTCGCACCGCTCGCGGAGCCCCTGCCGCTGGGTGCACGGGCCACGTGGCTGCTCGCGGCGCCGGGCCTGCGTGAGCAAGGGGACTGGAACAGGGCCCTCGTGGCGTTGCTGTCCGGGCCTGACTGGCCCCTGCGGACCGACGGTGTGCGCGGCCCCCTGGAGGCCCTGGAAGCCCGCAGTGACGTGCTGGCGACGCAAGCCCCGGGGACCGTGGGGCTTCCGTTGTGGCGCGAGGTGTGGCGTCGGCAGATTGGCTTCAACCATGCCTGTGTCCGGACCTTGCGGCACATGCTGGGCGCGGCCCGGCCTGCCCTGGTGATGCCAGCGCCTGACGCCTACGCTCGCGCTGCCCGCGAACAGGAGGCGCGTGACGTCAGGGCCGCGACCGTTGCGCTTGAACGGCTGACGCGGCGGCCCCTCATCAGCATCGTCACACCCGCGTGGGAGACGCCGCTGGACGTGCTCCAGGCGTGTGTCGCGTCCGTGACGGCGCAGGTGTATCCGCACTGGGAGTTGTGCATCGTGGACGATGGCTCGCGGGGTGGGGATGTCGCCGCCGCGCTGCGACAGCTCGCCGCCGGGGATGCGCGCATCCGCTTCGAGCGGCTGCCGGAGAACCAGGGCATTGCTCGCGCGACGAACGCCGCGCTGGCCATGGCCAGGGGGGAGTACGTCGGGTTCCTCGACCATGATGATCTGCTGGCCCCGCATGCGCTGGCGGAGGTGGTGCTGCGCCTGGCGTCCGCTCCCGACACGGAGGTCCTCTACTCGGACGAGGACAAGGTGGATTCGGAGGGCCAGCGCTTCGCGCCCTACCTGAAGCCGGAGCTGTCGCCGGAGCTGCTGCGCGCAGTGAACTACGTGTGCCACTTCCTGGTGGTGCGCACGTCGCTGCTCCGCGAGGTCGGTGGCATCCGGCCCGGGTTCGAGGGCGCGCAGGACCATGAGCTGTTGCTGCGCCTGATGGAGCGCACGCGGCGCTTCGCCCACATTCCGAAGGTGCTCTACCACTGGCGTACGTTGCCCGGCTCCACCGCCACCGATGCCAGCGCCAAGCCCGCCGCGTCCGAGGCCGGTCGCCGTGCTGTGACGGCGCACCTGGAGCGGGTGGGGGAGACAGCGACGGTCGAGACCGCCGCGCCGGGGCTGTACCGGATCCGCCGTCCGATTGCGCATCGCCCACGTGTGTCCGTGTTGTTGTCGCGTGGGGGTACCGAGGCCGAAATCGCATCGCTGCTCGCCCTGACGGACGGCCTGGATGTGGAAGTGCTCGTGCCTGTTTCCGAGGGAGACGGGACGGGGCGTTCAACGACGGATGCGCGGGCCTCGATGGGCGCCGAGCTGACGCCCGACAACGTGGACGTTTCGTCGTCGGTCGGCTCCTCCGCGAAGCTCGTGCGCGTTTCGGTGTCTGAGGCCCTGACTCCCGGCGCCGTGGCGAACAGGCTGATGCGTGCATCGAGCGGGGAGCTGGTGCTGAGCCTGGAAGCCGGGACGCTGCCGACCGAACCGGGTTGGCTCGTGGAGCTGGCTTCGCAGGCCCTGCGGCCCGACGTGGGTGTGGTGGGCGCGCGGATCCTCTCTCCCGGAGGACACGTGCTGCACGCGGGCCTGTGCTTCGGTTCGGAGGGCCAGTTGCTGCGGCCCTTCGCGGGGCTGCCGGATCCGTCGCTCCGGGACTTCGGCGGTTCGCACTGGCCGCGAGACCTGCTGGCCGTCTCCAGTGCCTGCGCGATGATCCGTCGCGACGTGCTGGAGTCCCTGGGCGGATGGGACGAGACCTTCATGTCGGATGATGCCCGGGGCGCGGAGCTGTGCTTGCGCGTGGGCGCTCGGGGCCTTCGCGTGCTGTACACCCCTCACGCGCGACTCGTGAGGACCCATGAGCGTGGTGGGGGCGATGACGCACGAGATGCCCTCCGACTGCGCGAGACCTGGACGCGTCCCCCCCGCACCCCGCGAGGGGACCCCTTTGGCCATCCGTGGCTGGAACCGTCGGATGCGGAAGGAACAGACCGATGAGCGAAGTGCCTGAAGGCCGGCGCCGGAAGTTGGCCCGCCTGACACGGGATGCGGTTCACGAGGTGCGCATGGGCCTGACGCGGCCCACCGTTCCCCTGACACCTGAACCCGTCACGGGAATGACCTCCGACAGCGGAGGCCCCTTCGAATGGCTCGCCGACGGCGCCGGGGCCCTCCTGGCCCTCACGGCCGACACGGAGCCGCTGCCCACGGGCTGGACACAGCTCTCCTTTCAGCTCCGCACCGAAGCCCCTGGCGCCGCGTCGCCCGTGCTCGTCGTGGACACGGGCGTCGCGGGGGCCCAACAGAGCATCCGGTTGCCATGGGATGCCAACGGTCGTGTTCACGCCCTCGTGCGCCTTCCGGACACCGTGCGCGCTCTGCTCCTGGGCCCGGTCAACCGCGCCACGCGCTTCCGCCTCACCGACGTCCGCGCCATGCGCGTGGGCCGGACGGAGGCCGCGCTGCGCACTTCCTGGCCCCTGGCCCTACGACTCGCGAAAGAGCCCCAGCGCATTCCCCAGGTGGCCCGGCGTTACCTGGGTGCCCTGCGCACCGGGGGACTCCAGGGCGTGGATGGGGTGCTGGGCCAGAAGTCCCAGGGCACGCTGTCGCTCGAAGGCTACGAGGACTGGGTGGCACGGTACGATACGCTCACCGACGCGGACCGCGACTCCCTGCGCCGCGCGGCGGAGGCCCTGCCCTGGAAGCCCCGGGTGTCCGTGGTGATGCCCACCTACAACACGCCGGAGGTCTGGCTCCGGCGGGCCATCGACTCCGTGCGCGCACAGCTCTATCCCCACTGGGAGCTGTGCATCGCGGACGACGCCTCCCGCCAGCCCCACGTGCGCGCCGTGCTGGAGGACTACGCCCAGCGCGATGCCCGCATCCGCTTCGTCGTCCGGCCCGCCAACGGTCACATCTCCGCGGCCTCCAACTCCGCGCTGGCGCTGGCCCAGGGCGAGTTCGTCGCGCTCTTCGACCACGACGACGAACTCCCCGAGGACGCACTGCTCCGCGTGGCGCAAACCCTCAACGCGCACCCCGACGCGGACATCGTCTACAGCGACGAGGACAAGATCGATTCGCGGGGACGCCGGTTTGATCCGTACCTCAAGCCCGCGTTCAACCTGGAACTGTTCCGCACCCAGAACCTCATCAGCCACCTGGGCGTCTACCGCACGGAGCGCGTGCGCGAGGTGGGTGGCTTCCGCGTGGGCTTCGAAGGCAGTCAGGACCACGACCTGGCCCTGCGCGTGGTGGAGCGCACCACGCCCGAACGCATCCAGCACGTCCCGCGCGTGCTCTACCACTGGCGTGCCATCCCCGGCTCCACGGCGCTGGCCGCGGGGGAGAAGGACTACGCCAGCATCGCCGCGCGCAAGGCGCTCCAGGAGCACCTGGACCGCACGGAGCCCGGCGCGCGCATCGAGCCGGGGGCCAATGCCTCACTCCAACGCGTCCGCCATCCGCTGCCCACGCCCCGGCCCCGCGTCACCGTCATCCTCCAGGCCCGGACCGCCTCCGAGGCCACGGCCCGTCTGGACGCCTGGCGGGCGGCCACGGCGGGCGGGTGGGACGTGGACTGGCGCGTGGCCTCGGGAAGTCCCGAACAGGCCTCCGCGTCCGCCAACGCAGCCGCGCGCGATGCCCCTGGCGAGGTGCTCGTCTTCCTCGACGCGGACCTGTCCGCGGACAGCGAGGACTGGCTCGCGGAGTTGGTATCGCAGGCCCTGCGGCCGGAGGTGGGCGCGGTGGGCGCGAAGCTGCTCGCGCCGGATGGCCGTGTCGAACACGCGGGCTTCGTGCTGGGCATGGGCGCGGACGGCGTCGCCGGAGGTCCGTACCGGGGCCTGTCCCGCGAATCCACCGGACATGTCGGTCGCGCGGCGGTGCAGCAGCGGGTGTCCGCGGTGAGCGCGGCGTGTCTCGCCGTGCGACGGAGCGTTTTCGAAAGCGTGGGCGGCTTCGACGCGGACGTCCTGCCCGGCCCCTGGCGCGACGTGGACCTGTGTCTGCGGCTCGCGGCGCACGGCCTGGTGACCGTCTGGACGCCGCACGCGGTGTTGATCCACGCCACCGTCCCCGCGTCACCTGAAGCCGACCTGCTGTCCTCCTCGGCGGCCACCGTGTTCAAGGCCCGGTGGAAAGAAACAGTGGACGACGACCCCTTCCACAGCCCCAACCACGCCCTGGGAAACGGCCCCCTGCGCTTCGCCTGGCCCCCGCGTCCGGTTCGTTGATTCGCTCGCTGGAGAAAGCCGCATGACGGGTTCCCTCCCTGGAGAGCGAGCGGCCTGCCAGTCTTGACGCTCCCCAGGTGTGGTGACATGGAAGGGCGTTCACCATTGGGCGGGCGCCTGTTTGAAACTCCGCCTCCCGCGCCAACGCCTGGAGAGGGGGGCGTGCCTTCCATTCGCGAAGGCCGCGCCTTCCGACACCACGACCATGCACCCACTGCTCAATCCCCTGGAACATCCTCTCAGCCTGACGCTCCCGAAGCGGCTGCTGGCCTCCTCCGCGTGGGTGGAGCACGTCCCGTTCGCGATGTTCATCGTGGACGTGCTCCGGCCCGGGACACTGGTGGAACTGGGGACACACACCGGGGTGTCGTACTCCGCGTTCTGCCAGACGGTGGACGCGCTGAAGCTGGAGACCCGGTGCCACGCGGTGGACACGTGGCAGGGGGACCCGCACGCCGGGTTCTACGGTCCGGACGTGCTCGCGGACCTGCGCGCGCACCATGACCCGCTCTACAGCGGGTTCTCCACGCTGCACCAGAAGACCTTCTCCGAAGCCGCCAGCTCCTTCGCGGACGGCTCCATCGACCTGCTCCACATCGACGGCTGCCACGAGTACGAGCAGGTGAAGGCGGACTTCGAAGAATGGCTGCCCCGGATGAGCCCGCGCGGCGTCATCCTCTTCCACGACACCCGGGTTCGGGAGCGCAACTTCGGCGTCTGGCGGCTGTGGGAGGAGATTGAGGGCCGCTACCCCTCCTTCGAGTTCTTCCATGGCCACGGCCTGGGCGTCCTCGCCGTGGGGCCGGAGCAGCCGGAGGGCCTGCGCGCGCTGGTGGAGACGCGGGGCGAGGACCGGGAGCGCGTGAAGGCGGTCTTCGCCGCCCTGGGCGCGCGGCTGTCGCTCCTCCTGGAGGGCCAGACCCTGAGGACGGAGTACGGCCGGGTGAGCCAGCAGGTCGCGGAGGGCGCGCAGCGGATGGAGCGGCTCCAGGCGGAGCTGGAGGCCTCCAACCAGCGGGCCCACGGCGCCGCCGCGGACCTGCGGGAGCAGCAGGGGCGGCTCGCGAGGATGGGCTTGTCCCAGCAGGTGCTGCAGGAGGAGCTGGCGCGCAAGAACGCGCGCCTCGCGGAGCTCGATGCGCTGGCGTCGCACCAGGGAAGCCAACTGGCGCACATCTCCGGAAGCCTCGCCTGGAAGACCATCAACCGGTACTGGTCCGTGCGCGAGCGCGTGCTGCCCCCCGGCACCCGGCGCGGCAACCTCTACCAGCGCGGCAAGCGGACGCTGCACTTCGTGGGCGCGAAGCTGGTGAAGCTGCCCGCCGCGCGCCGCACGGCCCGTGCGCTCAAGGGCGCCGCGTCCACGGCCGTCGTCCCGGCGCACACCACGCCCCCGGCCCCCCCGGCGCCCTGGACCCTGCCGCTGACGGAGCGCTCGCAGGCGAGCATGGGCCGGCGCGTGCTCATCATCGCGGAGCTGTCGCTGCCCCAGTGCAAGCGCTACCGCGTGGACCAGAAGGTCGCGATGTTCCAGCGGCTCGGCTACGACGTCACCGTCCTGCGCTGGAACGACCACGCCGACTGCAAGACGGCGCTCCAGTTCCACGGCCTGGTCATCTTCTACCGGGTCCCGGCGTTCCCTGCCGTCGTGGAGGTCATGGAGGAGACGAAGCGCCTGGGCATTCCCCACTTCTTCGACGTCGATGACCTCATCTTCGACGTGGAGGAGTACCAGCGGAACACCAGCGTGCTGGCGCTGCCCCCGGCCGAACGCGAGGTGGTGCTCAACGGCGCCCGGCTCTACCGCAAGGCGCTCAGCCTGTGCGAACACGCCATCGCCAGCACGCCGACCATCGCGGAGCACATGGCCCGCGTCGTTCCGGGGAAGGTCTACGTCGTCGAGAACTGCCTGGATGAGGGCATCCTGGAGCTGGCCCGGGAGATGGAACAGCGGCCGTTCTCGGTGGCTCCGGGCACGGTCACCATCGGTTACGGCAGCGGCACCAAGACGCACGATGCCGACTTCACCATCGCGGCGGACGCCATCCTCGCGGTGATGGAGCGCCACGCGCATGTGCGCCTGGCCATCCACGGCTTCCTGGAGCTGCCCAAGGGGTTCGAGCGCGTCTCCGACCGCGTCTTCCGCATCCCGTTCCTGGATGCCGACGACTACCTGCGCGCGCTCGCGTCGTGGCAGATCAGCATCGCGCCGCTGGAGGCCACGCTCTTCAACGACGCCAAGAGCAACATCAAGTTCATCGAGGCGTCCATCTTCCGCGTGCCCGCGGTGTGCTCGGGCTCCGGACCGTTCCGGGAGATCATCGAACACGGCCGCAACGGGATGATCGCCACGACCCGCGAGGAGTGGGAAGCGGCCCTGTCCGCGCTGGTGGCGGACGAAGGCCTGCGCAAGCGGATGGGCGAGGAAGGGCACCGCAGCGTGATGGCGCGCTACCACCCGGCGGTGGTGGCCACGGAGCGGCTCCAGCCCATCCTCCAGCACCTGCCGCCCGCGTCTCCACCGCGCCTGAAGGTGCTGGAGGCCAACGTCCTCTTCGCGCCGCTGAGCTTCGGGGGGGCCACGCTCGTCGCTGAACAGTTGTCACACCGGCTCCAGGCGGAGGGCTGCGACGTCACGGTGTTCACCGGCCTCATGAATTCGCCGCTGCCACCCTACACGGTGGTGCGCTACGAGACGCAGGGCCTGCCCGTCATCGCCACGCAGTTGCCTCACGGTGGCGACCGCGCGCTCGACTACCAGAACCCGCGCATGGGGGAGACCTTCGTCCAGGTCCTCAAGGCGGTGCGGCCGGACGTGGTGCACCTGCACTCCATCCAGATGCTGAGCGCGTCGCTCGCGACGGCGTGCGTCGCCGAAGGCATCCCCTACACCATCACCCTGCACGACGCGTGGTGGCTGTGCGAGCGGCAGTTCATGGTCAAGGAGGACGCCACCTACTGCAACCAGAAGGGCATCGACCTGCGCGTCTGCTCCAAGTGCGTGGCGGACACGCGCTTCACCTTCAAGCGCACGTTCGCGCTGCGCAAGGTGCTGGATGGCGCGGCCCTGCTGCTCACGCCCAGCGAATTCCAGCGCCAGCTCTACATCGCCAACGGCATCGCGCCGGAGCGCATCGTCGTGAACAAGAACGGCGTGCACCTGCCGTCCCAGTCCCAGTCCCGGCCCGAGCGCCGCGACAAGGCGCCGCTGCGCTTCGCGTACCTGGGCGGACGCGCCGTGCACAAGGGCTACTTCTGGCTCAAGGACATCCTCGAATCGATGCCGGAGTCCCAGTACGTCCTGAAGATGACCGACATCCAATTGCGCATGGGCTCATCCTCCATTGACGCCAGGGATTGGAAGATCGCGGGCCGCGTGGAAGTCGTCCCGCCCTACGATCAGGAGGGGATGGATGCCTTCTTCGAAGGCATCGATGTGCTGCTCATGCCCTCCCAGTGCAAGGAGAGCTTCGGGCTGACGGTGCGCGAGGCGCTGGCCCGCGACGTCTGGGTGGTGACGACGTCGTCGGGGGGCGTCGACGAGGAGATCGTCGAGGGCGTGAACGGCAACCTCGTGGAGATGAACGACCCGGAGGGGTTCCGTCGTGCCTTGGGTGAGCTGCTCGCGCATCCGGAGCGCCTGGCGCACTACCGCAATCCCCGGCGCACCGCCGTGCGCGACTACGCGACCCAGGCCGACGAGCTTCGGGCCCTGCTGACCGCCCTCGTGAGCACCCCGGTCCAGAAGCGGGCCGCGAGCTGAACCCTGGGCTGCTTTGAAGCGAAAACCTGCTGACACGGAAGGTAACCATGCGTCTTTCCCACCTGCGGTCCCTTGTCCCGACTTCGATCAAATCCGTCATCCGAGAGTCACTGGGCGTCGCCCAACTGCACACGCGGCTGTCCGAAGCCGAGAACCAACTGGCGGTGGTGAAAGAGAGCCTGGGGCCGTCCCGGACGCCGCCAACGGCCCTGCCCGGTATCACCCGGGAACTCATCGCGGCCCAGTACCTGCGCGGTGAAGGCCTGGAGATTGGCGCCCTCCACAACCCGACGAAGTTGCCGGCCGGAGCCCGGGTCCGCTACGTGGACGTGGCGCCCATCGAGGTGCTGCGCGCCCGGTTCCCGGAGGGTGGGGACCGCATCACGGTGCCCGACATCGTGGACAACGGGGAGGAGCTGGGCTCGGTGGCGGCGTCATCCCAGGACTTCGTCATCGCCAACCACTTCCTGGAGCACTGTGAAGATCCCATCGGCGCGATGAAGAACTTCATCCGCGTGCTGAAGCCGGGGGGCATCATCTTCATGGCCGTCCCTGACAAGCGCTTCACGTTCGACAGCGTCCGGGACGTCACCACCACCGAACACGCGGTGGAGGACCATCTGAAGGGCCCCGAAGTGTCCCGCCGCGCCCACTACGACGAGTGGCTGCGCGTCATCGACAAGAAGAGTGGCGACGAACTGGCGCACCTGACGAACCTGTTCGTCCAGGACCGCGTCAACATCCACTTCCACGTGTGGACCTTCGACGCGATGTTCGAGCTCTTCTCCGCTGCCCGGAACCGGGTGGGCCTGCCCTTCGACATCAAGATGGCCTTCCTGGACCCGCCCTGCCTGGAGGCGGTGTGGGTCCTGGAAGTCACCAAGCCGCGGGACTGAGCCTCACGCCGCGCCGTAGTAGCGCTGGTACACCGTGGTGAGCGTCACCCCCACGGAGAGCAGGATGAAGCCGGCGATCAACACCGGCTTGAGCCGCGCCAGCGCGCGCGGTGCCCAGGCGGGCGGGGCCAGGGCCACCACCAGCAGGGGCGCATAGGGCAGCAGGTAGCGGCCCTGCACGCCGTCCACGCGGTCCGCGCCCGGGGGCGTCCACGCCAGGTAGAGCATGGCCTGGATGGCGAGCACGCCCGCCACCGCGACACCCAGCGCCACCACGCGCACGCGCCAGCCCACCGTGGGCGAAGGGGCCGCGTCCAGCGCCATCACCCCCAGGAGCATTGCGCCCAGGCCCAGCAGCGCGGGCCTCGGCACCGGGGTGTCCAGCCAGCCGAACACGCCGCCCGCCTGATGGAGGAAGTCCGGCAGTCGCATCCAGAAGTCGGAGACGAGCACCCCCATCACCTGGAAGGGGTGCGCGCGGACGTGGGCCACCTGCGCCACCACTTCGCTCGGACGGAAGATGTCCCTCACGGTGCTGGACCACGCGAACTGGAGCAGCGCGGGGACGGCCACGATGGCGACGGCGGCCAGCGCATAGCGCCCGGGCGTCCCCATCCGGGTGAGCGGTAGCAGCAGGAACACCAGCGACAGGGGCAGGTAGGCCTGCTTGCACAGGGCCACGAACACCGCGCTCAAGAGCAGCAGGCCCAGCTCCTTCGCCCCGAGCGGCCCCGGGTGCGCGAAGGTGTAGTGCAGCGACAGCGCCAGCAGCAGCAGGCACGCCGACAGGGTGATGGGATCCGCGGACACCGAGGCTCGCTGGAACAGCACCATGGGCGTGAGCGCCAGCAGCGCGAAGGCCCACCGCTGGAAGGGCATCAGCCGCAGCGCCAGCGCCGTGAGGGCCAGCGCCACCAGCACGTTGCCCAGCCGGCCCGCCCACAGCACCACCACCGGCGGTGCCTCCAGGATTCGCGCGGGCGCCATGCCCAGCGACTGCGGGAAGTACACCAGCGGGAAGTAGATGGCGGACGCGGCGAAGTGCCACTCCACGGTGTCCCGGGGCGCGAGCGCGGCGTGCATGGCTTCGCGCAGGCGCTGCCGGTCCTGCCGCACGTTGGCGTGGCCCCCGACGCCCTCCGACACGTGCTCCGCCACATGGACCACGCTGCGCGGAAGCTGCCCGCCCGCGGACGCCGTCGGCAGCCGCGTGGCCGTCAACTGGCCCTCGGAGACCTGGTACGCGCGGTAGAAGTGCGCCGGTTCGTCCGCCACCTGGAACGGGGGCGTGAGGAAGCTCAGCACCCCGCCCAGCACGGCGGCCACGACCAGGAAGACGTTGATGGGCGCGATGAAGAACGGGCGCAGGGAAGACGGGTTCGGCGAAGACGCGAGCATGGAGGGGGAGTCGTACCGCGCAGGCTCAGGCGGCGTGGGGGTCGCGCCGGGCGGCGGCGGCGGGGAC
>NZ_RAVZ01000020.1 GCF_003611635.1 Corallococcus terminator | reverse complement strand
CTGCTAAAGCCTTCGGGATGGCGCCGGCTGGAGGATTCTTGCGACCCCCCCTCGTCCACCTGCTCGTCGAGCAACACGCGGCCGAACATCCCTCCCAGGTCGCGATAAGCCAGGGGGGCGAGTCCCTCACCTACGCCGCGCTCGATGCTCAGGCGAACCGCCTGGCCCATGCGCTGCTCGCCCGGGGCGCGGGACCGGACCGCGTCATCGGCATCTGCCTTCCGCGAAGCACGCGGCTCGTGGTGTCCCTCCTGGCGGTGCTCAAGACAGGAGCAGCCTGGCTGCCGCTGGACCCGTCCTCCCCGCCCGAGCGCCTGCGTCACATGGCGACCTCCGCGGGGGCGATGGCTGTCATTGGCGAGGGAGTGGCCGCGGAGCGGCTCGCGGCGTCGGGCCTCCAGGTCCTCTTGCTTCCGGAGCGGGAACTCGCGTCGTTTCCGGACGTGAACCCGGAGGTCCGCGTCCTGCCGGACCAGCTCGCCTATGTCATCCACACCTCGGGCTCCACGGGGTTGCCCAAGGGGGTGATGATCAGCCACCGCGCGCTGGCGGCGTTCACAGCGCACCACCGCGCCACTTTCGCGCTGTCACCGGCGGACCGCGTGGGCGTGGTGGCCTCGCTGGGCTTCGACGCGCTGGTCATGTCCATCCTGCCCTCGCTGGCCTCGGGCGCGCGGCTGGAGCTGCCGGAGGACGAGGAGACCCGGCTGTCACCCCGGAAGTTGCAGGAGTGGCTGCTGGCCCGGGACATCACCTTCGCCTTCCTGCCCACCCCTCTCGCCGAACGCGTGCTCGCGCTCCCCTGGCCGGAGACCTGTGCCCTGCGCCTGCTGCTCACCGGCGGCGACCGGCTGCACGTGCGTCCCAGGCCGGGAATGCCCTTCCAGTTCGTGAATGGCTATGGCCCCGCCGAGTGCACCATCTACTGCACGTCGAATGTCGTCCCGCCGGCCAGGGCGTCGCACGAGGAGCGCCTGCCGTCCATTGGTCGTCCCATCGACGGCGCGGAGATCCACCTGCTCGACCCGGCGCTGCGGCCCGTGGCCGAGGCAGAGACAGGGGAGATCTTCATCGGAGGGACGGGCCTGGCTCGCGGGTACGTGGAGGCGCCGGGGCTCACCGCCGAGCGCTTCATCCCCCATCCCTTCTCCCCCACCGGCGGCGAGCGCCTGTACCGCACAGGAGACCTCGGTCGCAGGGCGCCAGATGGCTCGCTGGAGTTCCTGGGCCGCGTCGATTCGCAGGTGAAGGTGCGTGGCATCCGCATCGAACCCGCGGAGATCACCGCCGCGCTCCAGACCCATCCACATGTGGGGGCCGCGCACGTCATGGCGCGAAGCACCGGAGCCCTGACGCCTGACGGAGACGTCTTCTTCGTGGCGTGGTTCACGCCTCGCGACGCCCGGGCCGTCCCCGGAACGGAGCAACTGCGCGAGCACCTGCGGGCCTGGCTTCCCGAGGCCATGATGCCCCGGACGTTCGTGGTGGTGGACGCGCTGCCGCTCGGCCCCAACGGCAAGGTGGACGTCCAGGCGCTCCCCGTTCCAGCCCTCCACGCGCCCCGGAGCCGTGAGTATGTCGCGCCCCGCACGGAGCTGGAGCAGGGGCTCGCGCGGGTGTGGCAGGAGGAGCTGCGGCTGGAGCAGGTCGGTCTCCAGGACGACTTCTTCGAGCTGGGCGGCCACTCCCTGCTCGCCACGCGGATCACCTCCCGGATCGAAGACACACTGGGCCTTTGCGTTTCACTGGCGCAGCTCTTCGCCCACCCTCGCATCGCCCTGCTCGCGGAGCTGCTGGAGTCGCGAGGGGCCGCTCTCGCGAAGGACGTGCTGCCGCCCGTGGTGCGCGCCGCCGACCCTTCGCGCGCGCCGCTCTCCGTGCAACAGGAGCAGGTCTGGTTCCTCCAGAAGCTGTCGCCCGACAGCATCTCCTATCAGGCGCAGACCACCCTTCGCGTGATGGGCGGGCTGGACCTGCCAGTGCTCGAACGCGCCCTGACGGAGCTCACCCGGCGCCACGAGCTGCTGCGCACGACCTATGAAGAGGTCGATGGACGGCCGTGGCAGTGCGTCCAGCCGGTGACGCCGGTGCGGGTTCCCCTGCTCGACCTGAGCGCACTGCCCGAGGACGTACGGGAGCGTCGGCGGGAGGAGGCCATCCGGGAGGAGCTGCGCCGTCCCCTCTCCCTCTTCGCGCTGCCGCTGGCCCGCTGGAGCGCCCTCCGCCTGGCTCCGGACGAACACGAGATCGTGCTCGTCGAGCATCACGTCGTCCACGACGGGGTGTCCTTCTCCGTGCTGATGCGGGAGCTGGACGCGCTCTACAACGCCTACCTGCGGGGCGAAGACTCACCGTTGCCGGAGCCGGCGGTGCAGTACCGCGACTTCGCCGTCTGGCAGCGTGCGGCGCTCGAAGCCCCGGGCATGAAGGCCCAGCTCGCCTACTGGCGCGAGCGATTGGCGGGAGCCCCGGAGGTGCTGCCGCTGCGCACCGACCGCCCGCGCCCGCCCGTGCAGGGCTTCAACGGCGACCTCCTCCGGTTGGAGCTGCCACCGGCCCTGCCGGGCGCCTTGCGCACCTTCTGCCAGCGCGAGGGCGTCACCCTCTTCCATGCCCTCTTCTCCGCGTTCGCCACGCTGCTTCACCGCTACACCGGGGAGCAGGACCTGTGCATCGGCTCGGCGTTCGCCGCCAGGGCTGGCATCCGCAACATCGAGAACCTCATCGGCATGTTCGTCAATGCCGTGGTCCTGCGCTGCGATGTCTCCGGCGCGCCGTCGTTCCGGCAACTGGTCCACCAGGTCAAGGACATCACCTCGGCGGCGGCGGAACACCAGACGTATCCCTTCCTCAAGCTCGTCGAAGCCCTGGGCGTGAAGCGCGACCCCAGCCGCAATCCGCTCATCCAGGCCATGTTCAGCTTCCACGACTCGGCCGTGCCCAGTCCCAGGTTGGGCAGCGCCTCCTGCACCATCTTCGAGCGGGGCAATGGCTCCTCGAAGGTGGACCTGGATGTCGTCGCCATTCCCCATGCCGGACGGCACCTGGGGGATGCCTCGCGCGGAGATGACCGCATCTCGCTCATCTGGGAATACAACCGCGACCTCTTCGACCGCGCGACGATGGAGCGGATGTCCGCCCACTTCCTGCGGCTGCTCGAGGTCGCGGTGCGAAGCCCCGACACCGCGGTGTCGCGCCTGCCGATGCTCACCGACGCGGAACAACATGCCCTCCTCAGTGAGCGCAACGGCCCCGAGGTGTCCACGGCCGAGCCCCCGGTGCAGCTCCAGGTCCTGGAGCAGGCCCGGAGGACACCCGGCGCGGTGGCGGTGCGCGATGAGGCGGGCGCGCTCACCTACGCGGAGCTGATCCGCCGCGCGACGCTGCTGGCCGAACACCTGCGCCGACAGGGCACGGCTGCGTCGTCGCTCATTGGCATCTGCGCGCCCCGGGGCGCCGAGCTGGTGACGGCCGAGCTGGGCGTGCTGCTCGCCGGAGCGGCCTACCTGCCGCTGGATCCGGAGCACCCCGCCGAGCGGCTCGCGCTCCTCCTCGCCGATGGTGGCGTCCGTCAGGTGGTGACCACCGGCGCGCTCCGCGAACGGCTCCCCGCCACGCTGGAGCAGGTGTGCGTCGAGGACTTCCACGCCCCCGGCACACCGCGCGGCCAACCCTCCGCCGATGCGCGGCCGGGACAATTGGCCTACGTCATGTACACCTCAGGCTCCACGGGCACGCCCAAGGGGGTGATGGTGGAGCACGGCTCGCTGTCGAACCTCGTCGGGTGGCACCGGCGCGCCTTCGGCCTGGATGCGAACAGCCGCGCCACGCTGCTCTACTCCCCCGCGTTCGACCCCTCCGCCGCGGAAATCTGGCCGGCGCTGACGGCGGGCGCGACGCTGCATGTCCCCGGACAGGACGTGCGCCTGTCCCCTGAGCGACTCCAGGCGTGGCTTCTGTCCGAGCGCATCACCTTCACGGACCTGCCCACCACGCTCGTCGAGCGGCTGCTAGCCCTTGCCTGGCCTGACGCGTGCGAGCTGCGCACGGTGCTCGCGGGCGGAGACCGGCTCCTGTCGCGTCCCAGGCCCGGTATGCCCTGGCGTCTGTTCAACCAGTACGGCCCCACGGAGACCACCGTGACGGCCACCTCCAGCGAGGTCCTTGCCTCGGGCCCGGAGGCGTCCCTGCCCGCCATCGGTCGCCCCATCGCGGGGACCACTGCGTATGTGTTGGATGCGGAGCTGCAACCCGTTCCGCTGGGTGCGGGGGGAGCGCTGTACCTTGGCGGCGCCGGGGTGGCGCGGGGCTATCTGAACCGCCCGGACCTCACCGCTTCGAGCTTCATCCCCGACCCCTTCTCATCACGCCCGGGTGCGCGCCTGTACCGCACGGGAGACCACGTCCGCATCCGACCCGACGGTGAGCTTGAGTTCCTGGGCCGCATGGACGCGCAGCTCAAGCTTCGCGGCTTCCGCGTGGAGCCAGCGGAGATCTCCGCGCGACTGCGCACGTGTCCGGGAATCGCTGAAGCCCACGTCCGCGCCTGGAGCGCCCCGGGCGCGGAGCCGAGGCTGGTTGGTTATCTCGTCCCTCGCGCCGGGCACGCCGTGCCTTCGCCTGCGCGGCTGCGCGAACACCTGGCCCGCGAGCTGCCGGCCTACATGATCCCCTCCGCCTATGTGGAGCTGGGAGCGCTGCCGCTCACCCACGGCGGCAAGGTGGATGAACGGGCCCTGCCCGCGCCCACCGTGACGCAAGCGTCCCAGGTGCCACTCGCGAATGAGCTGGAGCGTCAGCTCGCCGGCCTCTGGTGCGAGACCTTGCGGTTGGAGCGGGTGGGCGCAGAGGACAACTTCTTCGACCTGGGCGGACACTCCCTGCTGTTGGGACAGGTGCAGCACCTGTTGAAGAGCCGCCTGGGCCATGACGTGCCCATGGTGAAGCTGTTCGAGTTCCCCACCGTTCGCGCACTCGCCGGGCACCTCCAGGGACAGGGGGATGGCGGAGCAGCAGCCGTCGCGCGCGAGCAGCGCCAGGAACAGCGACAGAGCGGACTCGCACGCATGATGGGCCGTGCGGAGACCGCTGGCGGCGGACAGCACGCCGGAGGAGCAGGAACGGGTTCCTCCGTGACTCCGTGGGAGGACCGCTCCGCGCACATCGCGGTGGTGGGGCTGGCGTGTCGGTTCCCCGGTGCCACCAACGCGGAGGCGTTCTGGGCCAACCTGGCTGGCGGCGTCGAATCCATCACCTTCTTCGGCCCGGATGGACACCCCCGCGAGCAGCCGCCCGGGGAGGCCGCCGTGGGCGAAGAGGTGCCTGCATTCGGGCTGGTGGCGGACGCCGACAGGTTCGATGCGGCGGCCTTTGGCTGCTCGCCCCAGGAAGCCCTGATGCTGGATCCACAGCAGCGGGTGTTCCTGGAGTGCGCGAGAGAGGCATTGGAAGACGCCGGGTATGATCCGGCGCGCTACCCCGGCGCCATCGGGCTGTATGCCGGAGGCAGTGAGACTTCCTACCTGTCCGCGCTCCGAGCCCGGCGGGAGCTGCTCGCGGGTGCGAGTGATTGGCAATTGCGGCTGGCGACGGGCATGGACTTCCTCACCAGCCGGGTGGCCTACAAGCTGGGGCTGCGCGGTCCCGCCGTCACCGTGCAGACGGCCTGCTCCACGTCCCTGGTCGCCATCCATCTGGCCGCCCAGGCACTGCTCGCGGGGGACTGCGACATCGCGCTGGCCGGCGGCGCGTCCGTGCATGCGCCGCCCCGGTTCGGCCACTACAGCGAGGGTGGGCCGCTGTCTCCGGATGGTCGCTGCCGTGCGTTCGACGCGAAGGCGCAGGGCACCGTGGGCAGCAATGGCGCCGGGCTGGTGGTGCTCAAGCGACTCGCGGACGCCCTGGCGGACGGAGACACCATCCGCGCGGTCCTCCGGGGCTCCGCCATCAACAACGACGCTGCTGGGAAGATTGGCTTCACCGCTCCGAGCGTGGAGGGGCAGGCCAGCGTCATCGAGACCGCGTTGCGCGTCGCCGGGGTGACGTCCGAGAGCATCACCGCCATCGAGGCCCACGGCACCGGCACGCGGCTGGGAGATCCCATCGAACTCGCCGCGCTGACGAAGGCGTTCGACACCCGCCAACGACAGTTCTGCTGGATTGGATCGGTGAAGACAAACATCGGTCACACGGACGCGGCGGCGGGCGTGGCGGGCTTCATCAAGACGGTCCTCGCGCTGGAGCACCGGAAGCTGCCCCCCAGCCTGAACTTCGAACAGCCCAACCCGGAGATCGACTTCGAACACAGCCCCTTCCGGGTGAACACCCAGCTCCGGGACTGGGACACCGGCGGCCTTCCACGGCGGGCCGGCGTCAGCTCCCTGGGCATCGGCGGGACCAATGCCCACGTCGTGCTGGAAGAAGCGCCTGCGTCGTCTGAGTCTCAACGCACGCGCACGCCGCAGTTGCTGGTGCTGTCGGCCCACGGCCCCGCCGCGCTGGCCCGGGCCGTGGACCGGCTCGGCGGCCACCTGCGCGCGCACCCGGACATTCCCCTGGGCGACGTGGCCTGGACGCTCCAGGTGGGGCGCACCGTGCTCGCGCACCGCGCCTTCGCCGTGGGCCAGGACACCGCCGATGTCCTCCGCGCGCTGGAGGAACAGCAGGGCCCCGCGAGCGACGCACGGCCGGAGCCCGGGCCACGCCCGGTGGTGTTCATGTTCCCCGGCCACGGCGGACAACACGTGGGCATGGGCCGGGAGCTGTACGCCGCACAGCCGGCCTTTCGCGAGGCCGTGGACGCGTGCCGCGCACACCTCACGCCCGTGCTGGGATTCGACCTGGGGACGGTGCTGCATCCGGACCCTTCGGACGCCGTCGCATGCGAGCGGGCCTCCGCCCGGATGGGCGAGTTCGTCACGGGCCAGCTCTGCGTCTTCGTCATCG
This sequence comes from Corallococcus terminator, assembly GCF_003611635.1. GTDB lineage: Bacteria > Myxococcota > Myxococcia > Myxococcales > Myxococcaceae > Corallococcus > Corallococcus terminator. The sequence goes on along the minus strand of NZ_RAVZ01000020.1, from coordinate 44,200 downwards.
AGTACGCGGTGGCGCGGCTGTGGGAGCGCTGGGGCGTGAAGCCCGCGGCGGTGGTGGGTCACAGCCTGGGGGCCTATGCCGCTGCCACGGTGGCCGGTGTGTTCTGCCTGGAGGATGCCCTGCGACTGGTCCTGGAGCGCTCGCGCATCCTCGCGAGCCTGCCCTCGGGCGCCATGCTGGCCGTGCCCCTGCCCGAGTCCGAGCTGCGCCCCCTGCTCCATGCCGGGCTCTCGCTGGCGGCCGTGAACGGGCCGGCGCAGTGCGTGGTGTCCGGTCCGGTGGCGGACATCGAAGCCCTCCAGGCGCGGCTGACCGCGAGCGGAGTGGAGTCACGCCTGCTGCGCATTCCGGGCGCCGGACACTCGCACCTCGTCGAACCGTCGCTGGCCGCGTTCACCGACTGCGTCCAGCGCATCGAACGGCATCCCCCCACGCTGCCGTGGATCTCCGACCTCACCGGCGCCGCCGTCACCGCCGAGCAGGCCGTGGATCCCGCGTACTGGGCCGCGCACCTGCGCCACACCGTCCGCTTTGGCGATGCGCTGGGAACGCTGCTCGCGGGCCCGGCCAGCCTCTTCCTGGAAGTGGGTCCAGGACGGACGCTGGCGACCCTGGCGCGCCAGCATCCCGACGCAGGCACGCACCTCACCGTGGCCACCCTCCCCCACCCCGCGGACAACACCTCCGACCTGGTGAGCGCGCTCACCGCGGCCGGGCGCCTGTGGACGGCGGGCGTGCCACTCTCCTGGCAGGAACTTCACGCAGGTGTTCGACCCCAGCGGGTGCCGCTGCCCACGTATCCATTCGAGCGTCAGCGCTACCTCGTCGAGGCTCCAAACCCAGCCACTCCCGTGACGAGGCTGGCCGAGGCCGAAGCGATCCCGCCCGTGCACGCTGCTTCGGCCATCACCGCCGGGCAGGAGCAGCCTGAAGCTGGGGACGATGCGACGGTGCGCCGCATCGCCACCGCCTTCGCGGAGGTCCTGGGGTTGCCCCGGGTCGGACTCCACGACAACTTCTTCGAGCTGGGAGGCGACTCGTTGATGGCGGCGCAGCTCATCGCGCGGCTGCGCCCGCATGTCTCCACGCCCCTGCGGGTGAAGGCCATCTTCCGCAGCCCTACCGTTGCCCGGTTGGCCCGCTTCCTCGAAGAGGCAGCGTCCACCGCCAGCCCGCCCACGGGTTCCTCTTCGCAATGACCTTCAATCCCTCTCCCTGGCTGGCCTGCCGGCTGCGGCGTCCAGAGGCCGGCATGCGCCTCTTCTGCTTCCCCCACAGTGGCGGCTCCGTGGGCGAATACGTGCGCTGGGCGGACCTCATCCCAGACATCGAGGTGTGGGGCGTGCAGCTCCCCGGCCGTGGCTCGCGGGCGGAAGAAGCTCCCTTCACGCGGATCCGCGAGCTGGTGGACGCCCTGGTGGCCGCGGTGGACTTCGGGACGCGCTTCGCATTCTTCGGGCACAGCCTGGGAGCGCTCGTGGCCTTCGAGACAGCCCAGCGCTTGAAGGAACTGGGCCGCGCAATGCCAGACGCGCTGTTCCTCTCCGCGGCTCCCGCCCCGCAGCTTCCTCCGCGTGCCATCCCGTCGAGCCACCTGGACGAGGCAGGATTGCTCACCGCGCTCGAACCCACCTACGGCGAGCTGATCCAGGAGCTGCGGGAAGACGCCGAGCTGCGCGAGCTGCTCCTGCCAGGCTTGCGCGCCGACCTGTCGCTCGTGGAGTCCTACCCGTACGAAGCCCGCGCCCCCCTGCCCTGCGCGATGACCGTCACGGGCGGCGCGCAGGACGACCTGACGCGCGAGGAACTGGAGGCGTGGCGCGTCCACACCACCGGGCCTTTCGAACTCCACCTGCTCCCGGGCGGCCACTTCTACCTGCGGGAGCAGAAGGCCGCGCTCCTGCGCATCCTGGGTGAGACCCTGCTTCGGAGCCGTTCCCCCACCGTTTCCACCAAGGACCTGAAGCCATGAGCGAGCCCCTGCATCCCGCCACCCGCGCCCGCGAAGGCTTCCTGGGCCAGCTCTTCGCGGGGACGCTCCGCTGGGACCTCATCCGCCAGTTCCCCGAACAGGCGCCCGAGGAACGCCAACAGGGCGATGCCGTCATCGCGGAGGTCGAACAGTTCCTGAAGGAGCACGTCGACCCGGACGAGGTGGAGCGCACGGGGCGCATCTCCCCGGAGCTGCGCGAAGCCCTGCGCGCGAGGGGCTATTACAAACTGCCGGTGGAGCGCGAGCTGGGGGGCCGAGGGCTCTCCATGCTGAACACCTTCCGCGTCATCGAAGCGGTGATGAGCCGGTGTCTCCCGGTGGGCTACACGCTGGCCATCCACAGTGGCCTGGGCGCGGGTGCCATCATCGAGGCGGTCCAGGACGGTCCGCTGAAGGACTACGTCCGCGCCCGGATGGCCGAAGGAGCCATCTCCGGCTGGGCCGACACCGAGCCCACTGGAGCCTCCGCGCGGCGAGCCTCCACGACCGCCACGCCCTCCGAAGATGGGAGGGCCTATGTCCTGAACGGGGAGAAGGTCTACATCGGGAACGGCTCCATCGCGGACGTCCTGAACGTCACCGCCACGCTCTGCGAAGGCGGCAGGGAGCAGATCAGCCTCTTCGTGGTGGAGACGACGAGCCCCGGCTTCCACGTGCGGGCCGAGCACGGCCTGATGGGCCTGCGCGGACTGCCCATCTCCGCGTTGGGTTTCGACAACGTGCGGGTGCCGAAGGGGCGGATGCTGGCGATGTCTCAGGAGCACTGGCGCAACACGCCGCTGCTGGAGCCCCTCAGCGCCCTGGGCCGCATGTACATCATCGTGGCGGCGTCCCTGGCGCTCTCCAAGAAGTGCCTCCAGTGGTCGCGCGAGTTCCTCCACCGGCGCCTCGCCCAGGGACGTGCGCTCGGCGAGTTCGACGAAATCCAGCGACAGGTCTCCACCACCGCGGCGGAGGTCTTCGCCCTGGAGAGCGTGGCCCGTTGGAGCCTCACGGGCGTGACGGCGGAGAACCTGCCCGTGCGCTGGTTCGAACAGGTGGCGGCCAAGAACATCGCCTCCCTGGCGTGCGCGCGCATCGTGGACCGGACCGTGTCGCTGCTCGCCGCCGAGGGCTACGAGACCTCCGAGAGCAAGGCGGCACGGGGCGCGGTGCCAGCGCCGGTGGAGCGCGCCCTGCGTGACGCCCGGGCCTTCCGCGTGGCGGGCGGCGTGGACTTCCTCGTGGACCACAAGGCCGCGCGCGAGGGGCTCCTGTCCCTCTACTACGCGTCACCCGAGCATGCCGCGCGGCTCGAAGCTCCTCCCGCGCCGCTCCCGGTGGAGGAGCACCTGTCCGCCCGCAACCGGGAGCACCTCCAGTTCACGGCCCGGGAGGTCCACCGGCTGGCCCGCAGGTGCGTGGAGCTGACGCGCCACCATCCGGAAGCGAGCGTGCTCCACGCGCGGCAGCGGACGCTCATCCTGTTGAACCAGCTCTGCAACGAGCTGTTCACGATGTCCGTCACGCTGGCCCACGCGTCGGCCCTGGCCTCCCGGGGCCAGCCCCACGCCGACGCGCTGGCGGACATCTTCTGCACCGCCGCGCGCCACCGCCTGGAGGACCTCTGGCGACAGAGCGACGCCGGGTTGGAACCCGACTTCGCGACGGTGAGCGCCCAATGGCTGTCCGGAAGCGAGCTCGACTTCCTGCTGTGCGACGTGCTGCTCCGACCGTGAGGCCGGATTTCAGCGCGGAGCGGGGATGGAGGGCGCCGCTTCGTTGCGGTGGATGACGCCGTCCTTCATCACGAAGAAGACCTTCTCCGTGGCGCGGATGTCCTGGAGGGGGTTGCCGGGAACGGCGACGACGTCCGCCAGCTTCCCCGGCTCCAGCGTCCCCAGCCGGTCGGACACCCCGAGCAGCTCCGCCGCGTGCACCGTGGCGGTGCGCAGCGCTTCCGCGGGCGTCATACCGAACGACACCAGCGCCGCGAACTCCTCCGCGTTGCGCCCATGGGCGAACACGCCCGCGTCCGTGCCGAAGGCGATGCGCACCCCGATGGCAATCGCCTTGCGCAGCACCTGTTCGCGCCGCACGGCCACCGTCTGGAGCTTGACGACGGTCGCCGGCGGCAGCTTGCCCTGGGCCGCCAGCTCCTGGATGCCATTGAAGGCGAACGCCGTGGGCACGTACCAGGTGCCCTTGCGCTTCATCAGCTCCAGCCCCTCGTCGTCCATCAGGGTGCCGTGCTCGATGGAGTCCACGCCCGCGCGGATGGCGCGCTTCGCCCCTTCCGCGCCATGGGCATGCGCGGCCACCTTGCGTCGACGCGAGTGGGCCTCGTCCACCACCGCCTCCAGCTCCGCCTGGGTGAACTGCGGCGCGTCGGCATCCCCGTTGAGGCTCATCACGCCCCCCGTGGCGCACACCTTGATGAGGTCGGCGCCGTACTTGAAGTTCTCGCGCACGCGGGCCCGCAGCGCATCCGGCCCGTCCGCCACGCCGGGGCTGGAGTCCTCGGCCAGCAGTCCCTTGCGCCACGAGTTGCCGTAGTCACAGTGCCCGCCGGTGGAGCTCACGCTGGAGGTCGCCGCGAGGATGCGCGGACCCACCACGGTGCCGCGCGCGATGGAGTTGCGCAGGCCCACGTCGATGAAGTGCTCCGCGCCCAGGTTGCGCACCGTGGTGAAGCCCGCCATCAGCGTCGTGCGGGCCCAGGGCAACGCGTCCAGCGTGAGTTCGGGGATGGTGCGCTGGAAGCTGTCGACGACGTCCTTGCGCCAGTCCGGCCCGGGCGCGACGGTCAGGTGCGTGTGCGCATCCATGAAGCCCGGCAGCAGCGTGGCGTCCCCCAACTCCACCACCGTCGCGCCTTCCGGCACGGGGGCCTTCGGTCCCACGCCCACCACCTTTCCCTCCGCCACCACCACCACGCCCGGGGTCACGACCTTCCCCGTCTTCGCGTCGAAGAGGCGCGCGGCCTTGAGGACCTGGGCGCGAGCGGGCTCGGCGGCAGGGACGGACTGGGACAGCAGGAGGGTGCCAAGGAGAAGGACGTGTCGCATGGTGATTCATTGAGACCGTCCCCCCCTTCGAGTCAAGGCCCCCCATGCGGTCCGTGCGTCCCCACCCCCTCATGGAGTGCTGCCTTCTGATAGCCTGGGGATTCAAGCCTCACCCCGGAATTCTCATGAAACCCCATCCCATCCTGCTCATGGCCCTGATCACAACGACCCCGGCGTGCGACGAAAAAGAGAAGCCCAAGGCGGACGGCAGCGGCAGCGCGGCGGCGTCAGCCCCGGCCGTGCCCCAGGTGGCTCCAAACGGGAAGCTCATCGCGCACAAGATGTTCGACGACAAGTTCCAGGAGATGGGGAACATGCCGCTGCCCGACAACTGGGTCCTGAACAATGGCAAGGCGGCCATGAGCGGTCCGGGCAACGTCAATGTCTACATGCTCCCGCTCAAGACGTTCATGTATTCCAATGACCCGATGATGCAGGAGTGGTCACGCAGGTCCGGCAACAAGATGCGGTTCTTCAACTCCATCGACGCCGTCATCCAGGAGGATCTGGTGCCGGTCGCGCAGCGGGATGGCGCGAAGCTGGTGAAGCAGTACGACGTTCCGCAGGTCGCCGCCGCCAACAAGGGCTTCTCCGACCTGCTCTACAAGGTCGGCCCGATGCGGCAGCTCTTCCTCGCCCGGGTCACGGAGTGGACGGACAAGAAGGGCAACCCCTACATGATTGTCATGCACCTGAACGCGACGGACATGGGCAACATGGTCAATTGGAACTATTACTGTCACGCGCTGGATGCCCCTCCGGAGCGCTACGAGGAGAGCAAGAAGGTCGTCCTCAACGCCCTGTCCAACACCCACTACAATCCCGAGTACGTCCAGGCCTACAACCAGAACGAGATGGCCCGGGAGCGCTCGAGCTGGGCGGCGCACAACCAGCGCATGCAGGCCAACAAGTCTGCCTTCGAAGCCCAGCAGCGGGCCTTCCATGAGAAGAACGACGCCATCAATGCCCAGATCGCGGCCAATTACGCGGACCGCGACGCCGCCTCGGACCGCAACCACCACCGGTTCCTGAACTACATCAAGGACGAGGAGACGGTCCGCAGCCCCGAGAGTGGCAAGCGCCATCAGGTGCAGACGGGCGCCCGCGAGTACTGGATGAATGGCAACGGGCAATACGTGCCGTCGAACGACCCGAACTACGACCCGAACCGGGATCCCGCGCTCAACGGCCAGCGGTGGCACAAGACGACGATCGAGGATTGAGGGGTGGGCGGGGCGGCCCTCGCGGCCCGTTCACACCCCACACTCGGAGTGATAGCCTCCAGGCGGAGCCCTGCCAGGAGGTTTCATGGGAGACGGACATCTCGCCGACGTCGAGCTCGAAGACCTGCACAAGCAGCATCGTCAGAAGAGCACGACCGAGGGCGGCGCGTGCCTGACAGGGCACGAGGCCTCGTTCCGGAAGAAGCAGGGCAAGAGCACCTGCAACTACCGCTATCAGGCGTACGAGCAGGCGGGGTCGGAGGCGAAGATCAAGGAGCGGCTCCATGACTACGCCAGCCGCACGACACCAGTGGGGACCTCGCACTACGAGACGAATGCCGGGGGCTGGGCGCCCTCCTACTACGCACTTGAAATACCGGCGCCCAGGCCCGGGGATTGGAACGTTGGGGGCCCGTTGACATCAATCAAGCGGGAGAACTTCAAGGGGCAGCCCATCAAGGTTCCTGCGGGGATGAACTTCACCCAGGACACCTGGCCCTATTGGAACAACGCCCACCACCTCATCCCCAAAGGCCTCCTCAACACGCTCATTTCCAAGCAGCCCGACAATGTACCAAACGTGATGCGCAAGTCGTTGATGATGGCGAAATACAACGTCAACCACAAGATCAACATGTTCATACTTCCGCAGGACAAGGAAGTCGCGCACATCCTTGGCCTCGCCAGACATATGCAACTCAAGGAGAGAGATGGCGCCCCGGAAGCTTGCACTGATCATCCCATCTACAACCGCCTTGTCCGGGATACCCTGACCGAGATCTGCAAGGAATACAAGGCGATCTGTGACGGCGCGAAGCCGGAAGGACACAAGATTCCGGACGCGAAGCTGGACAAGAAGAAGCTCGAAAACCTCTCCGAGCACCTGATGAACCAGATCATCGAATGGGGCCAGATTGGACCCGGTGCGTCGCTCGACACGCACGCGGACAGGCTTCAATCCCAGGTCAAGACCGAGTCAAGCGACTTCTAGAAACCTCCCAAGGAGTGGATGTGAAATACTATTTATTCAAGACGCTCGCACAGACCCGGCCAGAGTTCTGCGTCCTCCTCGACTTCCCCGAGGCAATGGGCGTCAAGAGCTGGAAGCTGGGCGATGGCGTCGAACTCCAGGAGGGCGAGTATCCCCAGGACGCGAAGATCTTCATGTCGGATGAAGAGCCCGGCATCGAAATCCCGGACCTTGTTCCCAATACCGTTCGCCTGCTCATTGTCAGCAAGCCCTTGAAGGACGGAATGGAAGCGGTCAACCGGGGGCCCGTGCAATACCTGCCGCTCTCCATCTACAACCACAAGAAGCGATTGGCCTCCAGCGACTACTTCATCGTCAACCCGCTGGGGACGGTGGATGTGCTCGACACCTCCGCCTCCGAGATTGAATACCTTGACGGGCAGGTCGTGCGGGTCCTGAAGCACGTCCTGGACCGGAAGAAGATCGCCCATGCACCGGACCTCTTCCGCCTCAAGGAGGCACCGGACTCATATGTCGTGAGCGAGCGCGTCCTGGATGAGTGGCGGAAGATCGCCCCGAAGCCCACGAACATCACGTTCTTCGTCCTGGACGTCCCTGCTACTTGATTTCCCGAGGCGGCTCCATGCCCCCCACGTTCGTGCCTCTTGCTGGAAAGAATGCCGCGGTGACGCTCGAGGAACTGCTCCCGCAGATCCTCCAGGCGCCACCGCGCCAGCAGCACTACTTGAGGGTTTCGACGCTGTATCGGCGGATGGCCATCGCGGGACTGCTGAGCACGGCGGATCCGAGCACCTTCTTCCCGAACCTCTTCAAGAGCGGTCGCGCGTTCCTGCACTTCCTCCAGAGCGCACCTGACTCGGAGAAGCTGACGTCCAGGTCCGAGCCCTTCTTCGATGCGATCGCCTGCCGCGATGACGCTGGCGCGGCGGAGCTGGCGAAGCACTCTCGGAGGACGCTCGCGACGGGCAAGGAGTACGAAGAGGACTTCTTCTATGTCCGCTTCCTCATGGACCGGTTCTTCGTGGAATCCTCTGAAGATTCGGCCCAGCACTGGCTGGACGCGTGGGCCGCGCTGGCTCCGGATGACTTCCGTCTCGCGGTCTGTACGGCTCTGGACGGCCGCGACCCGCGCGCATTCGAGAGCGCCCTTGCGACAGCCATCGCGGAACTCCAAGCTCGCACCGAAGCCCTCCGTGCTCGGGACGCCCTGAGCGCCGACGACGCCGCGACGTTCGCGCATGTGTCCACGGAGGTCCTGGCCTGGCTGGAGCTCGCGGAGCGCGTGGGTCTGCCCGTGGAGCGGGACTCGCCGCTGGCCCCCGGCCTCGCGAGACAATTCCGGGAGATGCGACTTCCCTCCCCCGACTCCTGGAGGACCGTCGAACCCGCCCGGGCGTTCGAGAAGCCACCGGTGCGCCCATGAGAGAGGTGATCTCCTCCCTCGGACTGGTGACCACCGTCGGGTACGACGTCATCTCCTCCGCCGCGGCGTTGCGCGCGGGCATCGTCCGGGTCCGCCCCATCGCGGGGCCTACCGTCTACGGGGACGGAGAAGAAGCTCCGCTCATGGGCTCACCGGTGTGGCCCCTCACCGAGGGGTTCATCCAGACCGCCGCATGGCTCCGGCTCGCCCAGGTCGCCGTGGAGGATGTCATCCGGTTTGGCCAGCTTCCGCCGGCCGAGGACGCGTTCTGGGGCGAGACAGGCCTCGTGTGGGCCCTTCCGGAACTCGGGGAACGGCGTTTCGGGTGGCCTGAGCCTGAGACAGCCACGGCGCTCCAGCGCTCGTGCGGAGACCTGCTTCGCAAGCTCACGGGACTTGCGCGAGGCGCGGTAGGCGACGAGTTCATCCTGGGGGGCCATGCAGCCACGGCACTGGGACTCCAGCGCGCGTCGCGACTCCTGTCGGAGCGCCGATGCGCCCGCGTGCTCCTCATCGCGGTGGATTCCTGGCTCGACGCCATCAGCCTCCAGTGGCTCTCTGATGATCGCCGGTTGCATTCGGAGGAATTCCCGACCGGGCTCCGTCCGGGTGAGGCCGCCGCATGTCTCCTGGTGGAGGAGGAGTCGGCCGCCTGGCGAAGGAACGGGACCGTGGCCGCGCGACTCGCGGGAGTCGAAGTGGCCAGGCCCTCCACGGCAATCGATCCCGACGATGCAATCCGTTGGCGGACCGGAGCCGTGCCAGAGGTGGCGGGCCACCTCGACGCCACGGTCCGCTCCGCCGTCGGACGCATGACGACAGGTGGGACGTTCTCTGGCGACCTGGTGGTCGACTTGAACGGAGAGGTGTGGCGAGCCAACACCTGGGGACATGCGCGAGTGCGACTGACACCTGTCCTGGAGTCCATTCGCGAGGTGGTTCCGGCGACCTCGCTCGGGGACGTGGGGGCCGCGAGCGGAGCACTCGGCGTCTGCATCGCGGCAAGGTCGTGGGCACGCGGCCATGCCCTGACGAATCACGCCCTGGTCTGCAGCACGTCCGACAGTGGAGTCGTGGGGACGATCGCCCTGGGCGCACCCGGGCGGTGACCGGGACGGCCCCCTCACTCGACCGGGGCGGCTTCGAAGCCCACATCCACTTCGTGGATGCGGAGCCTGCAATCAAACCAGCCCGTCTTGAGGCGCGCCTCCCAGCACACCTGATGGCCTGGGGACGAGGAGACGTCGATGATGGTCTCCTGGGTCCCGGGGGCCGTCACGGGATGCCATGTGGGCTTGGGATTGAAGGAACAGTGCGTGCCATCACAGACCTGACAGTCGGTGGCCACCGCGTAGGCGAAAGAAGCCGAGTCATCACAGCCAGGGCCCATGGAATCCACCTTGCGAAAGCGCACGCGGGAGATGGCACACGCAGGGTCAGCGACGCTCAGCACCTTCGAACGCAGGTAGCTGAACCGCCCCTCCGTGTTGACCCGGAAGACGACATCGTTGAAGTCCCGGTCACCTCCGCCATTGCTGTCCTCGAACCCCATCAACCAGCGGCCCTGGTTCGGGCCCACCGTGCGCATCATCAGGTGCGGCATGTTGCCGTTGCCCGAGGGGGCGACGCTCTCCGCGTCCTGGGGAAGGACGATGTTCCCGTACGCGGGCGTGTCGAGGCGCGCGAGCGTGACCGGGTCCAGCCACCCGCACAGCTTCTGGTTCGTCCCCGCCACGGTGCAGGCCGACGGAGACGACGGGCTCTGACACGCTTCCTGGTAGGTGCACCCGATGTTGCGGTGGGCCACGGGCGTCCGGCCCAGGGGGTCCTGGTCCAGGTTCCACTTCGCCTTGGAGAAGAACACCGACACGGGTGTCTTCAGATGCAGGGCGCACCGCCCACTGGCCTGCTTGCGCAGACAGGGATAGGCCCTGTTCGAGGCAGGGTCGTGCTCCTCCTCCTGCACGACCACCAGGAAGAAGACCAGCTCCCGCCCGCCCTGGATGACGCCCAGGTCCACGGTCCGATCCAGCGCGCTGATGCCCGGATCCGGATTGACGGCGCGTGGGGCGCCGCTGGAGTCATAGGCGGAGACGTCGTAGTCGGGAATGCCGTCGCTGGCCGCCGACACATCGGAGACAGCACCGAGCTGCTGAAAGGTGCTCCTGTCCGCGTCGTCATCCGCCAGGAGGAAGGCCAGGTGCCCCAGCCCCTGGAACCGGTTCAGCTCGTGCGCGGGCTCCAGCAGGTTGGGGATGCGGGCGAAGAGTCCCCTGTCCGAATAGCCCTGACCGGGTGTCTGGGGGGCGTTGCTGCCCACGACGTCGACGTCGATGAGCGGATGGAGCCCTGGACGCGCATCCTCCAGACGCGCGCTGGACTGGAAGGCCGGGGTGCAATTCGCGTTGAGGGCCAGCTCAGGCTGGCTGTACGTGAAGCCCCCCGACGTGAATTGCGCCGGACAGCGGGGAACCGCCCCGATGTACCGACGCGCCTGGAGCCCCGTCCTCGGCGCCAGGTTGTAGAGGTCCTCGTGCAGGTCCGCGATGCCATTGCCATTGCGGTCCGCCAACGTGTCGTCCGACGAGTCCTCGTACGTGTCATGCACGTCCAGGTAGCCGAGCCTCAGAAGGTCGTCGTAGTACAGGAACCCGAGCGCGCTGCTCGCGTGTGAGCCTTCGGACACGTAGGTGACGGAGACCCGCTGGTCGACATCCAGCCGGATGCGCTCCGCGGGAATGTGCACCCGGAGGTCCTCCGCCTCGATCATCGACGGCGAGTAGAACCCCACGCCCTCGGTCTGCTCGAAGCCCCAGGACGTGAAGGGCGGCTGGTGATCCACCGACAGGTCCCGCGCGACGCTGAAATCGAAGCTCGCCGTGGCGGACAGGCCATGGCCATTGGTGACGGTCGCCATGACGGGGGCGCTGCCCTCCGCCAGGCACGTGGGCGCGGTCCAGTACAGGCGGCTGGTGGTCGCGTTGCCCAGCGGAGAGGTCAGGCTGCCCGCGGTGGCGCTCCAGGAGAAAGTGAGCGGACTGCCCTGCGGATCCAACGCCTGGACCCCCAACCGCGAGCTGCCACCCGCCTCCAGGGACACGGCGGTCTGCGTGACGGTGGTGATGCGGGGCGGCTCGGCGGCATGAGCCGGGACGGCGAAGGACAGGGCGCTCCCGGCCAGGAAGGCCTGGAGCCAGACGGGATTCGGAGACACGGGCAGACTCCCTCGACAGGGCCACGATGGGCCTCACCCTGACGGTGCCAGAGCCCGGGCCCTGACTTCGCGACGCGATCTCCACGGGCGCCCGCTTCCCGGAGGCGCTAGGGTTGCGCCCCCTCTTTCACCCGCGAGCGAACGCATGGCCCACGACCTCTACGACATTCCCCTCACCGCCATCGACGGCACCGCGCGCAACCTTGGCCAGTTCAAGGGCAAGGTCCTGCTGGTGGTGAACGTCGCGTCCAAGTGCGGGCTCACGCCGCAGTACGAGGGCCTGGAGAAACTCTACGAGCAGAAGCACGAGCAGGGCCTGGAGGTGCTCGGCTTCCCCGCCAACGACTTCATGGGTCAGGAGCCGGGCAGCGAGAAGGAGATCCAGGAGTTCTGCACCCTGAAGTACGACGTGAAGTTCCCGCTGTTCTCGAAGATCGCCGTGGTCGGTGAGAAGAAGCACCCGCTCTACCACGAGCTCACCCGCGCCCTCCCCGACGCCACCGGTGAAGGGCCCATGCGCGAGAAGCTCAAGGGCTACGGCATCGACGCCAACCCGAAGCCGGAAGTGCAGTGGAACTTCGAGAAGTTCCTCATCGGCCGGGATGGTCGCGTCGCGGCCCGCTTCGCCCCGGACGTGACGGCGGAGGATCCGCGCCTCGTCCAGGCCATCGACGCGGCGCTCGCGAAGCCGGCCTGACGCCCAGGCTGTTTCAGGGCGCGGGGATGAACCGCAGCTCCCCGGGGCGGGGGGCGCCTCCCAGGTACTTCAACCAGTCCCCGTACTCCGGATCATACGAGGCGCGTCGGAGGTAGACGTCTCCGAACGCCCCCGAGGTGGGCGACGCGCGCAGCCACAGATCCAGCGCGCCGTCGTCCGCCATCCGTGCCACGCCGACGGCGCCCGGTGACGGCGCGCCCGGCAGTGGAGGCAGGGGTTCGACCCCATCCTCGGGTGAGGTCTGGAGGTACTGGATCTTCTCCCGCACCGAACCCAGCAGCCACGCGTCCATGTCCGGCAACGCGCGCAGCCGCGGCTCCTGCGCATCCAGCCGTCCGCTCAGCGCCGGAAGCACCTGGGTGCGGAGGGTCTCCACGGCGCGCGCGTCCCAGCCCAGGTAACGGGTGCTGCTCTGGAGCGCCAGTCGCAGCCGGCCCAGGTCTTCCATGGACGCGAGGGCCTGGGGCCGGGCCAGCCAGGTTTCATAGAACGCGCGGAGGAACCACTCCTGGTCGTGCCGGATCACCGGCACCGCCTTGCTCCACTCAAACGCGGGAGCGAGTCCGACCTCCCCGAGCTTCCAGGTCTGGAAGCCCATCTGCTCATCGAAGAACTTCGAGAACTCCGCCCAGCGGGCTTCGACCGCGGGCTGGGACTCGATGAAGTCGCGGCAGCGGCGCATGTCCTCCGCGGAGGCGCGCGGATCTTGCGCCACCAGGTCGCACACCTTGTGCCGCGCCCCACCGTCGACCTCGGCACGGAGCGCGGCCAGCGCCCCACGTGCCTCCTGCTCGCGGTGGCGCGACGTCGACGACTCTCCGCCCATGACCGCCAGGAAGGCCGCGCCCGCGCACACCACGAGCGCCACCAGGGGCAGCCCCAGGCCCAGCGGCACCGCTTCCCAGGGACGGTCCGACAGGAAGCGCCGCCAGCCGACCCAGAGCGTGATGAAGGTGGGCAGGACCGCCAGGGCGAAGGCCAGCATGTTCAACGCCTGATGGAGCGGCGTGGCGTTGTGACGGTACGCCTCGCTGCTGAAGGCCAGGGTGAAGAAGGCGCCGATCACCAGTGCCACGCCCAGGGCGAGTTCCCCCAGCAGACACACTCCCGCGAAGACAGCGCCCATCGGATGTTCCCCTCAACCCACGGACCAGGGCCCCATGCTCCCGGTCGCGTCGCCCCCGAGCCTAACCGAAGCGGGAGACACGCCCCGGGCCTGACAGGCGCCTTGTCAGCGGCGGCGGCGCTGCGCGGGCTTGGGCGGACGGAGGTCCGCCTTGCTCTTCGGCAGCTTCGGCCCGGAGGCGAGGTCGAACTCGTAGGTGGCGCCGAGCAGGAGGCGGAACTGGTAGATTTCACTCAGGCCCTCGGTGACGGCGATGCCCGCGACGGCCTCCAGCACCAGGCCGGGGAACGCCTCGTGGCGCACGACCGGGAGGATCTCCACCTGGGTGGCGTTGTCCCGCCAGACCGGGGTGATGACGTCCTCGAAGTAGAGGCGGCCCACCACCTCCAGCCCGAGCATCGTGAACTTGTCGAGGTTGTAGGTGCCCGCCAGCGCGAGCTGGACCGCGTCCGGGACATCGAATTCGGGCAGGCTGCCCCGGTCTCGCGTGCCCTGGTGGAGGTAGCTGCCGTTGAGCATGAAGCGCAGGTCCTTGGTCGCGCGCAGCTCGCCGATGAGGGTGCCCTCCCAGTCCCAGGTGCCGTCGGAGAGGCTCGGGAGGATGCCGTCCTCGTCGCTCGGTCCCGTGGGCAGCGTGACGCGCCCGTAGGCCGCCAGCGCCACCTTGCCGGACTCCAGGAACGTCCACTGGAGCCCGAGGGGAATGTCACCGAAGGCGACCTTGAAGTCCTCGTCCCCGGGGAGCCCCAGCGCCAGCAGCTCCACGTAGAGGTTGGCCTCCAGGTTGTCGACGATGCCGAAGCGCAGGCTCGGCGAGAGCTGCTGGTAGGGCTGCGACTCGTCCAGGTCGAGGGCGAAAAAGCCCTGATAGCGCAGGCCCAGCTCCAGGTTGCCGCTCTTCGTGGTGGACGCGGTGCGCGTCACCATGGCGCGGTAGGGCCGGGCCCCCGCGCTGGATGCGCAAAGCAAGCTGGCGAGGATGACGAGCGGCAGACGGGTGTTCATGGAGCGTGAAGCTAGTCGACACACCCGTGACGGCGCACGCACGTCCGCTCAGGGTGTGGAAGTGCGCTGCTGCGCGAGGAGCCAGTCCCAGAACGCGTAGTTGTTGTACTGCTGGGTCCAGCAGTCGTGGTGGGTGCCGGGCAGCACGGTGAAGCGCGCCCTCGCGTTTCCGGAGGCCACCACGCCGGGCTGCGACGTCCACGCGGGGCTGCTGCCCGTCGGGAACAGGTACGTCACCGTCGACGAGGGCGCCGGCACCACGAGCTGCTGGCTCACCCCGTAGTTCTTCGTCACGCCCGTCAGCCAGGAGCGGTCCGCCAGATAGGTGATGCTGTCCCCGTGCGAATGCACCGCCCAGACGGGCACGTTCAACAACTGGGTGATGGTGGGCCCCGGCGCGCCGATGTTGCTGGCCATGGGCGCCAGCGCCGCCAACCGGCTGCCATATGTGTACGCGTACTTCCAACTGCCGTAGCCCCCGAAGCTGAGGCCCGTCATGTAGATGCGCGTCGTGTCCACGCGGTAGTTCGCCACGAGGAAGCTGACGAACGCGTCAAGCTCCGCCGGCTGCCAGCTCGTCGCCGCGCGAGGCGTGAAGACCATCACCCCGCGCTGTCCGAAGTACGTCTTGCCCTGGCTCGTGTAGCGGATGTTCTTCAGCGCGCCACTGCGCGTCACCACGTTCAGCAGGTCCGCCTCCGTGGTGGAAGTGCCGAACTCACCCGCTCCGTTCAGGTGGATGACGACCGGGTAGCGCGTGGTGGAGGTCAGGTAGCCCGGGGGAAGGTACTCGCCGTAGCCGTAGCCCGCCCCCGTCGTCGCGGGCAGCCGCGCCACCACCACGTCCTCCGTGGTGGGGGTGACAAGGGCGGCCGCGTGGGTTCCCCATTCCTCCGGGGCCCCTTCCTCGAAGCCGCCTCCGCAGGCCACCGCGCACAACGAGATGAACAAGGCGACGACCTGCCTTCGCATGGAGCACTCCCGGATCGAGGGGCGCGGAAGGCTAGCGGCCTTCCAGTTTCAATTCAATCAAGTCCAGAAATAGAAGAATTTACTGACTATCTTGTCCCTGGTGAAACGCCTTGGCGGAACGCGCGCGGTGACTCTCAATCCCGGGGCGGTGGCGGTTTCACTGTCACCGGGAAGACGATCTTCTGGGTGTCCGAACGGTTGCCGGGACATCTGGGGCATTCGCGGGCACACCTGCGGCTCCAGGAAGGGAGCGAACACCATGGCTGGGATTACACATCGCACCGTCGAGACAAACGGCATCCACCTGCATCTGGCCGAGGCGGGCGAAGGCCCCCTCGTCCTGCTGCTCCACGGCTGGCCGGAGTCCTGGTACTCGTGGCGCCACCAACTGCTGGCGCTCGCCGCTGCGGGCTACCACGCGGTCGCGCCCGACGTTCGCGGCTACGGGCAGAGTGACAAGCCTCGGGAGATCGAGGCCTACAGCATGAAGCACCTGATGGCGGACTTCGTCGGCCTGCTCGACGCGCTGGGGGAGAAGACCGCGGTCGTGGTCGGTCACGACTGGGGCTCCGCGATGGCGTGGAGCCTCGCCGCGCTCCATCCCGATCGCTTTCGCGCGGTGGTTGGCATGAGCGTCCCGCACATGGGCCGCACGCCGCTGCCGCCCACGCAGCTCTTCAAGAAGGTCTTCGGCGAGAAGTGGTTCTACATCCTGTACTTCCAGGAGCCCGGTGTCGCCGAGGCGGAGCTCGAAGCGGACATCCCGAGGTCGGTGCGGACGATCCTCGCTGGCGCGCCCGGCTTCGATGCGAAGTTCACTGGCGCCAATGACAGGAAGCCGGGCGAAGGGTTCCTCACGGGACTGACCCCGCCGGAAACGCTGCCGGACTGGCTCACGGAGGAAGACGTCGCGTACTTCGCGAAGCAGCTTGAGGGCAGCGGCCTCCGTGGCGGCCTCAATCGCTACCGCAACATGGACCGCGACTGGGCGGAGCTGCCCGAGCTCGCCACGGCGAAGATTGAACAGCCGGCCCTCTTCCTCATCGGAGAGAAGGACCCTGGGCGCACCTTCGCTCCCGTCGACCCCATGAAGGCGCTGGCTCCCAACCTCAAGGACATCGTCGTCGTGCCAGGCGCGGGCCATTGGATCCAGCAGGAAAGCGCCGCGGAGGTGAACGCCGCGCTGCTTGCCTTCCTGAAGGCCCTGCCCGCCTGAAGTCCATGCTGGAGGGGCTCGAACACATCCGCTGGGACCAGGAGGTCCAACCCTCCTGGAACACACCGGACGAAGTCCCCCAGGCGCTGCGCGCACTGGCGGCCGCGACCCCGGAAACGGGCGACGCGGTCTACTCGCGCGTCCTCTACGCGCTCGGGAACAACCACGCCGGGACCTACTTTCCCGTGGTCCTGGCGGTCGTGCCGTTCCTGGGAGAACTCTTGCGCGAGGGCAGCGCAACGACACGCATCCAGACGCTCGAAATCCTGATCGACCTCATTGCATCGTTCGACCCGGACCCGGATTTCGAGTTCATTGGCACACCCACAGGACCCCAGCCGCTGAAACTGCTGCTGTGGAATCATGTCGCCAGACTGGAGGCGGACGTGGAGCGGTGTCTCGCGAAGGCCGCGTCCCCGGAGGAAGCACGGCCCGCCGGGGAAGTCCTGTCACGGCTGCGTGAAGAGAACGTCCGATAATACCTTCGTGTCGACCGCTCCGCGTTGGAATGGCTGTGATTGCCACTCAGCCAGCGGGGCCCGCATGAATCCGCCGCGACGCCCAGGTGAAAGACAGCCACCCAGGCACGGACGTCAGGCCACGGCCTGGAGGGCTGCTTCGCGCGGCACCTTCGCGGCGGCGGCGAGCACCACCTCCGGACCGGCTCCATCCTGGTGGGCGTTCTCACTCAGGTGCCGGCGCCACGCGCGCGCGCCCGGCAGGCCCTGGAAGAGGCCCAGCATGTGCCGGGTGATGGCGCCCAGCGGCGCGCCCTGGCTTCGCTGCGCTTCGATGTACGGCATCATCGCGTCCACCACTTCGTGCCGCGTGGGGGGCGCCTGCGTGCCGCCGAAGAAGCGGCGGTCCGCTTCCGCCAACACGTAGGGCGACTCGTAGGGGGCCCGGCCCATCATCACGCCGTCCACGCGGGGCAGGTGTTCGGCCGCAGCGTCCAGCGTCTTCACGCCGCCGTTGAGGCTGATGTCCAGGTGCGGGAACTCCTGCTTCAGCCGGTACACCAGGTCGTAACGCAGGGGCGGCACGTCCCGGTTCTCCTTGGGACTCAGGCCCTTCAGCCACGCCTTGCGCGCATGCACGATGAAGCGCGTACAGCCCGCCTGGGACACGCGCCGCACGAAGTCCTCCAGCGTCGTCCACTCCTCCAGGTCGTCGATGGCGATGCGCGACTTCACCGTCACCGGGATGCGCACCGCCTCCCGCATCGCCGCCACGCCCCGCGCCACCAGGTCCGGCTCCGCCATCAGGCACGCGCCAAAACGGCCGGACTGAACGCGGTCGCTGGGGCAGCCCACGTTGAGGTTGATCTCGTCGTAGCCCCACTCCTCGCCAATGCGCGCGGAGGCCGCCAGGTCCTCTGGCTCCGAACCTCCCAGTTGGAGGGCGACGGGGTGCTCGGCCGGCGTGAAGCCCAGCAGGCGGTCGCGCTTGCCGTGCAGCACCGCGCCCGTGGTCACCATCTCCGTGTAGAGCAGGGTGTGGCGCGTGATTTGACGGAAGAAGTACCGGCAGTGCCGGTCCGTCCAGTCCATCATCGGCGCGACACACAGCGGCATGGGATAGGCCAGGGCAGTCATCCCCCCTTCCCTATCCGGAAACCCGCCGTCCGCCCAGAGGCCTCCCGGAGGGCCCCCCCAACCCCTCCGGAAGCAGGCAGCCACGCGGGCCACCCGGGTCACTCAAGCCGCGGCGCTGAGCACCACGCCCTGCTCCGCCAGCCACGCGTCCACCAGTCGCTGGCCCGCGTCCGTCAACGTGAAGCCCAGCCCGGCCCACTGCTGGCCGTTGAGCATCACCACCTGCCCCAGCGCCCGCCCGAACGCGGACTCCGGCGCCACCCGCTTGAGCAGCGCGCCCGCGTAGTGGTGCAGGAACAGGTCGAAGTTCTTCGCGAAGTCCGGGTGCCCCGGAATCGAATCACTGCGCGTGTCCGCCGCCACGTCGTAGCCCTGGATGAAACCGCCAAAGCCCAGCACCTCCACCAGGAACGCGTGCATCCGCGCCTGCCCCCGCACCCGGCCAGGCAACCACCGCTCCGGCCCCGTCGCCGTCTGGAACGTCCACAGCCCGCGCTGACGCGTGGCGGCGAAGGGCAGCCCCCCCGACTCCAGGCCCTCCCGCGCCACCCGCAGCACACGGCGCTGCACCCGGGCGGGCGCCGCGTCCGTACGCGCGGGGAAATAGACGATGACCGCCGGGGACGAGCGGGCGCAGTTCATGGGGGACGCACTCCAGAGGGGGAAACACCAGCATTGGAATTATCCGATGCAGGCGCCTGGAAGTTGCGGCCTTCCCAACGCTTTTCAGGGGCTGCCGGGCACGGGGCCGGCGAGCGCTTCCACGGACTCGGGGAGCATGCCCCGGTCCAGCGAGGCCTGGAGCGCGTCCATCTGGGCGTGCACCACGGCGCGCGACACCCTGGCGCCCGCGCCGTCGCGGATCAGCAATTCCAGCGTGGCCTGCGCCAGCAACAGGGGCAGCGTGGTGAAGGCGAGCACGTCCCGGGGGGCGCCCGCGCCGTAGAGGGCCCTCACGTAGCGGGCCGCCGCGATCAGGTCCTCGCCCGCCAGCCGCTCCACGTCCTGGAGTTCCACGTTCGCGGGCAGCAGCGCGCGGCCTTCCTGCCGGTCCTGCCGCACGTCCTTGAGGATGTTGACCAGTTGCAGCCCTTCTCCGAACAGCGGGGCCAGCGCGCGCAGGTTCGGCGAGTAGGGCGCGAGGCGCGGATCCAGGACGAACAGGTCCGTGAGCAGCTCGCCCACCAGTCCCGCCACGATGTAGCAATAGTCACGCAGCGACTGGAGCGAGTGCAGCGTCAGCAGGCCCTCGGTGGTGGCGCCCGCGAGCACCTCCCGCATGCCCCGCACCGTCTTCAGCACGAAGTGGCGCAGGATGGCGCCGGCCTCCGTGCGCAGCGCGTCCAGGCTCGCCAGCAGCGCGGGGGTGCGCTCCAGCAGCTCCAGGTAGCCCGCGTTCTCCGTCGGACGGCGCGACAGCCAGCCGCGCACCAGAGCCCCCACGTCCGCCGCCGGGTCCTCCTGGAGCAGCGATTCGAAGCCGGCCAGGGCCTCGCGCCGCTCCTCGCGCGACCAGGGGGCGGCGTCCTCCAGCGTGTCGGCGACGCGCAAGAGCAGGTAGCCCAGGCCCACCTCGCGGCGCAGGGGCTCCTCCAGCAACGGGATGGCGAGCGCGAACGTACGGCTGGTGCGCACGAGGAAGTCCGCCAGCTCGTCGTCCCGAAGCGGAGGGGCTGTCACCAGGGAAGCGTCACTCAAGGAACCGTCCTTCGCGAAGGGGCGCGCTTCCGCCCGGGCCCGTGACTGCCACAAGCCACGCGTGGACACACGCGTGAACGTGAAGGACCCGCGCGGCTTCGCACCACGCGGGTCGGGGGCGGACGCCGCGTCACCGCCGCGACCGCGGACCGGAGCGGGACACCGGGTGGGGGCTCCCGGTGTGCCTCGCCCCGGGGGGCAACCTCAGGGGGCCGGCCCCCGGCAGGGACTCGCCCCGGAGGAAGCTCAGGGCGCCGGAGCGACGGTGGGCTTCGGGGTCGCCGGAGCCGCGGCAGGTGCCGGCGTCGGAGCCGCGGGGGCCGCGGGCTTCGGCTCGGGCTTCTCGCGCGACTCCAGGCGGGGGCCGTTGTCCGCGGCGATGCGGCGGTACCACGCATCCTGGTAGCGGGGGTGGTTCACCTTGCCCGTCGCGTCGCGCACGTTGCCGTCGATGTACTTCACGAGCAACTGCTCGCCCAGCTTGCGCCAGCGCGCGTGCACCTTGTCGCCCTGCTGGAGCGAGTACTCGGTGAGGTACTGGCGGGCCTGCTCGGGCGTGCGCTTGTAGAGCGTCTGCGCGATGCTCTCGATGTTGGCCTGATCCGCGAGGAACTGGCCTTCCAGTTCGCCCTGGGCCTTCTGCACGTCCACGATCATGTCGCTCCAGCGCCCGTAGGCCTGGTTCGACACCCAGTTGAAGACCCAGAAGGACGAATCCCAGGAGAAGTCTCCGCGGCTGGCCACGCCCTGGGAGAAGTTCTTCGGCACCTGCCGGATGCCCGCGTACATGGGCGTGTAGACGGTGGTGAACGTGTCATCCACGCCGAACCAGAGCACGCCGCCGATGGCGTCCGGCAGCGAGCCGCGCATCTGCGCGACGAAGGAGAAGCCCGTCTGCTGCGTGGAGATGGCGCGCTCGTGGACGTAGTTCTTGCCGTCCACGTCCCACGTCATCGGGCGCCAGCGGTAGGGCGCCGCGTAGGGGCCCGCGCCCACGTCCTTGGACATGTCCAGCGCGGTGCCTTCGAAGTGGTCGCGCATGAGCGCCATCGCGTCCTGCACGGACACCTTCTTGTCCGGCTTCACCCACAGGGGCAGGCGCTTGTTCAGGTCCGCGCCATCCGCGTACTCCAGGCCCAGCTTCATGGACGGGGCCGCGCGGCGGAAGATGCTCCACACGCGCCCCTCGGCGAAACGCTGCCCGCCGAAGTCCAGCGGGTGGTACGTGTCCGCGAAGCTGAAGTCCTTGTCCGCGCCCGTGTACCAGCCCTTCGCGCGCGCGAAGGTGATGACGTCCGGCGAGTACAGCGTGGTGGAGGACTCATTCAGCGGGAACTGGCGGATGCGCGCCTGGTTGGCGTGCGCGGAGATGACGCCGTCGGGAAGCTTCCGGGCCACCCACACCGCGCCCTTCTGGCCCGCTCCCTTGCCAATCATCTCCAGCATCCACGCCTCCTTCGGGTCGGCGATGGAGAACGTCTCACCCGTGGAGGCGTAGCCGTATTCGGCGACCAGGTCCGTCATCACCTGGATGGCCTCGCGCGCCGTCTTCGCGCGCTCCAGCGCCACGTAGATGAGCGAGCCGTAGTCGATGATGCCCGAGGGCCCCTCCAACTCCTTGCGGCCCGTGAAGGTGGACTCGCTGATGGAGAGCTGGTGCTCGTTCATGTTGCCCACCACGGAGTACGTGGCGGGCAGTTCCTTGATGCGCCCCAGGAACTTGCCGGTGTCCCATTCAACGATGTCGCGCTGCGCCCCGGCCGCATGGCGGCGCGCGGGCGTGTAGTACAGCTCACCGTACAGTTCGTGCGAGTCCGCCGAATAGGTGATGAACGTGGAGCCGTCCGTCGTGGCGCCCTTGGTCACCAGCATGCTGGTGCAGGCATCCGCGACAGGGGCGACCAGCACCGCCGTCAGGGGCAGCGCGGTGAACAGGGTCGAGGAGAATCGGTTCATGGGGGCGCAATCTAGCAGGACTGCCGCCCGCTGCCCGCCCAGGCAGGTTGCCCGACCGCGAAGCACCCGGGCCCTCGGCGCTCGTGGGGGCCGCCCGGACTCGTGGAGGGTCGCCCGGACATGGTTTCCCGGAGGCCTGGAGGCGCGGCTCGCCGCCCTGCGGCATGCACGGGGGCAATGGGCGCGGCGCTTCAGGCTACTGCCCGGTGGGTCCCCGCGCATGGCACCCACGGGATGGGGACGCTAGGGTTGCCTTTTCGCGGTCCCAGCGCGCTCCTGCCTTGGACCCCTGGAGGAAGCCGTGACGGAGATCGTGGTGGGCCTGGTCGTGTTCTTCGTCCTCACGGTCGTCCTGGGCCCCGCCCTGTGGAGCTCCCGCGTCTGGTGGAGCAAGGAAGACCGGGAGAACGTGAAGGACAAGCACGGCCGCCCCCGCAAGGGCGCGGAGGACGGCCGTCCCTGAGCAACGCGCGCGGGCCTACTCGTCGTTCTGACTGAGGGCGGCCAGCACGTTGAGGTCCTCCAGCGTGGTGGTGTCCTGCGTGGACTTCTTGCCCGCGGCCACGTCGCGCAACAGCCGGCGCATGATCTTCCCCGAGCGCGTCTTGGGGAGCCCTTCGGCGAAGCGGA
Source organism: Corallococcus terminator (assembly GCF_003611635.1). Classification (GTDB taxonomy): domain Bacteria; phylum Myxococcota; class Myxococcia; order Myxococcales; family Myxococcaceae; genus Corallococcus; species Corallococcus terminator. The sequence continues at coordinate 21,393 of NZ_RAVZ01000020.1, read as the reverse complement.
TGTCATCCGGACGGGCGATGGCGCCAATCTCCTTGCCCACGTGCGTGGCCAGTTCCTTCTTGAGCGCGTCCGACGGGGCGTTGCCCTGCTTGAGCGTCACGAAGGCGACCAGCGCGGTGCCCTTCAGGTCGTCCGGGCGTCCCACCACGGCGGCCTCGGACACCTTCGGGTGCGACACGAGCGCGCTCTCCACCTCCGCGGTGCCCAGACGGTGGCCGGCCACGTTCACCACGTCGTCCACGCGGCCCATCAGCCAGAGGTAGCCGTCCGGATCCGTGCGCGCGCCGTCGCCGGTGAAGTACATGCCGGGCAGTTCGCTGAAGTACGTGCTCACGTACCGCTCCGGGTCCCCGTAGACGGTGCGCAGCATGGACGGCCAGGGCTTCGTCACGAACAGCAGGCCGCCCTGCCCCTTCGGCACCCGATTGCCGTCGCGGTCCAATATCTCCGCGTGGATGCCGGGCAGCGGGAAGGTCGCGGAGCCGGGCTTCGTGGGCGTGGCGCCGGGAAGGGGGGAGATCATGATGCTGCCCGTCTCCGTCTGCCACCACGTGTCCACGATGGGGCAGCGGCCACCGCCGATGACGTCGCGGTACCACATCCACGCTTCGGGATTGATGGGCTCGCCCACGCTGCCCAGGAGGCGCAGCGAGGACAGGTCGTGCTGCTTCACCGGCCCGTCCCCCAGGCGCATGAAGGCGCGGATGGCGGTGGGCGCGGTGTAGAGGATGGTGGCCTTGTAGCGCTCGATGATGTCCCAGAAGCGGTCCGGCCCCGGCTGCGTGGGCGCCCCTTCGTAGAGCACCGTGGTGATGCCGTTCATCAGCGGGCCGTAGACGACGTACGTGTGGCCCGTCACCCAGCCCACGTCCGCGGTGCACCAGTAGATGTCGTCCTCGCGCAGGTCGAACACCCATCGCGTGGTGAGCGACGCGTTCATCGCGTAGCCCGCCGTGGTGTGCAGCACGCCCTTGGGCTTCCCGGTGGAGCCGGACGTGTAGAGGATGAACAGCGGGTGTTCACTCTCCACCCACTCCGGCTCGCAGGTGTCGGACTGGGCCTTCACCAGCGCGTCCCAGGCCAGGAACTTCGGGCCTTCGGGCAGCTTGCCGTCGCCGGTGCGCGTGAGGACGACGACCTTCTCGATGCTGGGGGCGTTGGGGAGCGCGGCCTCCACGTTCTTCATCAGCGGCACCACGGCGCCCTTGCGCCAGCCGCCGTCCGCGGTGAGCAGCACCTTCGCGCCCATGTCCTTCATGCGCTCCTGGAGCGCTTCGGAGGAGAAGCCGCCGAACACCACGGAGTGCACCGCGCCCACGCGCGCGCACGCCAGCATCGCGACGGCCGCCTCCGGCACCATGGGCAGGTAGATGCCCACGCGGTCGCCCTTCTTCACGCCCAGGGACTTGAGGCCGTTGGCCAGCCGGTTCACCTGCTTCGACAGCTCACCGTAGGTGATGCTCCGGCGGTCGCCGGGCTCCCCCTCGAAGAGGATGGCGGGCTTGTCCGAAAGCTTCGGCAGGTGCCGGTCCAGACAGTTGTAGGAGAGGTTGGTCCGCCCCTCGATGAACCAGCGCGCGTGGGGCGGCTTCCACTCCAGCACCGTCTGGAAGGGCTCCTTCCAGTAGAGCTCCTCGCGGGCACGGTCCCCCCAGTACTTCTGGGGGTCCTTGTCGGCCTCGTCCCACAGCCGCTGATAGTCCTGCATGCTCCGGATGTGGGCCCGTCGGGAGAAGTCCTCGGGCGGGGGGAAGACGCGGGACTCGGTGAGGACCGAATCGATTGCCTGCGGGTCAGCCATGGGCGTCCCTCCAATGCGCGTGGGAACAGCCCTCCTGTTGTAGGGGCCCGGCCCCCGAGTCTCAAGGCGACTCTTCGCAGCGGGTGTTGCCCTGAACGCCTTCGAAGCGGACCCACAGCTCGCAGGTGCAACTGGTGACGCCGTTGGAGTCGTAGGCGAGCCGCAGTTGACCATTGAACTGCGTCGGGCACTGCGTCGTGGCGTCCAGGTGCACGCGGACCTGATCGAGCAGGCACTCCTGGCCGTTGGTCGTGGTGCTCACGTTGGCCACGCTGCCGTCGGCGGTGAACGCCTCCCCTTCCTCCAGGAAGTAGCCGAGCAACTGCATGTTCTCCACGCCGAAGTCCGCGCGCACCACGCGGCCGGAGATCTGGAGGGCGAGCTGGAAGTTGCCCGCCACCTGCGGCAGCAGGCCGCAGTCGTCCCGCAGCACCTCCACGGGGGTCAGTTCGTATTCGCCCTCGTTCTGGCTGTACGGCAGGCAGCCCGCCAGCGAAGGGGCCGCGAGCGCGAGGACAGCGAAGCAGAGGCGTCGGAGGGTAGACACGGCACGCACCATCGCCCACGGGAGGCATCCGAAGCGGGCGCTCGGGTGGGGGCGAGGGTAGAGTGCGACGCCATGCCTGAATACCGCAACCCCAAACCCACCGTGGACTGCATCATCGAGTTGTCTGGCGAGCGCATCGTGCTCATCCGTCGCGCGAATCCGCCCGTGGGCTGGGCGCTGCCCGGCGGCTTCGTGGACGAGGGCGAGCCGCTGGACAAGGCGGCCATCCGCGAGGCGAAGGAGGAGACGGGGCTGGACGTGACGCTGGAGGAGCAGTTCTTCAGCTATTCGGATCCGAAGCGCGACCCTCGGCTGCACACCATCTCCACGGTGTTCATCGCGCAGGCGAAGGGTGAGCCGGTGGGCGCGGACGACGCGGCGGAGGCGAAGACCTTCACGCTGGACGCGCTGCCGAAGGACCTCTGCTTCGACCACGGCACCATCCTGTCCGACTACGTGACGTACAAGCGCACCGGGAAGCGCCGCAAGCTGTAGGCGCGGACGGCACCGGATGCACTACCTGTTCGTCCTGCTCGCCCTCGGGGCGCTGCTCATCGTGCATGAGCTGGGGCACCTGGTGGCCGCGCGCCTGCTGGGCGTGCGGGTGCCGCGCTTCACCGTGGGCTTCGGGCCGCCGCTCCTGTCGTTCCGGCTGGGCGGCACGCAGTTCGTGCTGGGCGCGATTCCATTGGGTGCGTCCGCGAACCTGCAGGGCATGAACCCGCACCGCTCCGCGGAAGAGGACACGACGGGGTTCGGCACGCTGGGGCCGCTCAAGCGGATGGCCATCATCCTGGCCGGGCCGGTGGCCAACTACGCGGTGGCGCTGGGCCTGCTGTTCGCCCTGTATTCGTCGGGCACGCACGTGGTGGTGCCGCTGACGGTGGGCACGGTGCTGCCCGGTTCGGAGGCGGCGCGCGCGCAGTTGCTGCCGGGGGACCGGCTGGTGCGCGTGGACGGCAAGCCGCTGGAGAACTGGTCGGACTTCGTCACGCGGGTGGCGGACGGCGTGGGTCGCGAGCTGGACCTGGCGGTGGAGCGCCACGGTGAGCCGCGCACGGTGAAGGTGCGGCCCCGGGCGGATGAGCGGGGCACGGGGCGCATCGGCGTGAGCCAGCAGTACGTGTTCCGCACGCATGCGCCCGGCGAGGCCTTCAGGCAGGCCCTCGTCCACACGGGGCGCGTGGCGTCCGAGGCGCTGTCCACGCTGGTCACGCTGGTGCGGGGGCCGGGCGTCACGGGCCGGGGCGGGCCGGGCGCGCTGATGCGCCAGGAGTCCTCCGACGTCGCATCATCCACCGCGTCGGGATTGGATGCCCTGGTGCGCGCGATGGTGGCGGCGTCGGTGGCGCTGGCGCTGCTGACGATGGTGCCCGTGCCGGGGCTGGATGGAGGCCGGGTGCTGCTGCTCGTTGTCGAAGCGGTGAGTGGCCGGCGCATTCCGCCGCGCGTGGAGACGGTGGCGCAGACGGCCGGGTTCCTCTTCCTGTCGATTGGCATCGTGGCCACCGCGGGCGCGGAGATCCGTCGCGCGTTGCCTTCGCCCGCGCCCGTGGCTCCGCGTGCCGCGATGGGCGGCGCGGCGACCGCGCATGCCGTGCCACCAGCGGCTTCGGCGGGAGGCACGACACCGACGATGGACGGAGGAACGACAGGGATTGCAGCAGCGGCTCCTTCCACGGTGCAGAAGGCCGCGACGCCGCCTGCCACCGTCGGATCAGTGGCCGCCACTCCCGCCCCTCAGGCAGTGCCGGCCCCGACCGCCACGGTTGGCGCCGCGGCCGCCACGGTGGCCCCGACCGCCATGGTCGGATCAGCGGCCTCCACGCCCGCCCCGCAGGCGGTGACGCCCGCTTCTCCTTCCACTGGCAAGCCCGCGCCCACGGTGGCCCCGCTGTCCGTGACGCCCCCGCTGGCTTCCGGTGGCAAGCCCGCGCCCACGGTCCCCGCGACGCCCCTTGCGCCTTCCGGTGGCACGTCCGCATCCGCAGTGGCCCCGATGGCGGCGACGCCCTCTCCGGCTTCCGGTGGCAAGCCCGCGCTCGCGACGCCCGCGACGCCCGCGACCGCCACCTCCGGGCTGGCACAGGACGCGGGCTCCCCCTCCCCAGCGCGGGAGCCGCAGCGCGTCGTCACCCCGACGCCTCTCTGAGGCCACGGGCCCAAGCCGCCTGCCTGCTCCTCCGCCCTGCATCCAGCGCACGGAGCCCCTGGGGGAATGGCCGTCGCATCATGCCCGCCGGCCTCCGCGTCGATTGCAGAGGCCCGTGCTCACCCCTTAGAAGCCGGGGCACTGTTTTCTCCCCCGCTCCGCGCGTTCCAAGAGGCTCGCATGCCCCTGCCCTTGCCCCTGTCCCCCACTCCTTCCGAAGACCGCCATTTCGCGGGGGGCGGCGAAATGGGGGCGTTGGTGCGCTCGCTGGACTGGTCCCAGACGCCGCTCGGTCCATCGCGCGACTGGCCCATCAGCTTGAAGACGATGGTGGGCGTGGTGCTCAACAACCGGTTCCCCATGCTCATGTGGTGGGGCCCGGAGATGATCCAGATCTACAACGACGCCTACCGGCCGGTGCTCGGACACAAGCACCCGGGCTCCCTCGGCGCTCCCGGCGGCGAGGTGTGGAAGGAGATCTGGGACGTCGTCGGTCCCATGGCCCGGGGCGTGCTCGAAGGCGCGTCCGCCACCTGGAACGAGAACCTGCCCCTGTTCATCAACAGCCGCGGGCTCATGGAGGAGACGTTCCACACGTTCTCGTACAGCCCCATCCCCGATGAAGGGGGAGGCGTGGGCGGCGTGCTCAACACCGTGCGCGAAACGACCGAGGAGGTGCAGCACGACCGGCAGTTGCGGATGCTCCGGGACCTGGCCGCCCGGACCGCCGACGCCAAGTCCTCCGAACAGGCCTGCCGCATCGCGATGGACGTGCTCGCGGGCAATGACCGGGACCTGCCCTTCACCCTGCTCTACCTGGTGGACGGTGACGGCATCACCGTCCGCCGCGTGGGCAGCGCCCTGCTGGCGGACCCCACGCTGGCCACGGTCCCGCTCCAGCAGTCGCTGACCCACGAAGAGGTCACCGACTGGCCCTTCGCCCAGGCCGCCCGCACCGGCGAAGCGGTCGTCGTGGAGGACCTGCCACGGCGCATGGGGGAGCTGCCCGGAGGTCGCTGGAACAGCCCTCCCCCCAGGGCGGTGGTGCGCGCCCTGGCGCGACCGGGCCAGACGCGGCCCTACGGCTTCCTCGTCGGTGGGGTGAGCCCCCGGCGCCTGCTCGACGCGCGCTACCACACGTTCTTCCAGCTCACCGCCGAACAGGTCGCCTCCACGCTCTCCAACGCGCGCGCCTACGAGGAGGAGCGCCAGCGCGCGGAGTCGCTCGCCGCGCTCGACCGCGCGAAGACGGCCTTCTTCAGCAACATCAGCCATGAGCTGCGCACCCCGCTCACGCTCCTGCTGGGCCCCACCGAGGACGCGCTCGCCACCCCCGAGCGCGCGCTCCAGGGCGATTCGCTGGACACGGTGCACCGCAACGCCGTGCGCCTGCGCAAGCTGGTCAACATGCTGCTGGACTTCGCGCGCATCGAAGCCGGCCGCGTGCAGGCCGCGTATGAGCCCACCGACCTTTCGACCCTGACCGCGGGCCTCGCCAGCGCCTTCCGCTCCGCCGTCGAGCGCGCGGGGCTGGTGCTCGACGTCGACTGTCCTCCCCTGCCGGAGCCGGCCTGGGTGGACCACGAGATGTGGGAGAAGATCGTCCTCAACCTGCTGTCCAACGCGCTGAAGTTCACCTTCACGGGCAGCATCCGCGTGGCGCAAGGCTGGCACGACGGGCACGCCGAGCTGCGCGTCACCGACACCGGCACCGGCATCCCCGAGCACGAGCTGCCCCGCGTCTTCGAGCGCTTCCACCGCATCCAGAACGCCCGCGCGCGCTCCCACGAAGGCTCCGGCATCGGGCTGGCGCTGGTGCACGAGTTGGTGCGCCTGCACGGGGGCACCCTCTCCGTGCAGAGCGAGGTGGACCGGGGCACGACGTTCACCGTGCGAATCCCCGCGGGCTTCGCGCACCTGCCGAAGGAGCAGGTGATGTCCGCCCGGCACCGCCGCGCCCCGTTGGCCGGCGCGGACCCCTACGTGCGCGACGCCCTGGGATGGATGCCCGGAAGTCCCCCCGCGCTCGCGGAGGATGGCGCGCCCGCGACGCGCGTCGACACCTCCGTGCTGGGGCCGGTGGAGCGCGCCCGCATCCTGCTCGCGGACGACAACGCCGACATGCGCGACTACGTGGGCCGGCTGCTCGGCGCCAGTTGGACGGTGGAGGCGGTGGCGGATGGAGAGGCCGCGCTCCAGGCCGCGCGGGCCCGTCCCCCGGACCTGGTCCTCACCGACGTGATGATGCCGCGCCTGGACGGCTTCGGACTCATCCAGGCCCTGCGCGCCGACGAGCGCACCCGTCACGTGCCCATCATCCTGCTGTCCGCGCGCGCGGGCGAGGAGGCGCAGGAAGAGGGCCTGAGCGCGGGCGCGGACGACTACCTGGTGAAGCCGTTCTCCACCCGCGAGCTGCTCGCGCGCGTCACCGCCCAGCTCACGCGTTCGCGCCTGCGCGCGCTGGAGGCCGCGCACGGGGAGCGGCTGGCGCGCATCTTCCAGCACGCCCCCGTGGGCATCGCCATCCTGCGCGGACCGACGCACATCTACGAGTTCGCCAACCAGAACTACCTGCGGCTCATCGCCCACCGCGACGTGATGGGCAAGGGCATCCGCGAGGCCCTGCCGGACCTGGCCCACCAGGGCATCTACGAGCTGCTGGACGGCGTCTACACGACGGGAGAGCCCTTCATCGGCCGCTCCGTGCGCCTCGTCTTCAACCACGTCCCGGATCAGGCGCAGGAGATCTTCTTCGACTTCGTCTACCAGCCGATGACGGACGCCCAGGGGCGGGTGGAGGCCATCATCGTCGTGGTCTTCGACGTGACGGAGCTGGCCACCGCGCGGCGCGAGGCGGAGTCCGCCAACCGCGCCAAGGACGAGTTCCTGGCGATGCTGGGCCACGAGCTGCGAAACCCCCTGGCCCCCATCCTCACCGCGCTCCAGCTCATGCGCCTGAGGGGCGACACCGTCGCGGAGCGCGAGCGCACGCTCATCGAGCGGCAGGTGACGCACCTGGTGCGGATGGTGGATGACCTGCTGGACGTCAGCCGCGTCACCCGGGGCAAGGTCACCCTCAAGCGCGAGCGCACCACGCTCACCGATGTGGTGGCCAAGGCGATTGAACAGACGAGCCCCCTCATCGGAGAGCGCCAGCACACGCTGGAGGTGGACCTGCCGGAGCACGGCACGGTCCTGGACGGAGACACCACGCGGCTGGCGCAGGTGTTCGCCAACCTGCTCACCAACGCCGCGAAGTACACCGAACCGGGCGGCTTCATCGCGGTGACGGGCTCGCGCGAGGGCAAGGAGCTGATCATCAGCGTGCGCGACACCGGCGCGGGCATCGCGCCGGAGATGATGCCGCGCGTGTTCGACCTCTTCGTGCAGGAGCACCAGGCCTTGGATCGCTCCCAGGGCGGGCTCGGCCTGGGGCTCGCCATCGCGAAGAGCCTCGTGTCACTGCACGAAGGCACCATCAGCGCGCACAGCGCGGGCCGGGGGCGCGGCAGCACCTTCACCGTGCGACTGCCCGCGCTGGAGGCGGAGGTGCCCGCCGCCCTGCCCGTGCCGCAGCCCGGTGCCCTGGTGCCCACGGAGCCCATCCCCGTGAACGCGCGCGTGCTCATCGTGGACGACAACAAGGACGCGGCGGACGTGCTCTCCGAATCCCTGGCGTTCCTCGGCTGCGACACGCGCGTGGCCTACGACGGCCCCAGTGGCCTGGAGGCGGCGAAGGGCTTCCTGCCGGAGATCGCCCTGCTGGACATCGGCCTGCCGGTGATGGACGGCTATGAGCTGGCGCGGCTGCTGCGGCAGCAGGAGGAGCCCCGCGTGATGAAGCTGGTGGCGGTGACGGGCTATGGCCAGGAGTCGGACCGCCAGCGCTCCAAGGCCGCGGGCTTCGACGCGCACCTGGTGAAGCCGCTGCACTTCGAGACGCTGGAGACGCTGCTCAAGGACCTGACGGGGGCCTGAGCCAGGGCCGTCCCCCTGGCGGGCGACCGGGCTCGGGTGGCGTCCGCCAGGGGACGCCCCCAGCAGGAAGCCGGGCCCGGAGGGAGCGAAGGCCTTATGCTCCGGCCCGACATGGCCACCGTTCCCGCGCCCTCCGCCAACGTGGCGGACGGCGGACTCTTCTGCGAGCTGTATTGGGGTACCTCCCTGGCGGAGGCCTGGAGCTATGGCCCCGAGCTGCGCCAGGTCCACGCCGCGCAAGACGAGACGGCCCCCCTGCCCCTCTACGGCTTCACCCTGCCCGAAGAGCCCTTCCTCTTCGCCGAGCGCACCCCGAAGGGCTGGCGCATCCACGTGCCACCGTCGGCCCGCGTGGAGAGGAGCCTCAAGGGCGACGTCTTCCACGACGTGGCCCCGGAGGAGTTCACGGGCGCGCCCGGCCGCGTGTCCCTGGAGCTGCGCGAGGGCATGACGCTGCGGCTCGTGGAGGGTGAGCTGCGGCTGCTCGTGCAGCCCTCGGTGGTGAAGGAGCGCGCGGACCGCTTCCGCGTGCGCGACGTGGCGTGGATCATCATCGCGGCCCTCCTCTTCCTGAGCGCGCCCCTCGCCTTCCTCACCATGGGGCCGGATCCGCAGCGCATCGCCGCGAGCAACGCGCGAGCGCTCCAGAACGCCCACGACAAGGAGGAGGCGCGGCGCAAGGCGCTCGGGTTGGATCAACCGATGAAGCCGCTGTCCGCCGAGGAGAAGGCCTCGCGCCAGCAGGACGGCGGCGCGCGCCTCACCGTCCCCGCGAGCCTGGGCGTGCGGTAGGGCTGTTCGTGGAACGACTCCGGGGCCGCGTCAGGGCCCCAGTCCGACCCACACTTCGCCGTCCTCGAAGAACTCCTTCTTCCAGATGGGCACGTCCTGCTTGAGCCGCTCGATGGCGTGCTCGCAGCCCCGGAAGGCCTCCTTGCGGTGCGCGGACGCCGCGGCGATGACGACGGCCAGCTCACCCGGCACCAGCGTGCCCACGCGGTGCACGATGGCCAGCCGCGTGCCCGGCCACTGGTGCGCGACCTCCTGGCCAATCTCCGCGAGCTTCGCCTCCGCCATGGGCGCGTACGCTTCGTACTCCAGCCGCAGCACGCGCCGACCCTTCGTCTGGTTGCGCACCGCCCCGGAGAACGTCACCAGCCCGCCGACGGACTCCCCCGCCACCGCGTCCACGACCTCCGACAGGACGAGCGGCCGGTCCACCACGGAGAAGAGACCCGGAGAGCCTCCGGCCACGGGCGGAATCAGCGCCAGCTCCGCGTCCGGGGGCACGGGAGCGTCCGCGCCCACGAACTGCTGCTGCACCGCCACGCGCAGGTGCGGCAGCAGCGGCGTCAGCGCCGGGTGCCGCGCGGCCAGCAGCGCCAGCACGTCCGACACGCGCGCGCCGTCGGGCACGTCCAGGGACTCCCGCGATACGCCCGCGCGCTCGCGGGCCGCGGCGAAGTACAGCACCGTGACGGACATGGCCTGAAGGCCCTCCTCGAGCTCCCCGTCGGGGAGCCATGCGTTCCAACGCGAAGACAGGGGCGGTCGCCGGTGCCTTCGCTCCACCCTGACGAAACCCGCGCTAGCGCTCGCGCAACACGACGCGGCCCTGGAGCCGGCCTCCCCCCTCGGCGGGGGCGAAGTCGAGGAACCCGTACTCCAGCGGGGTGAGCCGCTCCAGCAGCGCGCCGACGAACACCTGGCTCGCGAGCAACTGTCCCTGCCCCACGCCCGGCACCGAGCGCGCGCCCGCGAGGTCCGCGCGAAGCCGGCCCAGGTCCACCATCAGCGACAGGTGGCCCGGACCGAACGCGTCCGCGCCGAAGCGCGTGCGCAGCGTGGCGCCCACGTCCCCCGTCTCGCGGCCGGAGAGCACCTCGCCCGCCTCCAGCGTCGCGCGCTCGGGGCTGAGCGTGAGCGACACCGGCTGCTCCTGGAGCCGCGTGCGAAAGCGCGTGGTGTTCCCCTGCGTGTCCTTCTGGAAGACGAGCTTGTTGTCCTGGAGCTGCTTCTGCACGAGCTGAAGCACCGGCGGCAGCGACGTGAGCCCCGCCTCCATCACCACCGTCCCCTTGGGGGCCGGGCGCTGGTCGCGGATGAAGCCCTGGAAGAAGGCCGCCGCGTCGAAATAGACGAGCATCGCCACGTCCCCGCGCAGCGACTTCAGGAGCGCCTCCGCGTCCAGCCCCTGCGTGCGCCAGCGCTCCAGCGTCCGCTGCCGCCGGGGAGAACCGGGCGAGCCGAACACCAGCCGCGCCAGCTCCTCCGGAGGCACCGACAACTGCGCCGCCGCCACCGGCCCCGCCGCCGCGCGCCCGAGCAGCGCCGAAGCCGGGCCCGGCGTCGTGCCCAGCAGGGGCCGGGACGATGACAGGAACCCATCCAGCTCCACCTGATCGGCCTGCACAGCCAGCGCGCCGAAGAAGCCGCGCACCGGCATGTCCTCCTTCTCCGCCTCCGGCACCGGCGGCGCCGAGAAGAGGAACACGCTGCCGTCGCGCACCTTGCCGCGCAGCTCGCCCAGGAGCGCGTTCTCCGACACGCCCGGCCCCGACAGCGCCTGCACGCGGCGGCGCACGACGTTCACGTCCGGCGAATCCTCCACCACGGCGAGCGCCTTCACCGTCTCCCCGGGCTCGGGCGCGTCCGGGGAGTCCGGCACCGCCAGGTACACGTAGCCCCGGTCCGCGAACAGCAGCATGGAGCGCCCGCCGTCCACCGGATCCACGCGCGCGCTGCCGTCCTCCTGGGGCAGCACCCGGTGGCCCGCGCCGCGCAGCTCGCGCGACACCGCCTCCAGCGCCGCGCGCATGTCCGTCACGCCCAGCAGCGCCACCACGCCGTCGAAGCCCGGCATCAGGAAGAAGCCGAAGCCCTCCTCGGGATCCACCTCCGTGGGGCCGCCCGAAAGGCTGCGCAGCAGGAGCGGCACCAGCGGCGCCTCCTCCAGCGAGCTGCGCGCGTTGCGCGAGCCAACGAGCCGCTCGTAGAAGTCCACCAGCCCCTCCACGTTGCCGCGGAGGCGGGGCACCCAGAGCACCGTCTGCGCATCCTCGGGCACCGCGCGCAGCACCGGGCGCGGCACCACGGTGAGCACGACGCGGGCCAGCTCCTTCTCCCCGTCCAGCGCGCGCACCGTGTAGCGGCCCGCCGCGTCCCACGCGTGGCGTAACCCTGGCGCCGTCTGGGGCGGCGTTCCGTCCCCGAAGTCCCAGGTGACGGAGGGCGCCTTCGCGTTGGGCGAACCGAAGGACTCCGGCACGCCCGCCTCCAGCGTCCGCTCCGGGCCCAGGTCGGGCCTCACACTCCGGCAGCCGGGGGCTACAAGCCCCACGGCGACCGTCAACAGGAGGAGCGGCAGGGACGACGGGAGCGCGCGGGGACGGGACGCCATGGGCGTTCCGTTAGTAATCCAACGCCAACCCGAACATCCAGCGCCGGCTGCCCAGGTTCAGCCCGTCGCCGCCGAAGTTGTTCACTTCCGCGTAGGTGTACTCGGCGAAGAGGTACGAGTGGTTCACGCCCAGGTCGGAGTCGAAGTCGCGCGCGAAGCGCGGCTCCAGCACGTCCAGGAGGAACGACACGCCCAGGGTCGCCGCGTAGCCCCACTTGCCGCCCTTGGCCGTGATGCCGTCCACCACCTCGGTGGAGCTGCCCTTGGTCATCCACCACGGCGAATAGACGAGCCCCAGCTTGCCGTACGGCACCAGCGGCACGCCCCATTTGAAGGCGGCGTAGTCGAACTTGTAGAAGGCGTTGAGCTGCAGGGGCACCACCTTGAGGGCCGCCTTGTCCGCCGCCACGCCGCCACCGTCCGCGAGCACCGCGTTGGCGTACTTCTCCCCGTAGCCCGCCGACAGGCCCAGGCCCGCCGTGCCGATGCCCTGGTAGAAGAAGCGCTGCAGCTCCAGTTCGACGAGCAGCAGCGATGCATCCCCGAAGGTGTCCTTGTAGGGCGTGCCCTTGAGGTCCTTCTCGTAGTCGATGCGCGGCTTGTAGCCGCCACCGCGGAAGATGATCGCGCCGGTGCGCGGTGAGCGCGTGGGGATCGTCACCTCCTGCGCCACCGCCGGAACCGCCAAGAGAAGCGCCGCGACACCCAGGCCCACTGCCGTGCTGCTCATGACACCTTCCTCCGAGACGAAAGCCAGATGCCCAGCACGGCCAGCAGCGCGCCGCCCGCGAGGCCTCCGCCGGTGGTGGTGGTAGCACAACCGCCCGTTTCCTTGCCCTCGGCGTTCTTGTACGCGTCGAACAAGCCATTGCTCTTCACGGGCGTGCCTTCCGCCGCGGCGGACTGGTCGCTCACGTTGCCTGCCTCGTCCTGGACCCTGGCCCGAACCCGGTACGTCACGCCGTTGATCAGCCCGTCCGCCACCACGTTCCCCTCGCCAGAGGCCTTGCGGAAGCTGAGCGTGGGCCCTTCCGTCACTTCGCCCGTGCCCGCGTCATCCGTGCCCGCCGTCAAGAGCGCGTTGAGCTCCACGATGACGGTGGAGTCGGCCTCCACGCCGTCCACCTGGACCGACAGCGCCGAGTCCCGGGCGATGATGCCGCCAACCGAGGGCGCATCGGGCGCCTCGGGATCGTAGTTCACCTGATAGGCGGGGGCTCCAACGCTGGAGTACGTCGACGAGCAGGTCAGGTTGATGGAGTCCGAGATGGTCGGCGTGGAGGCGCACAGCTTGAAGGTGACCTCCGTCGTCTGCGAGTCACACGTCGTCGGCGTCGCCAGCTTGGCGAGCACGTTGGCCACGGTGAAGTTCAGGACGCCCGTCGTCGTGGTGTTGCCCGTGATGGCATCCAGTTGGAGGTCCGTCGCCGCGGGCTGCGACCCGCAGGTCCCCGTGGTGACATAGAAGAAGAGGGTTCCTCCGTTGCAGAGGTTCCCGGTCCGGCTCCAGTTGAAGCGCAGCGTCGAGGCGCAGTCATCCCGGGCCGCAACCACTGTGTTGTTGGGCGCGGTGGCTGTCGTGGTGAACGTCACCGCCGTTCCCGTCTGGGCCACGGCCGGGAGGGCGAAGAGCAGGAAGGCGACAACAAGAGGGAGGCGCATGGATGGGGCGGAAGCTAGCAAGCGCGGGGCCACCGACAACACCCGTCCGGATGGCCCATTCAGCGGCAAAAGCCCCCGGTCCGCGCGCCAAACAGACACGCGGTCTCCAGGGGCCGTGCCAAATTGTCAGGAGGGGCGTTCGGTGAGCTTGAGGCCGGCTTCCACCAACTGGGCGGCGGCCCGGCCGGCGTTGTCCACCGACGCGAAGAGGGTCACCCACTCCGGGGCCTGGGGAAAGGCGCGCACCCGTCCCACATGGATGGCGGGGTCGGCCATCACCAGCATGGGCATGGGGTAGATGCGCTCGCCCGGGGCGTCCAGCACCTTGAGGGACGGGGACGTCTTCAGCGCGGCGCGCACCTGCTCCACCGGGCCGGGCTTCTTGAGCTGCACGTTCACGGTGAGCCCGTGGCCGTGGAAGGTGGGCACCTGCACGGCGGTGCCGGCCAGGACGGGTACTTCGCCCAGGGCGGCGAACAGGCGCGCGGCCTCCAGCGTCCAGCCGCCCTCCTCCTCCGTCCAGGGGGAGTTCACCATGAAGCCGCCCACCTGGGGCACCAGGTTGAAGCCCACCCGGTGGGGGAAGGCCTGGGGCTCCGGCTCCCGGCCGGACAGCAGATCCGCGGTCTGCTTCTCCAGTTCGGAGATGCCACGCACGCCCGCGCTGGAGGCGCCCATCAGCGCCGTCACCTGCGCGCGCACCACGCCGAACGCCCGGCGCAGGGGCTCCACCAGGTGCACGGTGGTGCTGGTGATGATGCCCGGCAGGCACACCACCCGGCCCTTGAAGGTGAAGCCGGGCCCCAGGGCCTCGGTGTTGAAGCCCGGGAGCACCAGCGGCACGTTGCCGTCGCTCCGGAAGGCGTTGCTTGCGTCCACGACCCAGGCGCCCGCGGCCTGGGCGGCCGGGGCCAGCGTGCGGGAGGCCTCCGCCGGCGTGGCGAGCAGCACCAGGTGGATGCCCTTGAAGGCATCCGGCGTGGCCAGCTCCACCTCCAGCGTGTCCTCGCCGTACTCCACCTCCAGGCCCTTGGAGCGCTCCGAGCCGAAGGCCCTCACCTGCTCCATGGGCACGTCGCGCGCGTACAGCGCGGCCAGCGCCTCGCGGCCCACCACGCCCGTGGCACCCACCACCGCGATTTGAAGGTTCTCTTTCATGAGGGCTCCTTTACGCCACCGCCCCCAGGGGCGCGAGCACGACGCGCGGGCCCTTCTGAAAAGCGGTCAGTCTTCCTTGAACCGCGACGTGGGCGCGGGGCCCGGCAGCGGCGGGAACTTGGGGTTGCGCTCCGGCTCCGACGCCCGGACGTAGTGCGGCTCCATCGCGAACAGGGCCTGCATCGAATACGCGTCCGGCAGCCGCGCCAGCCGTCCCACCTCCACCGCGGACGGGAAGGCGGGCCCGGACAAGAGCCGGTGGGGCGCGACCCCGTGCTTCTCCAGGGCCTGCCGGTAGTCCGTCAGCGCCGGCCCCAGCGCCACCGCGGCGGGTTCGGCGGCCATGCGCTGGGCCACCTCCTCCGGCGACATCGCGGTCTCCGGCTCCAGCGCCTCCACGGTGAGGCCCGTGCGGCGGTAGGCCCCCAGGTAGAGGTCGTCCCGGCGCGCGACGGCGAGGCAGTACAGCGGCACGCCCTCCGGCCCCTCCAGCGCCACCGCCGCCAGCGACGACGCGCCGGCCACCTTGAGGCCCGTGGCGTACGCGAGCGACTTCACCGTGGCGAGCCCGATCCTCAAGCCCGTGAAGGACCCCGGCCCCAGGCCCACCGCCAGCCCCTCCAGGTCCGTCAGCTTCAGGCCGTGGCGCGCGAGCAGCTCACCGACGACGCCGGGCAGCGCTTCGCTCTGCTTCTCCGGAGGAAGCACCACCACGTGCTCCACCGTGCGCACGTCGTTGCCCTGGCGTTCCACCAGGGCGAGCGACAGCGTCAGCGTGGAGGTGTCCAGCGCGAGCAACACGGGCAACGTCCCTTCCTTCGGCGCTCAGGCCGGAATGGCCCACAGGTCCAGCGGCACTTCTGACACGCGGACGCCACACCGGTACAGCCGCACGCGCGCCAGGCCCTTGTCCAGCATGTCCAGCGACTTCGCGGCGGCCTTCGACAGGTCGATGATGCGACCGTCCACGAAGGGGCCGCGGTCGTTGACGCGCACCTCCACCTGGCGGCCGTTCTCCATGTTCATCACCTTCACGCAGGAGCCGAAGCGCGCCGTGCGGTGCGCCGCGGTCATCGCGTTCTGGTTGAACTTCTCCCCGCTGGCGGTGGGCCGGCCGTGGAGGCCGGGGCCGTAGAAGGAAGCGAGGCCTTCACCCAGGTACGTGCCCGGCATCTTCTCCCGGCGGGTCACCTTCGGGTCGTCCTTGCCCGAGCCCGAATCCGTCTCCGGGGGCTGGGGCTTCGTCGCGCGGGTCGCGCAGCCAGCAAGCAGTCCCATGCCCATCAACAGGAGCGCGGTGCGTCCTCGCATCATCACCTCGTGGTTAGCGGGTCACATCGTTGGTCACTGCCAGGAGCATCAGCAAGACCAGCAGCGCCAGGCCCACCATGTTCGCCACCTCGCGCACGCGCACGGGGATGGGGCGGCGGCGGATGCCCTCCCAGATGGCGGACAGGAGCGCGAAGCCATCCAGCACCGGGATGGGCAACAGGTTCATCACGCCCAGGTTGATGGAGATGACGGCCATCAGGTTGAGGTAGCTGTCCATGCCCTGCTCGGCGCTCTTCGCGGCGAGCTGGTACATCATGATGGGGCCGCCAATCGTGCTGGGGGACACCTTGCCCACCACCAGCCCTCCCAGCACCTGCACCATCTGCCCGATGATCTTCGGGACGATGAGCGCGGCCTCCTTGAAGGCGGCGACCGGCCCCAGGTCGATGGTCACCTTCTCCACCGGCGGCAGGTCCGCGCTGCTGTAGTTCCACGGGCGCACGCCGAACACCAGCGGCGCGCTCGTCTGCCCGTAGTCGTCGCGCGTCTTGAGCGGCGCCTGCGCCAGCTTCTCCGTGCGCTCGCCCTGCTCCCCGCGCCACGTGAGCGTGAAGGGCTGCGCCTGCAGGCCGTTGAGCACCGTGGCCAGCTTGTTGAAGGACTTCAGCGGCGTGCCGTTGATGGCCACGATGCGGTCCCCGGGCTGGATGCCCGCGCCTTCCGCCACGCTGCCGGACGCCACCGTCGCGACGTAGAGGTCCACCGCTTCGGCGCCCAGCGCCGCGGGGCCCTCTCCGGCCTGACGCGGCAGGGACACCTGCTTCACCTCCGGCACCCGGCCGGAGACGGCGCCCACCGCGACGGGCTCAAGGCGCGCCACGCTCAACGCCAGCGGGGAGCCTTCCGGCACCTTGGCGACCTCACGGTAGAGGGCCGCTTCGTCCTGTACGTGCACGCCGTTGACGGACAGCACCCGGTCGAAGCTCTTGAGGCCCGCGTTCGCCGCGGCCGAGCCCGCGAGCACGCCGACTACCGGCGGCTGCGGATAGGGGCTCACGCCAATCATCCCGCGCTCGACCGTGTCCACCGGGGACACCTCCGAGCTGCGCTCCGGCGTCACCTGCACCACGCGCTCCTGGCCATCGCGCTCCAGGGTGATGGGCACGGGGCGCTCGAACTTGCCGACGAACGCGTCACGCATGTCGTCGAAGGTGCGGACGGCTTCGCCCTCCACCTTGAGGATGCGGTCTCCAGGGCGGATGCCCGCGGCGGCGGCGGCCATGTCCGGAGACACCATGCCCACGCGGGTGGACAGCGTCTCCTGGGGGCCCAGGAAGACGAAAAAGTAGACGAAGACGGGGAACACCAGGCTGAAGGCCGGCCCCGCGAACACGATGAGGGCGCGCTTCCAGGGGGGGGCCGCCAGGAAGCCCCGGGAGGCCTCTTCCGGCGACAGCTCCTCATGGGGCAGATCGCCCGCCATCTTCACGAAGCCGCCCAGGGGCAGCAGGGCCACCTGGTATTCCGTCTCACCCTTGGTGAAGCCGAGGATCTTCGGCCCGAACCCGATGGAGAACTTGAGGACCTTCACCCCACAAGCCTTGGCCACCAGGAAGTGGCCGAGCTCGTGCACCGTGACGAGCACGCCCAGCAGAAGGATGAAGAACCCGAGGTTCTGGAGCATGGGCCCAACAGTAATCGCGCCCCCCGACCTGGACAACGCGCAACGACGGGCGCGAGGCAGACGGGCAGGCGCGAAAACGGGCACTTACGGCAACAGGTGCCTCACGAACTGCACATAGACGAACACCAGCGGCGCGTTGAACACGAGCGCGTCGATGCGATCCAACACACCGCCATGTCCGGGAATGAGCTTTCCGGAGTCCTTCACGCCGTAGGCGCGCTTGAGCATGGACTCGCACAGGTCGCCCACGGGGCCCAGGAGTCCACCAAAGAAGCCCAGCAGCACACAGTCCCACACGGTGAACACGGGGAAAAAGAAGCCCCGGGCGATGAACATGCCCAGCACCGAGCCGACCATGCCGCCGAAGAAGCCCTCCCACGTCTTGTTCGGGCTGACCGCGGGGTAGAGCTTGTGCTTCCCGAGGAAGCGGCCCGCGAAGTACGCCAGCGTGTCGTTGGCCCACGTGATGGTGAGCGCGCAGATGACCCACGCGAGGCCGTGTTCGGGGAGCAGCCGCAGCGCGGACAGCGCGGTGAGGCCGATGGCGCCGTAGAGAAAGCCCGTGACGAGGTGCGCGGCGCGGGTGGGAGCCTCCGCGAGCGCGCCCCGGAACAGGTTGTAGATCCACGCGAAGAAGAAGAAGACGGACGTGACCCAGAAGGCCGTCTCGCCCGTGCGGGCGGCGTCCTTCAGGGGGAGCAGCGGCATGAGGAAGGCGGCGGCCATGCCCACCCAGGCGGCGGCGCCCAGTCGCTTCTGGGTGATGAGGTAGTACTCACCCGTGCACACGGCCGCGGCGGCGCCGAGCAGCACCGCGCTGTACCACCCGCCCAGGAACAGCAGCAGGAGCACCAGCGGCAGGAGGGTGATGCCCGTGAGGATCCGGATGAGGAGGTTCTTGTTCTTCTCGTTCACGCCTTGGCCCGCTGGGGTGTTTCGTCCCGGTTCAACTGGGCGGACGTCAGCCCGAAGCGCCGCTCGCGGCCCTGGTACTGCGACAGGCAGCGCAGGAACTCTTCGGTGCGGAAGTCAGGCCAGAGGGCGTCGGTGAAGCACAGCTCGGCGTACGCCACTTGCCAGAGCAGGAAGTTGGAGATGCGCTGTTCGCCGCTGGTGCGCACCACGAGATCCACGGGAGGCAGCCCGGAGGTCCACAACCGCGACTCCAGGTCGTCCGCGCCCAGGTGCGCGGGGTCCAGCTCGCCGCGGGCCACGGATTCGGCCAGGGAGCGCGCGGCGCGCAGCAGCTCCTCGCGGCCACCGTAGGAGAGCGCCAGCGTGAGGACCATGCCGGTGTTGTGGGCGGAGTCGGCCATCAGCCGCTCCAGCGGTTCCTTCACGTACCGGGGCAGCTTCTCCACCTCGCCAATGGCGTTGAGGCGGATGCCGTTGTCGAGGATCTCCGCGCGCTCGGACTCCAGGTACTCGCGCAGCAGCTCCATCAGCCCGGCGACCTCTTCGGCGGGGCGGGCCCAGTTCTGGGAGGAGAAGGCGTAGAGGGTGAGGGCCTGCACGCCTACGCGGCGGGCGGCGCGCGTGACTTCGCGCACACTCACACTGCCCTCGCGGTGGCCTTCCAGGCGAGGCTGGCCCCGAAGCTCCGCCCAGCGCCCGTTGCCGTCCATGATGATGCCCACATGGCGCGGGAGAGGCCGGGCCTTGACCTGGACCTCGAGAGGGGTGGGCAACACGGTGGGGCGATCCATGAAGCCGCGCACCCTAGCGGCGGCTTGCCGTCGCGTCCACGGGCGCGTGGCCGGCCGGTTCCCCACCCCTGTTGGCCGGTCGCCTGCCGGGGTTGAACGGTTCATGACGGGACACGCGGGCCAGTTAGAGTGGTCTTCCATGAAAACTCCTCATGTCCTGCCCCCATTCCGGCTGCTCGGCGGCCTGCTGGGCCTGTGCCTGTTTGGAGCGGGTCCAGCCTTCGGACAGGCGGGCGGTGCTCCGGCTCCAGTGGCCTCTAGGGACTACTTCACGGCGGCGATGGCGGAGACCGCCCGCCTCCATGACGACCTGGAGTACGAGGGTGCGCTGGCAGCGGTAGCCCGGGCGAAGCGGCTGGCCCGGTCCGAGGCGGAGCGGGCGTCGGCGGCCATCTATGAGGGCGTCGTGTTGGCGGACTTGGGCCAGCGTGATGCGGCGATGGCGGCGTTCCGGGCGGGTCTGTTGTTGATGCCGGAGGCGAAACTTCCGGTGAGGGTGTCTCCGAAGGTGGAGGGGGACTTCGAGTCGGTGCGCAAGGAGGTCTTGCGTGACCGACCGGTGGTGGCGTCCCCGGTGCCGGTGCCTTCGCCGGAGGTTCCGTCCCGTCCCGCGGATGCGCCGATGCAGCCGACGGTCGAAGCTCCTCCGACTTTGCCCTCGCGGCCGGTGGCTTCCGCGCCCGTGGCTTCGCCCGGTGTGGACCTGACGGTGGATGCGAAGCGGACCTCCGTGCGGAAGGTGCCGACGGTGTCGTGGGTGTTGCTGGGGACGAGCGTGGCGGCGGGTGGCGCGGGGACCTACTTCGGGCTCCAGTCGCGCGGCAACGTGAGTTCCGCGCGGGACGCGGAGCTGGACACGTCCGTGGAGGGACGTCTGGATGATGCTCGCGGGCAGGCGGTGGTGGCCAACGTCCTGTTCGGGACAGCGCTCGCGGCGGCGGCGGGCGCGGTCACGGCGTACTTCCTGAGCGAGCCCACGGTTTCAGAGGCCACGCCGTGAGGACGTGGGTCGCCGTGGCGTTCGGTCTCTGGATCGGCCTGGGCTGCGCCGTGCCGACCGCGACCTGAAGGTGGAGCGGCTGTGCGCGGGACGAGGGACGCGGCCCTGAGATGGCGTGCGGTGCACGGATCCGAAGACGTGTGATCGAGGGATGGATCTCACGGTCCATCCCATCGGGTTCAAGCCGGGCGAATCACTCCGCCAGCAGGTTGAGCTTGAAGAGGTTGTCCTGACCGGCCTTCACCTCGAAGGTCCGCGTCACGTCCTTCTTCAAGTCACTGTTCACGAGCCGCACCCGATGCATCCCCTCCGGGACCTCGACGACACCGAACGGGGTCTGCCCCAGGTTCTTGCCGTCCAGGTACACCGTCGCGTACGGACGGATCCGGAACTCCACTCTTCCCTTGGCCACCGGGCGAGTCGGCTTCGACTGCTTCACGGAGCGGCCTGCATCTGGCGGCCTGGGCGCCACGCCCGCGTCGGCGACACCGTCAGTCGACCCCGCATCCGCTTCCTCAGCGCCCGCGTCCGTTTCGCCAGCGCCCGCGTCCTCGCTCCCCGCGTCCGCCACGACCAGCGGGACCACTGGCGAAGCAAAAGGCTCCTTCGGCGCCCCATTCGTAAGCGTCGGGTCCTTCGGAGGCGCATCGGCCTTCACCACCGGCGCCGCCGGCTTCGAACTCGGGCCGAGCACGACCCATCCACCCACCGACACCAGCGCGCCCAGGGCCACGACCGAGGCCACCACCACCCCACGACGCGAAGTGGGCTTCCCCACCGGCTTCGCCGCCCCCTCCTCCGGCCTGGCGACATCGACAGGTGAGGACCACGCGGGCGCGACCACGGGCTCCGCGGACGGCGCCTCTCGAGGCAGGAGATTGCCCGCGGACGGCGTCGCGGGATCGGTCGCCCCTTCGACGAAATCCGACAACTCCAGCGCCTGATGCGACGTCACCGCGGGTGCTTCCATGGAGTTCCGGCCAACGCGATCGTCCAATCCCGCCCCGGCCTTCTGCCCCGCCGTCCTCTCCCG
>NZ_RAVZ01000209.1 GCF_003611635.1 Corallococcus terminator | reverse complement strand
TACGAGATAGGCTCCGGTCTCGTGGGCTCGGAGTGTGTATAAGAGACAGCCCGCGAAGCGTCCCCCCGCGCGCCGCTCCCGGGCGAAGCGCGGCGGCCCGAAGAAGAATTAGCCTCGCGGACGGCGTATCCATCACAGTCGGAGGGGGAATCCACATGCGTTCATGCATCATCGCCCTGGGCCTGCTGACCCTGCTCGGGTCCTCGCGGGCCGGGGCCGCCGGCAATGCCGTCGCGATCATCTGGAAGGGCGCCAAGACCCAGGCCGACGCCGAGGCCCAGAAGAACTACTGGGGTGACCTCGGCGACGTGCTCGAAAAGACGGGCCTGAAGCTCGAGGACGGATACCCCAAGCTCGTCCAGAGCAAGACCGTGCCCGGTCTCAAGCCCGGCTTCTGGGTGTGGCTCATGGGCGTCTGCGCCCCCGACAAGGCTCCCTCCATCGTCGAACACATCAAGCTGCTCTCCCCGGAGACCTACTCCCGCGAGGTGAAGGTCCCCGCGAAGAAGCGCTCCTGCCCCCAGAAAGAAGGCTCCGCCCTGGAGGCCCGGGAGGAATCCTTCAAGCTCCCTTCCGGCGAAACCCTGCGCGCGTTCACCCGCGAGGAGAGCGAGGCAGTCGAAGAGCACGAAGGGCAGTGGGACCGCAGCTCGCGGACCCGGTACCACTTCGTCCTCTTCGGCACGGACGGAGAGGTGCTCGGCTCGGCGGACGCCGTGGGCGAGGAGAATGCCGACCGGAACACGGGCGACGGCCCCCTGGCCTACACCTGCGACACCCCGAAACTGGAGGCTTCCAAGGACGGTACCTTCCTCTTCACCCGCACCTGTGGCGCGGCGGCAGGCGGCGAGTGCGGAGCCCTGATGTCCGCGGACGAGGTCGTCACCGTGAAGGTGAACGGAGGCTCCGTCTCCGCCAGCGAACCGAAGCGCCAGAACGAGCAGTTCGCCGAATGCGACTGAGCGCCCTCAGGGGAACCGGTAGACGGTGACGTAGCCGTCCCGGTGCACCAGCTCTCCACCCAGCTCCTCCTCGATGAACCGGTGACGGACCGGGTGGAAGTAGTGGGTCACGTACCACCGGAAGTGGTGCTCCTTCAGGAAGCGCCGCATCTCCGCGCGCTCCTCTGCCGTGACGGGGGTGAACGCGGAGCGC
The DNA here is from genome assembly GCF_003611635.1 of Corallococcus terminator. Taxonomy (GTDB): domain Bacteria; phylum Myxococcota; class Myxococcia; order Myxococcales; family Myxococcaceae; genus Corallococcus; species Corallococcus terminator. The sequence continues at coordinate 16,167 of NZ_RAVZ01000209.1, read as the reverse complement.
ATCCCCTCCGCCGCGCGGATCAACCGCGAGTCCACCAGGCCCTGCTCGCGCACCGGCAGCCGCGACAGCCGCGCGAACGACACCGGCTTGCCGTGGAAGATCTGCTCCCACTGCCCCAGGACGTTGTCCGTCAGCACCGCCACCGGCATGGGCGCCTGACGGATCTCCTCGAACACCGGTGGCAGCCGGGGCACTTCGGGCATGAGCATCGCCAGGCCCCGGTACTCCACGTTGGGAACCAGGGCCACCGCGAGCGCCACCGCCACGCCCAGCCGCGCATCGCGCCGCGACGCCAGGGCCCCCGCGTGCGCCGCCGCGAACGCCACCAGCACCGACAGCGACAGGAACGTGAGCAGGATGAAGCGCACCGGCATGCCGCCGCGTGAGAACAGCGGCACCACGTGCTTGAAGACCACGTAGGGCATCGGAATCTGCACCTTGAGCGGCTGGCCGAACGCCGTCAGCGGCTCGGACCAGGACAGCCAGACTGCGAGCGCCAGGAACAGCACCACGTCCCGCCGCCACACGCGCTCCCGCCACGACGGCACCAGCGCCACGACGAGCCCGATGAAGAAGAGCAGCACCACCGGGGACAGCCGGTCCTCCAACCCGACGTTGAGCACCGTCCCCATCGACAACACCGCGAAGCCCAGCCCCAGCCCCAGCCACCGGCGCCCCTCCGGAACGCCCCGCCACAGCGCGAAGACGGCCAGCAGCGGCGTCACCCAGCCCAGGAAGGTGCCCGACTCCTCCGCGTTCGTGGCCATCTTCGTGCGCACCACATCCATGGCGAACGCACGCGCCGTCTCCGGCAGCGACGTCATCCACGCCGAGCGCGTGTCCGGGATGAAGAACGCATAAAGGTCCGTGAAGTAGTCAGAGTCCCCGTGGTGGATCTGCAGCGGCGCGGGGAACGCATGCAGGAGCAGCGGCACGATGGGCGGCACGCACGCGAGCCCCGCGGCCAGCCCCGCCACCGCCGCGCGGCGCATGAGCGGGTCCTTCCACGTGTCCAGCGCCAGCAGCGGCCCCCGCTTCCACCGCTCCGCCACCACCCACAGGAGCGAGAACAGCGCGATGTAGACGAGGTAGTAGTAGTCACACAGCAACACGTACAACGCGGACACCGCCAGCCCCACCAGCCACCGCCGCTTCCCCTCGTCCAGCCACCGGAAGAAGAAGTAGAGGTAGAGGGGCAGCCCCTCCAGCGCGGACAGGTTCAGGTGCGCCGACGCGTGCGCCAGGTGGTAGCGCGAGAAGTTGAACACGCACGCGCCCGCCAGCGCCGCCGCCGCCGCGAGCCACGGCCCGTGGCCCGCGCGCTCCAGCAGGTAGCGCAAGAGCAGCCACGACGTGTAGCCCGTCAGCACGAACGCGCCGAACATCACGACGTTGTACGCCGTCTCCACCGGTATCCACGGCAGCAGCACCACGCCCCAGAGCGTCTTCGCGGGCGAAAGCGTGTGCCAGTACAGCTCCGCCCCCAGCGGCCAGTGCAGCAAGGGCGCGTAGAAGGGGTTCTGCGGCTGCACCCAGACGGACTGCCGCATCCACCAGAGGTGCCACATGTTCATGTAGACGTCTTCCCGGCCGCCCAGCACGTACCCCTTCATCTGGGACACGAGCGGCCAGGTGTGGAACGCCGACAGCAGGAAGGACACCCCCAGCGCCAGCGGGTGGAGCGCCCACCGCATCCGGGGGGACATGGGTGGGGACATGGTCGCCGGGGGACTCAGAGAGGCCGCTCGGCGGCCATCAGCATGTTGTCACCCAGGTTGAACGGGATGGACCAGTTGGACGGCACGCCCCGCCGCACCAGCTCCAGCACCGGCGCCGCGGGCGTGAAGCTCGCCCCCACCTTCCGCAGCAGGTAGTCCGCGGAGATGATGTGCGTGTACGTCCGGGCATCCGTGACGTGGAAGCCCACCTCCTCCAGCAGCATCGCCAGGGTGCGGCGGCCAAAATAGAAGAGGTGCATGTCCATCAGCCACGGCCACTGCCCGCCCATCACGCGCGCCAGCAGGCTGCCCACGTCGATGGTGGACAGGTAGATGCGGCCCCCGGGGCGCACCAGCTTCAGCGCGGCCTTCAGCTCCTCGCGCGGATCCGCGAAGTGCTCCACCACGTCCCACAGCGTCACCACGTCGTACTGGAGCCCCTTCGCCGCCAGCTCCTTCAGGGGCACGCCGTGCACGGTGAAGCCCAGGCCGCGCGCGTTGTTGCCCGCCCAGCGCGACAGCTCCAGCCCCTCCGGGCGGAAGCCCGCGTCCCGCGCCACGTCCAGGAAGTAGCCGCAGTAGGCGCCCACATCCAGCAGGGTGCGCCCCTGGGCCGGTCCCAGCTCGCGCAGCACGCGGCGGAACGTGTGGTAGCGGTTGTCCTTCTCCGCGACGTAGAGCGGGTCCTCCACGTCCTGGTATGCCTGCAGCAGCGCATCCGGCGACTGGATGGGCCACTGGAACATCATCCCGCAGTCCTCGCAGCCCCAGATGGGCGGGTGGCTGCGGTGTCCGAAGGAGGTGCAGTTGTAGGCAGCCGCCCCCTCGGGTTGGGTTCCGGCGACGCGCGCCCGGTGACGCAGCCGCAGGCGCCCTCCCTTGCACAGGTAACAGGCGTCCGGCACAGGGGCCAGGTGCGGTTCGGCGGTGCGGCGAGCTGCGTTGTCCATCATGGCGGCGCACCGTAATCCCAAGGCAGGGCCGCCTCAACACGTCGGATGGGGACAAGCGGGGGCACTGGCGCCCATCGCCTGGACCCATCCTTGCCCGTAAGCCCCCTTGCTTTCCGGACGACACGCCGCGAAATAGGCCCCCTTCCGGAATCGTTGTCCCAGGTTCACCTCCCCCGTCCCGTGACATGCGCGCCTTGACCGAACCCGCCTCCGCCCCTGCTCCCACCCTCCACCTGGGCCTGCCGGGTTTCTCCTTCGAGGACCTGTACCGCCCCAGCGGCCTGCGCCGGCTGGCGGAACGCTTCGACGCGCAGCTCCAGGGCGACGCCCCGGACCTGTTCCAGGCCTTCGACGCCTACCGCAAGTCCGGAGGCACCACCCCGTCCGGCCCGGCCGAGTCCGACCTGCTCATCCAGGTGGCCCGCCACGTGTCGCGCTTCGTCGCCACCCTGTTCGGCATCGGCACGGAGTCCGAGCGACTGGCCCGCCACCTGCGCGGGGAGCTGCCCCTCTTCGACTTCAAGCGCGAATTCATCACGCGCCGCGTCTTCAAGAAGGGCGCCCAGGACCGTCCGGCGCTCGCGGAGTTCCCGGCGCTCGACGGCCGCATGCGCCTGCTCATGCAACTGGGCTTCCCGGACGCGCTCGCGCACGGCGACCTGGAGCGGGGCCTCGCGGAGTCCATCCTCACGCTGCTCGACATCGAGCGGCTCTTCTCCGGAAACCTCCCCCCCGCGCATCAGGAGCGCGCCCCCGCGCTGCGTGAGCAGTGGGCCGCCCTGCGCGTCGCGCTCACCGCCGTCCCCGAAGGCGCGGACGCCTTCGGCTCCAGCCTGGTGACGAAGGGCGACGACGCGGCGGAGCTCCAGTCCGTGCGCGCGCTGCTGTCCCTGGCGGACCGGTGGACGTATGCCCGAGCCCTGCACCCGGAGACGAAGGCGCTCTTCCACACCTGGCCCACGCTGCGGCTGCCCAAGCCCCTGGTGTTCGACCAGTTGGTGCAGTTGCAGCGCCCGGACGCGGGCCTGGAGGAGAAGACCGAAGGGCTGGAGCACCACCTGCGCCACCGCGACGGCTTCAAGCTCACCGACCGCCGGGGCACGTCACGCGACGTGATGAACGAGGTGGACTACTGCGTCATCTGCCACGAACGGCAGAAGGACTCGTGCAGCAAGGGCTTCCCCGCGAAGGACCCCGTGGCGGAGGGGCACTCGTTCAAGAAGAACCCCCTGGGCATCCCGCTCACCGGCTGCCCGCTGGACGAGCGCATCTCGGAAGCGCACGCGCTCAAGCGCGAAGGTGACTCCGTGGCGGCGCTGGCCATGGTGACGCTGGACAACCCGATGTGCCCGGGCACCGGCCACCGCATCTGCAACGACTGCATGAAGGCGTGCATCTTCCAGAAGCAGGAGCCGGTGAACATCCCGCTGGCGGAGACGGCCACGCTCACCGACGTGCTGGAGCTGCCGTGGGGCTTTGAAATCTACGGCCTGCTCACGCGCTGGAACCCGCTCAACATCCGCCGTCCGTACGCCCTGCCCTACGTGGGCCGCAACGTGATGGTGGTGGGCCTGGGCCCCGCCGGCTACACGCTGTCGCACTACCTGCTCAACGAAGGCTTCGCCGTCACTGGCGTGGACGGCCTCAAGATTGAGCCCTTCCCCGACGAGCTGGTGGGCCGTGGCGGCCACAAGCTGGCGCCCATCCGAGACTGGCGCGGGCTCACGCGAGAGCTGGACGAGCGCGTGCTGGAGGGCTTCGGCGGCGTGTCCGAGTACGGAATCACCGTGCGCTGGGACAAGAACTTCCTCACGCTCATCCATCTGACGCTCGCGCGCCGCGAGGGTCTGCGCATCTACGGCGGCATCCGCTTCGGCGGCACGCTGACCATGGACGACGCGTGGGCGCTGGGCTTCGACCACGTGGCCATCGCCGCGGGCGCGGGCCGTCCCACCATCATCGGGATGAAGAACAACCTCATCCGGGGCATCCGCAAGGCCTCCGACTTCCTGATGGCGCTCCAGCTCACGGGCGCCTTCAAGCGCGACTCGCTGGCGAACCTCCAGGTGCAACTGCCGGCCATCGTCATCGGCGGCGGCCTCACCGGCATCGACACCGCCACGGAGCTGATGGCGTACTACCCGGTGCAGGTGGAGAAGACGCTGGAGCGCCACGAGAAGCTGGTGGCCGACCTGGGCGAGGAAGGCGTCGTCGCGCGCCTGGACGCCGAGGAGCGCGCCACCTACCAGACCTTCCTGGAGCACGGCCGCGCGGTGCGCGCCGAACGCCAGAAGGCCCAGGCCGAAGGCCGCTCGCCGGACTTCATCCACCTGGTGCGCTCATGGGGCGGCGTGAGCCTCTGCTACCGCCGCGGCCTCACCGAGTCCCCCGCCTACCGCCTCAACCACGAGGAAGTGACCAAGGCGCTGGAGGAGGGCATCCGGTTCATCGAACGGATGAGCCCCGTGGAGGCGCTGCAGGATGACTCCGGCGCGGTGCGCGCCCTCAAGTTCGAGCGCATGGTGACGGTGGACGGAAAGCTCAAGGGCAGCGGCCAGTTCTTCGAGCTGCCGGCGAAGACGGTGTGCGTGGCCGCGGGCACGTCCCCCAACGTCACGTACGAGAAGGAGTACCCGGGCACCTTCCAGCTCGACAAGCGCAAGGAGTACTTCCAGGGCCACGAGCTGGTGGAGGCCACGGACGGCACGCCGGACCGCTTCACGCTCCAGTCGGTGCCGGCCTCGGAGGATCCGGAGGCGAAGGTGGGCTTCTTCACGTCCTACGAGAAGGACGGCCGCTTCGTGTCCTTCTACGGCGACAACCACCCGAGCTACGCGGGCAACGTGGTGAAGGCCATGGCCAGCGCGAAGGACGGGCACCCGCAGGTGGCGCGCCTGTTCGCCAAGGAAGTGGCGGGCCTGGACTTCACCCACGAGGGCGCCCAGGCGGCGCGCGAGGCGAAGCGCACGGAGCACTTCGCGAAGCTGGACGAGGCCTTCCTCGCCACCGTCGTCGCGGTGAACCGCCTGACGCCGACCATCGTGGAGGTGGTGGTGCGCGCGCCCTTCGCGGCGAGCCACTTCCTGCCCGGCCAGTTCTACCGCCTGCAGAACTTCGAGCGGACCGCCCCCGTCGTGGACGGCGTGCGCCTCACCATGGAGGGCCTGGCCCTCACGGGCGCATGGGTGGACAAGGAGAAGGGGCTGATGGGCACCATCGTGCTGGAGATGGGCTCCTCCTCCCGCCTGTGCGCCGCGCTCAAGCCCGGCGAGCCCGTCGTGCTGATGGGCCCCACGGGCGCGCCCACCGAAATCGGCCACAACGAGACGGTGGTGCTGGTGGGCGGCGGCCTGGGCAACGCGGTGCTCTTCTCCATCGCGCGCTCGCTCAAGGCTGCGGGCTGCCGCGTCGTCTACTTCGCCGGCTACCGGATGAAGGCGGACTCGTTCAAGCAGGAGGAGATTGAGCTGGGCACCGACCAGGTCATCTGGTCCGTGGACGGTGGGGAGCTGCTGGACGTCCGGCGTCCCCAGGACGCGGCCTTCCGGGGTAACGTGGTGCAGGCGATGGTGGCCTACGCCGAAGGCAAGCTGGGCGTGGCGCCGGTCATTTCGCTGAGTGAGGTGGACCGCATCATCGCCATCGGTTCGGACCGGATGATGCGCGCGGTGGCCGAGGCGCGGCACGGCATCCTCCAGCCGTACCTGAAGCCCGGGCACGAGGCCATCGGGTCCATCAACTCACCGATGCAGTGCATGATGAAGGAGATCTGCGCCCAGTGCCTCCAGCGGCACGTGGACCCGCTCACCGGCAAGGAGACGTGGGTGTTCTCCTGCTACAACCAGGACCAGCGGTTGGACCACGTGGACTTCGTCAACCTGAACCAGCGCCTGCGCGGCAACACGGTGCTGGAGAAGATGGGCGACACCTTCCTCGCGCAGCTCTTGAAGAAGGCCCCGCACCTCAAGCGCGTGTGAGTCAGTGCCGCACGCCCGCGAAGGCCTTGAGCATGTCCTGATAGTTCTTCGTCAGGTCGGCTTCGCGGGTGAGCACCACGTCCACGTTGGCGTCGCCGAACTCGCGGCGCGCCTCCGGGAGCTTCTGGAAGGCGTCCACTTCGCGCCGCATGGACTCCACCTGCGGCGCCAGCTCCTGCTGCTGCTCGGCGGGCATACGGGCCTGGAGCGCCTCCAGCTTCTTGAGCTCCTCCTCGTACTGGAGCGTGCGGCCCATCTGCCGCTGGCTGATGACGGTCGTGACGACCTCCGCGATGCGGTTGACCTCGGCGGTGGTGAGCCCCGCGGCGGTGCGTGCGTCGGTTTCCGCCTGGGCCTTGCGCTCGATGAGCTTCAGGCCGGAGCGGGCCGCCTCCAACGCCTTGGGCGTGCCCGCGTCCATCAGCGGCCCCATGTCCTGCAGGCCCCGCATCAGCGAGCCGTAGACCTCCAGCATCTTGCGCTGGTAGCCCACGTACGCATCCAGCTTGGCCTTCGTCACCGTGTAGGGACCGTCCCCTTCAGCGCCCGGGGCCGCCTCGCCCTCCAGGCGGGCGACCGTCTCCCCTCCTTCGGTGCCAGCCTCCGGGCCCGCGCCGACCGTATCCTTGCGACACGCGGAGAGCATGACGACCACGGGCAACCACCACCACAGCTTGCGCATGCCACCTCCAGGGATCGCCACCGGCGTGGGGCAGTGTATGCTCCGACGGGCCTGCGCGAGCGCCGGTTGCCGAACGCCGACTCCCCGTCGCCTGTTCCGGCCACTGAACATTCGCCTCATTACCTTTGACCTACCGGGCCACGGTCATGTACGAACCGCGGGCTTGTCGCGTTCAGTGGAGGGACTTTGAGGATTTTCCTGGTAAGGCACGGCGAAGCGGACGCGGAGAGCCCCGAGGGTCTCGGCGACGAGGCGCGCGCGCTGACCGCGAAGGCCCGCGCGAACATCGCTCAGCACTTCGCGTCGCTGTCGGAGCGGATGGGGCCCATCAACCTCATCCTCACCAGCCCGCTGGTGCGCACCGTTCAGACGGCGCAGATCCTCTCCTTCTCGACGAAGCATGATGGACTCCTGCGCGTGCACCGCAGCCTGCTGCCGGACATGCCGGTGGGCGCAGTGGAGCCCGTGCTCAAGGAGTACAACGACGAGAACCTCGTCCTCGTCGGCCATCAGCCCTCCATGGGCGCGTTGGCGGCGCACCTCTTGGGGATGCAGTCGTTCCCCAAGCCGGTGAACCCGGGCACGGTCATCGCGATGGAGTGGCCGGAGACGCCCACCAGCACCGAGGACCAGGTCCCCGGCGAGAAGGGTGAGAATCCCCCCGCCCAGCACCTGAAGTTCCTGTTCTACGCCGCCCCTGGTCAGCAGGTCCTCGACGTCATCCAGTGACGTCGGGAACGCGGCCATGATGGACGAAGTCCGCTACAACCCGCTCGTCGCCGCCGCGTTCAAGCGCATCCTGGCGGCGGCGGATGCCTTCGATCCGGACGTGCTGGAAGCCGACGTCACCGGCGACATGGTGACGCTGACGGCCGCCTCCCGTGAGAAGTGCATCATCAACACCCAGCGCGCCGTCCGGCAGCTCTGGGTGGCCGGCCAGGGCCAGGGCATCCACTTCGACTACGACGAAGCCTCGCGCACCTGGAAGGACGACAAGGGCAAGGGGCTGGAGCTGTTCGCCTTCGTCGCGGGCGTCGTGAAGCACCTCACCGGCCAGGACCTCGTCTACCCCTCCTGAGTGCCGGGGCCCGCCTGGGCCACCACCACGCTGTCGCCCCCGCCCGCCTGGGCCCGGCGCAGCGCGTCCCCTGCTTCCTTCAAGAGCCCTCCGAAGCTGAGGCCCGCGCCCTGCGTGAGCGCCTTGGTGCCCCCCGCCGGGGGTTCGGACACCGCCACGCCCACGGACGCCGTGGCGCCCGGCAAGGCCTTCAGGGCGTGCATCCGCTCAAGCAGCCGCTCCGCCACCACCCGGGCTCCAGAGCGCGGCGTATGGGGCAGGAACACCACGAAGCGGCTGTCCGCGAAGGGCACCACCACGTCGATGTCGCGCACCCCCGCCGTCAGGAGCCCCAGCGCCTCCGCGAGCAGCGCGGTGCGCGCCTGCGGGGCAAGGCTCAGGGTGTGTTCGGTGAAGCGGTCCACCTCCACCAGCAGCAGGGAGATGGAGTAGCGGTAGCGCCGGCTGCGCTTCACCTCCATCAGCAGGAGGCGCTTGAGGAAGTCGAAGTCCGGGGAGGAGCTCACCGCGAACAGGTCCGTGCGGGAGGCCCGCCGCTCCGGAAGGTTTCCGGGACGGGCCGGGATGGCAACGACCGGGGCGGCGGCAGCGGCCTCCATGGCCCCGGGACGCGTCCCTGCCTCCGCCAGACGCAGCACCAGGCTCACGCACGTGACGACGGTGCCGCGCTTGAGGGGCCCCACCAGGCACCCTTCCGCCCCGGCTTCGGCGGCGCGGGTGTCCGCGTGCTCCTCGTCCGGCGGGTACACCAGCAGAACAGGCAGCCGGGAGCCCTTCTGACGCAGCTCCTGGCAGAGGGCTTCCCCGTCCACGGGAAGGCTCGCGGACGCCACGAGCACTCCCGGCGGACGGTCTTCCAACAGGCGGCGTGCTTCCGCGGCGCTGCCCACCCAGGCCACCTCGTGGCCGACGCCCTCCAGGAACCGGCGCAGGGCGCTGGCGACGGGAGCGGACGGTTCGGCCAGGAGGATGGTGGCCATCAGACCTTCATGACCTCTGCTTCCTTGGCCGCGTAGATCTTGTCGACCTCCTTGATGCCCGCGGCCGTCTTGTCCTCCACGTCCTTGGTGAAGCGCTTGAGGTCGTCCTCGGTGATCTTCTTGTCCTTCTGCTGGCCCTTGAGGGCCTCCAGGATGTCGCGCCGGTGGTTGCGGATGGCCACCTTGTGGTCCTCCGCCTTGGTCTTCACCTGCTTGACGATCTCCTTGCGGCGCTCCTCGGTGAGCGGCGGGAAGGGCAGACGGATCATCTCGCCGTCGTTCATCGGGTTGATGCCCAGGTCCGACTGACGCAGGGCCTTCTCAATGTCCTTCAGGACGCTCTTGTCCCAGGGCTTGATGGTGATGAGCCGGGGCTCGGGCGCGTTGATGCTGGCCACGCCCGCCAGCGGCGTCAGCGTGCCGTACTGGTCCACCCGGATGTTGTCGAGGATGGCGGTGCTCGCGCGGCCGGTGCGCACCTTGGTGAGCTCCCGCTTGAGGTCTTCCAGCGTCTTGTCGATACGAGGCTTCAGTTCCGCGACGGTGTCAGCCATTGCAGTCTCCTCCAGAAGCTTGTGTCAGCCCTGCTCGGGGTTTCAGGCCCAGGCCGTCTCGGTGGCCCCGACGACGGTGCCAAACTCACCCTGCTGGCCCATGACGGCGCGGTGGATGTTCCCGCGCGTGCCCAGGTCGAACACGATGATGGGCAGCTTGTTGTCCATGCACAGCGAGATGGCCGTGGAGTCCATCACGTTGAGGTTCTGCTTGAGCACGTCCATGTACGTGAGCGTGCGGTAGCGCCGCGCCGTGGGGTCCTTCTTCGGGTCGGCGTTGTAGACGCCGTCCACCTTGGTGGCCTTGAGGATGACCTGCGCGTTGATTTCCATCGCGCGCAGCGACGCGGCCGTGTCGGTGGTGAAGTACGGGTTGCCCGTGCCCGCGGCGAAGATGACGACGCGGCCCTTCTCCAGGTGGCGCACCGCGCGCCGGCGGATGTAGGGCTCGGCGATCTGCTCCATCTTGATGGCGGACTGCACGCGCGTCTTCAAACCCTGCTTCTCCAGCGCGTCCTGCATCGCCATGGAGTTGATGCAGGTGGCGAGCATGCCCATGTAGTCGGCGCTCGCGCGGTCCATGCCTTCTGTCGCACCGGCCACGCCGCGGAAGATGTTGCCTCCGCCAATGACGACGGCCAGCTCGATTCCCGCCCGGGACAGCTCGGCGATTTCTTCAGCGATGCGCGTGAGGGTGGGAGGGTGGATGCCGTACTTCCCCTCGCCCATCAGGGCTTCGCCCGAAAGTTTGAGGAGGATGCGCTTGTAGGGAGAGGTGGATTCGGACATACGCGACCGCTTCTATCCCCCGCCCCTCGCCCGATCAACGACGGAAGTCGTGTCGGCGACCGCACCGTCCGGTGCCGGGCGTCCGGACGCCCCGGAGTGGGGTCCAGGAATACCGAAGGCCGCGCCCCCGGAGCTTCCCTGTGAGGGGAAACCCCGAGCACGCGGCCCCGGGTGCTGCAGGACGGCGAAGGGCGCTTAGGCCTGGCCCAGCGTCTTGGCGACCTCGGCGGCGAGGTCGTCCTTCTTCTTCTCGATGCCCTCGCCCACTTCGTAGCGGACGAAGCGGCGCACGGAGACCTTCTCGCCAATCTTCGCGGCGCGCTCGGTGATCATCTCACCGACCTTCTTCTTGTCGTCCTTCACCCAGATCTGGTCCACGAGGCACACGCCCTCGTAGTACTTCTCCATCTTGCCCACGAGGATCTTCTCCAGCATCGCCTCGGGCTTGCCCTGCTGCTTGAGCAGTTCGCGCTGGATCTCCTTCTCCTTGTCCATGGCGTCCTGCGGCACTTCCTCGCGGCGCACGAACTTGGGGCTGGCCGCGGCGATCTGCATGGCCACGTCCTTCGCCAGTTCCTGGAAGTCAGTGTTGCGCGCGACGAAGTCGGTCTCGCAGTTGACCTCCACGATGACGCCGATGCGGCCGCCGTGGATGTAGCTGGTGACGATGCCTTCGGCGGCGACGCGGCCTTCCTTGCCGGCGGCGCGCGAGATGCCCTTCTTGCGCAGCCACTCCTCGGCCTTCACGAAGTCGCCCGCCGTCTCCGACAGGGCCTTCTTGCAGTCCATCAAGCCCGCGCCGGTCCGCTCGCGGAGGTCCTTCACCATCTGGGCGCTGATCTCAGCCATGTGCGTCTCTCTCTATCTTCTGCTCCGAGCACGGCGGCGTGCGCCGTGGGCGGAAGCCATGAGTTCAGGGGGGGTACCGCTGGAACGAAAAAACGGAGACGGCCGGACAGCGGGCCTTGGAAGGTGCCGCCCGGCCGACTCCGGAAGCTGCGTGGGAAGCGGGGACGCGGCGACTACTCGGCCGACGGCGTCTCGCCACCCTCGGCGGCGGCCGCGGGCTGCTCGGCGGCGACGGGGGCGGCAGCGCCCTTCATCTCCACGAGGGGGCCACGGCGCTCGCCGCCACGGTCACCACCACCACCCCGGCGGTCATCGCGGTCGCGGCGGTCGTTGCGGCGGGGACCCCGGCGATCATCGCGGTCGCGGCGGTCGTCACGGCCCTCACGCTCCTCCTGCTCGTCGCGCTCGGCGGCGCCGGACGCACGGTAGCGCGCCGCACCCTCGAGGCACGCGTCCGCGATCTTCGACGTGAAGAGCTTGATGGAGCGGATGGCGTCGTCGTTGCCCGGGATGACGAAGTCGATGCCGTCCGGATCGCAGTTCGTGTCCACCAGACCAATCACCGGGATGCCCAGGCGGGTGGCCTCGTGGATGGCGATGTGCTCCTTCTTCGGGTCGATGATGAAGACGCAGCGGGGCAGCTTCGCCATGTCCTTCACGCCGCCCAGGTTCTTCTCCAGCTTCTCGCGCTCGCGGTCGAGCTGGGCGACTTCCTTCTTGGGCAGGCGCTCGAAGGTGCCGTCCTCGGCCATCTTCTCCAGCGTCTTGAGGCGGTCGATGCCCTGCTTGATGGTCTTGAAGTTCGTCAGCGTGCCACCCAGCCAGCGGCTGGTGACGAAGAACTGACCGGCGCGCGCGGCCTCCTCGCGGATGACGTCCTGCGCCTGCTTCTTGGTGCCGACGAAGAGCACCGACCCGCCACGGGCCGTGATGTCCGCGACGAAGCGGAAGGCCGACCGGGCCATCGTCACGGTCTTCTGCAGGTCGATGATGTAGATGCCGTTACGGGCACCGAAGATGTAGGGCTTCATCTTCGGGTTCCAGCGCTTGGTCTGGTGGCCGAAGTGGACGCCGGCCTCGAGCAGCTGGCGCATCGTGATGCCGCTCGCGGCGGCCATCGCCTGGGCCTGCGTCTGCGTATCCTGCTGGGTTTCCATGGTGCTTTGTACCTTCCGGTTGTGTTCCGCCACGCGCGTTCTGGACTTCCCGGCCCTGGCCCTTCCACCTGGAGGGGCACCGGAGACCGGCACGCGCGTGTGAGTAGTGGGTGCTGCGACTGCCTTCGGGCGTACGGCCCAGCCCCTACATAACGGGGCGCGGCGTCCTTAGCAGAACGCTCGAGAGGGGCGCAAGCTTCTGCGCTCCGCCCTTCCGGGTTCTCCCCGTCCAGGCCCGCGCCCCTCCCTTGCGGCCAGCCAGGAAGGCGACCGGCGCGGCCCCCGCTCCCCTTGCCAGGGAGGGCGACCGCGCCGGAGGGCACGTCAGGGCTTCAGGCGGGAACTAGGCGTTGGCCTCGTTGGCGCCGTGGCACTTCTTGTACTTGCGGCCGCTGCCGCAGGGGCAGGGGTCGTTGCGGCCCACGCGGGGGGCATCGGAGGAGGCCGCGGCGGCCGCGCGCTGGGCGACGGGCGTGGCGGTGGCCTCCTCGATCTTCCCTTCCGCGTCCGCGCGGCCTTCCACGGCCTTCTGCTGCTGCTGGGCGAGCTGCCGCTGGATGCGGGCGGTCTCCTCCGCCGCGCTGGAGGCGGAGCGGGCCTGGACGCGCATCATCTGGCTGACGAACTGCGTCTTGATGGCGGAGAGCATCTGGATGAAGCCCTGGTAGCCCTCCTTCTTGTACTCCTGCTTCGGGTCCTTCTGGCCGTAGCCGCGCAGGCCGATGCCCTGGCGCAGGTGGTCCATGGCCAGCAGGTGGTCCTTCCAGAGCTGGTCGATGGTGGCCAGGTACCGGTACTGCAGGAAGCGCATGAAGTCTTCGCTGAACTCCTGCTCGCGGGCGGTGAAGACCTTCTCCGCCGCCGCGTAGATCTGCTCCTGGAGCTCGTCGCGGCTGCCCGTGCCTTCGAAGTTCATCTCCAGGTTGAAGGACTCCTTCACCGCCGCGGACAGCGAGGCGATGTCCCAGGTGTCGGAGCTGCGCGTGGGGGCGTAGGTGTCCGTCAGGGACACGACGACGTCCTCCACCGCGTCCAGCACCATCTCCCGGAAGTCCGCCCAGGTGATGACGCGCTCGGAGCGCGTCTTGACGCGGGTCTTCAGGTCCTCCTCGTACTCCACCAGCGGGATGCCGGCACCGGAAGCGAGCACCTGACGGCGCAGCTTGTAGATGGTGCGCCGCTGCTGGTTCATCACGTCGTCGTACTCGAGCAGGTTCTTGCGCTGGTCGAAGTTGTGGCCTTCGACCCGCTTCTGCGCGCCCTCGATGGCCCGCGACAGCCAGATGTGCTCGATGACCTCGCCCTCTTCCATGCCCAGGCGCTCCATCAGCGTCTGGATGCGCTCGGACCCGAAGATGCGCATCAGGTCGTCTTCGAGCGACAGGAAGAAGCGGCTGGCGCCCGGGTCACCCTGGCGGCCGGCGCGGCCTCGCAACTGGTTGTCGACGCGGCGGGACTCGTGGCGCTCGGTGCCGATGATGAAGAGGCCGCCCGCGGCCATGACGTCCGCGCGCTCCTGCTTCGTCAGCTCCTCGTTCTTCGCCTTGGTCTCGGCGAAGCGCGCTTCCCAGTCCGCCTGGGCGGCCTGGTAGGCCGTCAGGTCCACCGGCTGGCCGTCCGACGACTCGGGGACTTCCGGCGGAGCGCCCATGGCGCTCTTGGTCATCACCTCGGCGTTGCCGCCCAGGAGGATGTCCGTGCCTCGGCCGGCCATGTTGGTGGAGATGGTGACGGCGCCCTTGCGACCGGCCTGCGCGACGATGTCGGCTTCGCGCTGGTGGGCCTTGGCGTTGAGGACGTTGTGGGGCACGCCACGCTTCTTGAGGAAGTTGGCGACCACTTCGCTCTTGGCGATGGACACCGTGCCCACGAGCACCGGCTGTCCGGCCTTGTGCAGCTCTTCAATCTGCGCGGCGACGGCTTCGAACTTCTCGCGCTCCGTCTTGTAGACCACGTCCTGCTGGTCGAGCCGCACCGCCGGCCGGTTGGTCGGGATGACGCGCACGTCCAGGTTGTAGATCTTCGCGAACTCTTCGGCTTCCGTGTCCGCGGTGCCCGTCATGCCGGACAGCTTGGAGTACATGCGGAAGTAGTTCTGGAACGAGACCGTGGCGAGCGTCTGGTTCTCGTTTTCAATCTTCACGCCCTCCTTGGCCTCGATGGCCTGGTGGAGACCGTCCGACCAGCGACGGCCCGGCATGAGGCGGCCGGTGAACTCGTCGACGATCTGCACCTCGCCGTCCTTCACCACGTAGTCCTTGTCGCGCTTGTAGAGCGTGTGCGCGCGCAGGGCCTGCTCGACGTGGTGGAGGGTCTCGATTTCGCCCGGGTCGTAGAGGTTGCCGACGCTCAGGCGCTTCTGGAGCTTGTCGATGCCGTCGTCGGTGAGGGCCACCGCGCGGTGCTTCTCATCCAGGGTGTAGTCCTGGTCCGGGACAAGGCCCGGGATGACCTGATCCACCCGGTAGTACTTGTCGGTGCTGTCCTCGGTGGGCCCGGAGATGATGAGCGGTGTGCGGGCCTCGTCGATGAGGATGGAGTCCACTTCGTCGACGATGGCGTAGTTGAGTTCCCGCTGGACGTAGTCCTGCAGACGGAACTTCATGTTGTCGCGCAGGTAGTCGAAGCCGAACTCGTTGTTCTGCCCGTAGGTGATGTCCGAGCGGTACGACTCCTGGCGCTGCTTGTCGGACAGCTCGTGGAGCACGCAGCCCGTCGTCATGCCCAGGAACTTGTAGACGCGGCCCATCCACTCGGCGTCGCGGCGGGCCAGGTAGTCGTTCACGGTGACGACGTGGACGCCCCGGCCGGACAGCGCGTTGAGGTAGGAGGGCAGCGTCGCGGTGAGCGTCTTGCCTTCACCGGTGCGCATCTCCGCGATGCAGCCCTCGTGCAGGAAGATGCCGCCCACCAACTGGACGTCATAGTGGCGCTGGCCGATGACCCGGCTCGACGCCTCGCGGGTGAGCGCGAAGGCCTCGAAGAGCAGCTCGTCCAGGGGACGGCCGTTCTGGATCTCCTGCTTCATCCGGGCGGTCTCGCGCGCGAAGTCCTCGTCCTTGAGGGCCTTCATGCGGGGTTCCAGCTCGTTGATGCGAGCAATCTTCAGTCGGGCCTTCTTGAGCTCGCGCTCATTCTTCGTCCCGATGAGCTTCTTTAGCGTCCATTCAATCATGTTGGCTCTCTCGCCGGAGAATCCTCGAAGGAAGGCGGCGAGTGAAGGGAATTCCCAGGAGATGTAAGGGAGAACCAGACCAAAACCACGCGCGCCCCCCGAAACTTCCTCTCGGCTGGCCGCCCGGCGCGCGGTGGCCCAGAGTAAAGCGGAACCGAGTCCACGCAATGTCCCCTAAGCAGATTCAACGTCCCCGCGCCGCGAAGACTTCTCACGGCCGCTCCTCCCCGGGCCCCCTGTCTCTTATACACCTCT
>NZ_RAVZ01000208.1 GCF_003611635.1 Corallococcus terminator | reverse complement strand
CCGCCACCCAGCCGAGCCAACTGGTGGTCCCCGACGACGCGACGCCGGAGGAGCGATTCGTCTCCAGCCTCGCCGCCATGGTCCACAACATGGACCTGGACGAGGGCCGCTTCGACAAGCAGAGCGTGCAGGAGCTCGTCGGCACCATCGACACCCTGGTGGCGGACCAGCTCAACGCCGTGCTCCACGCGCCGGAGTTCCAGGAGGTGGAGGCGCAGTGGACCGCGCTCGCGGACCTGGTGAAGAACACCAACTTCAAGGCCAACATCGAGCTGAGCCTGCTGGATGTCTCCAAGGAGGAGGCCTACGGCGACCTGGAGACGAACGCGGCCGACGTGGCGGGTTCGGAGTTCTTCAAGAAGCTCTACGTCGCGGAGTACGACCAGTACGGTGGTGCCCCCTACGGCGCGCTGGTGGGCCTGTACGAGTTCGCCAACACGCCCAAGGACATGCTGTGGCTCAAGACGATGGGGAAGATCGCCGCGGCCAGCCACGCGCCGTTCGTGGCGTCCGTGGCCCCCAAGTTCTTCGGCTGCGACAGCATGCGGGAGGTGGCGCAGCTTCGGGACGTGTCCAGCCTGCTGGACTCCCCCAAGTACTCCGCCTGGAACGCGCTGCGCGAAACGGATGAGGCCGCCTACGTGGGGCTCACGCTGCCGCGCTACATCGTCCGGCCGCCCTACAACCCGGAGACCTACCCGGCCAACGGCATGGCCTTCACGGAGGCGGTGAAGGGCGACAAGGAGGAGGAGTACCTCTGGGGCAACGCGGCCATGCTGTTCGCGCGCAACTTGGTCCGCTCCTTCGAAACCTCCGGCTGGTGCCAGCACATCCGCGGCCCCCGTGGTGGCGGTCTGGTGGCGGGCCTGCCCGTGCACCTGACGCACCTGCGCGGCGAGGAGGAGATGAAGCTGCCCGTGGAGATGTCCATCCCGGACTTCCGCGAGCTGGAATTGGCCAACGGCGGCTTCATGCCGCTCATCCACAAGAAGGGCTCCGCGGAGGCTGTCTTCTTCAGCGTCCAGTCCCTCAAGCGCGCCACCGTCTTCGAGGATCCGAAGGACTCGGAGAACTCCCAGCTCGTCACCAACCTGGCCTACACGTATTCCATCAGCCGCATCGCGCACTACGTGAAGGCCATCATGCGCGAGAATATCGGCAGCACGGCGGGGGCCCAGTACATCCAGCAGCAGATTGAGCGGTGGATCTCCCGCTACGTCACCACGCTGGTGAATCCGGACGACCTCACGCTGCGCTACTACCCGTTCAAGGCCTACAGCCTCGCCGTGGCGGAAGTGCCCGGCAAGGTGGGTTGGTACCACTGCAACCTGTCTGTCCTCCCGCACATCCAGTTCGAAGGCATGAACGTGGACCTTCGCGTGGATGCGCGGCTCGGCTGAAGAAAAACGCAACACAACAGAGGAGGACCGACACCATGGGTGATGGACCGCTTGGCATTTCGTGTGAATGGCAGCAGACCATCCAGCAGCGCCCCCAGAAGAACGTTCCGGTGGGCTACCTGTTGGACATCAAGGGCATGGGCAAGGACGACGGCTCCTTCCCCAAGAGCACCAGCCTCTTCTACACGCCGTTCGAAGGTGAGCCCGCCTACGGCGAAGTCAAACTGGAGGCCGTGGGCGCCAAGAAGGCCGTGCGCTGCGTGGGCCTCATCACCCACCTGCACTGGGAGGGTGGGAAGCTGGACCCCATCGACTTCGTGGCGCTCATCTCTCCGGAGAACAAGCCGGACTTCACGGGCATCACCAACACGGAACTGAAGAAGCTCACGTTCTGGATCTGCGAGTGGGATAGCGCCGCGGGCAAGTGGTACGAGAAGTGTTACCCGCTGGGGGATGAGGGTGGCACCGCCAACGCACTGGTGGGCCGTCTCAACCAGCAGGGCAGCGAGGTGAACTTCAAGGTCTCCGAACCGGAGGCCGTGAGCGCCAACACCGACATCAAGTTCTGCCAGCTCACGTTCCAGGTCATCCCGGACAAGCAGAACCTCTGCAACTTCCACTACGGCCACAACTCGGCGGCCAATGATGTGTACGGCTGGGGCTTCAAGGAAGGCACCAAGTAGTCATTGACGGTGCTCCGGGTGGGGGGAGGGTGTTGGCCTCCCCCCGCCCGTGTCATGCGGGGGTGCCCCACTTGGTGATGCGGCGCTCCTGGGCATTGGTGGCGAACTCCAGCGTGGTGCTCTTCTTGGGTGCGGGCACCACCTGGAATTCGAAGCAGAAGAAGCGCACGTCGAGCTGTTCCGAGAGCGTGGTGGGCTGGTTGTCCAGGAACAGGCGGGGCGCGCCCTGCACGGTGTCGATGAGGGCCTCGGCGGTGTCCGGGCTCTTCAGGTGGGCGGCCTCGAACCAGGTGTCGCCGCTCTCGTCGAAGTCGATGACGGCCCAGGCCAGCTTCACGCGCAGGTTCTCCAGGGGTTGGGCGAAGTGGTTGAGCACGTTGGCCGCCGTGCCGCGTCCCACGTAGACGCGGAAGTCCATGGGCCCGGCGGATCCGCCGTCCATGTACAGCCGTTCAATCAGACCGATGCACTGCACCGTGGGTCCAATCTTGCCCACGGTGGGAGATGACAACGTCAGGTCACGCTTGAGGTTCAATCCACCGCAGCCGCTCCAGTCGAGCAGATAGCCCAGGGAGCCTCGGAAGCCGGGCCGGTATTGGAAGCCGGCGCGCCAGTCACAGTGGATTTCAAGAACGTCGGGCTTGCGGATGGGCATGGTGTGTCTGTCCTTGGCAATGAAAGACATGTATCATGAAGTGGAAAGGCAGACCATGCGAGACCTGAACCTGTGCCTCCGCCCGCTGGGGGATTCCCCCACGGAGCGCCTGGAGGCGCATGATCCGCGCTTCCTGGCGGTGGCGGACCTGGCGCAGCGGGAGGCGTACTCGGAGGCCGCGGACGCGGTGGAGGCATTGGACCGCGAGGGTGCGCACGAGGTGCGGCTGTCGGGCTACTACCTCTTCGCGACGCTGCGCGAGGAGGGGCTGTCGCGGCTGCCGGACGTGCTGGACACATTGGCGGCGCTGGCGAAGGGACTGGCGCCGCCGGAGGGCTCGCAGGAGAAGGCCGGCAAGCCCGCGGTGCTCTTCAACAAGGCGCTGACCTGGCTGTGCCAGACGCTCCTGAGCGCGCTGCGCTACCACCACGGCAAGAAGGACGCGACGTGGGAGGCGTGGACCAAGGGCTTCACGGACGGCAAGCGCCGCGACGTGCTGCGCGCCCTTCAGGACGTGCAGGGCCTGCTGGAAGGCAGCGCGTTCCGCACCGGCGTGCAGGGGCTCGCGGGCCTGGGCCAGTGGCTCCGGGAGACGCAGGAGCGTACGCCCCCATCCGTGGCCGCGCCCGCGGCGCCCGCCGCCGCTGCTCCCGCGAAGGGACGGGGCGCGAAGGCCACGCCTCCGCCCGTGCCGCCGCCGCCGTTCCCGCGCACGGTGGGGCCGTTGCAGCTTCGCGGGTCGGCGCACCTGTTGGAGCTGTGCGACAAGCTCAAGGCGTTCGAGGTGCTCATCGAACGGCGCGACTTCCAGAAGGCGGCGCTGGTGGGCGACGACGTGCTCCACACGCTGGAGGGGTTCGACCCCCGGCGCTATCTGCCGGAGCTGTTCTCCACCTTCGGGGGACTGCTCAACAAGCACGTGGGCGACATCCAGGAGCACTGGGAGCGCAAGGAGTCGGTGGAGTGGCGCACGCTGTCGCAGTTCTACCAGGTGGACCTGGCCGCGTTCGTGGGCCCGGGCGAGTGAGGCCGCCTCCGCCATGAGCGCCCTGCCGGTTCGGTTGTCCGCGCTGTCCCCGCTGGAGCGGCGCATCAGCGCGCGCGCGAAGGCGTTCGATCTGGGGCCGCTCCTGCGCCTCCTGGAGACGGAGGGCTACGGCCGGGAGCGGGTGCTGTTCGAAGGCAACCCGGAGCCCGTCGCGTCCGCGTCGCTGGTGGAGGCGGTGACGTTCCATGTCGCGCCGGTGCGGCGCGTGGTGGTGACGCTCAACCTGGGCCTGCTGGGCACGCCGGGCCTCTTGCCCAGCTACTTCCTCCAGGTGGCCGAGCAGCTTCCGGAGCCGGAGCCGTTCCTCGACTTCATCCGCTTCTTCGACCACCGGCTCCTGGCGTCGCTGGTGGACGCGCTGCACCCGGAGCGGGACACGGGGCTCGTGGGCGACTGGGAGCGCACGAAGGGCTTCTACCAGCGCATGGTGGGCCTGAATGCCCCGGCCACGCTCCAGTGGCTGTTCCAGCAGTTGTTCCCGGAGCTGCACGTGACGTGCGCCCGGCGCGCCTTCCGCACGCGCTTTTCCGGCATGCGGACCACCTTCGGGCCCACGCCGCTGGACGGCACCGGCTTCCTGGGCAACGCGTACGCGGCGGACGTGGGCGGCTTCCAGGTGGAGCTGTTCGCGGACGAGGAGGCGGACATGCGCGGCCGCAACTGGCCCGCGCTCGTGCGCCACCGCTTCCACCGCCACGTCCTGCCGCTGCTGGAGCCGGAGCGCATGCAGTTGGAGGTGCTGCTGACGGTGCGCGTGCACACGCTGTCGGCGCGGCTGGGGCCTCCGGGGCTGCTGGGCTACGAGCGGCTGCCGGGCGCGGAAGGCCAGCCGCTCCAGCAGCTCATCTACCTGGGCGACACTTCCGTGCCGGTGGCCGCGCCCGCGCGTCCGTCCGGCGAGCGCAAGGCGCTGTCCATGGGGCCGCCCCGCGCGGCGCGTCGGTAGGGGAGGCACGGGCATGGGCTTTCTGCACCGGAAGTTCCTGGGGCTGACGGAGACGCCGCGCGAGGCGGTGATGCGCAACCTTTCGCACCTGCTCCAGGCCAAGCGGGGCGCCGCGTCGATGCTGCCGGGCTTCGGCCTCACGGAGACGGGCTTCCGTTCGGACGCGGAGCGCCTTGCGGGCTTGAGCGAGGAGATCCGCGAGACGCTGTCGCGCTACGAGCCGCGCGTGGAGGTGGTGGAGATCGACGAGGACCCGGCTTCGGGCGGCGGTGCGCCCGGGCTGGTGGTGCGACTGCTGCTGCGCGACACCCGGGAGCCCATGGATCTGCTGCTCGGGCCGGGCGCGCGCACGCTTCGCGAGCGGCCCAGGGACGTGGAGTCGGAGGAGGGGACATGAAGGTCAAGTTCGTGGAGCCGCTGAAGACGACGCTGGAGCTCAAGGCGGGGGACAAGGCCTTCACGATTCCGGCGGGCAGCCTGAAGCGCCTGTCGGTGAAGGCGTGGTCCCACGGCTTCGAGGCGTTGGTGGAGTGGTGGGTGCACTGCTGCGAAGGCACGGACGAGGACACGCTGTTCGCCCCCTTCACCGACACGAAGCCGCTGACGGCGACGCTCAGCGTGGAGCGCCGGTACGGGGCGAAGGCGGAGGGCCGTTCGGATCCGGAGGCGAAGCCGCTGAAGCTCGTGGGGCGGGTGGAGGCGCGCGAGGTGCGTGAGCGCACCTTCGCGAACGTGAAGGACGCGCCGGTGATGCAGCGGCACTACCGCATCCGTCTGGTGGACCCGGCGGCGATGCTGTGGCGCCGCCACTTCCCCACGGGCGTGTGGGTGGACCAGTCGCTCAAGGAGGTCGTCGTCGCGAACACGCCCCAGGGCCTGGACGTGGCCTTCCAGTGGAAGGCGGCGGAGACGAAGCACCCCCTGCACACGCTGGGGCTGGGCGCGGACGACGACTGTGGGGCCAGCTTCCTGGACTTCGTGCACTGGGTGCAGGCGCGCTCGAACACGGGCCTGTTCCTGGATTACGCGACGGGCAAGTACACGCTCGCGGACGCGAAGCCGGAGGGCGGCGAGGCGCTGGAGCTGGCGCGCGACGACCTGCACCGCGTGGACCTGCGCTTCCCGGAGCCCCGGCGCGACGCGCTGTCGGTGCTCAACAGCTACGTGGACGCGGGCACGCCGCGCAAGCCGGTGGAGAACGCGGACGCGATTGCCGGCGTCCTCACCGAGCGGCTCATCACCTCCACGCTGGAGGACACGCTCACGGACCGGGTGACGCTGGAGACGGCGCGTCAGCAGTTGGAGGGCCCGCAGGTGCGCGTCACCTTCGCGCGCTACCCGCGCGTGGCGCTGGTGCTCAACGGGCTGTACTCGCTGGGGCCGGACGGCAGCAAGGGGCTGGCGACGCACAGCAAGCAGTACCGGCTGCATGCGCTCAGGCTGGAGGCCAGAGCGGTGGAGGACGACGCGGCGCACGACCCGGACGGCCTCTTCAACGTCTACGAGCTGTCGCTGAAGGGCACGCTGGAGGAGGCCGCGGACAAGACCTTCCGCCGCCCGGCCTTCCGCCCGCCGCGCTGGCCCTTCCTGGGCGAGGGGAGGGTGGTGAGCGAGGAGGGCAAGGAAGAGGAGCGCACCTACCAGGTGCGCCAGGACTCGAAGACGTCGGTGGAGTCGTACCGGGTGCGCCTGCCCCTGTGGGACAAGGAGATCCGCGTGCCGTACGAACCGCACCAGCAGCCCGGGCACTTCTACTTCCCGGCGGACAAGGAAACGCGGTTGCTGGTGTCACTGGGATACCAGGACGCGCGCCTGGATCGCTTCCTGGAGTGGCGGCCCGGGGCGCGGCTTCCCAAGGAGTCGCAGGGCAACCACCTGCTGATGGGCAAGACGGACCAGAGCGAGACCTCCATCCAGCACCTGTACCAGGACGCGAAGCCGCTCCTGCGCATCCAGCGCACGCAGGAGAAGGACACCCAGCTCATCGAGGTGGCCGAGGGCCGGATGTACCTGCGCGTCGAAGAGAAGGGGTGAGGCCATGAAGATGGACGAAGCGCTGTACGCGTCGTTCCTGGAGGAACTCCAGGCGTTGGAGAAGTTCCGGTTGGGCTACACGGCCCTGCACCCGGCGGCGCCCCTGGACGGCGAGGACGCGGACGTGCGGCGCCTCACGGAGGCCATGGCGTTGTTCACCGCGCGCACCCGCCGCGCGGGCCAGCGGACCCTGGAGCGCAGCACGCTGCGGCTGTTCCAGCAGCACTTCGCCTACCTGCTCAATCCGGTGCCCGCGATGGCCATGGTGCGCGCGGAGCCGGACGCGCGCTTCGTGGACGCCGCGGACCTGCCCCGGGGCACGCCCTTCCTGCTCAACCCGGGGGAGACGGGCGGGCCCACCGGGCCGCTCACCCTGCGCACGCTCGCGCCGCTGCGGCTGTTGCCGGTGCGGCTCACCCAGGCGCGGCTGGAGCGCCAGGGGGATGAAGGCGCGCGACTGCGGCTCGTCTTCGAGGGCGGCTTTCCGCGCAACGACGACCCCGGCGTGGTGCGGCTGCACATCAACCACCTCAACGACTTCCGGGCCGCGCTGGCGGTGTTCTTCCAGTTGAAGTCGTCCTTCCGCTCCGCGACGGTGAGCTTCGATGACGGGGACGTGGAGCACGAGGTGAAGCCCTTCGACGCGCACGAAGGGCCGGTGCGCTTTGGCGCGCCGCCCCCGGTGCCCGTGGAGGGGGAGGTGTCAGAACATCCGCTCCAGCGGCTGCGGCAGCTCCTGCACTTCCCGCAGCAGGAGCTGTTCCTGGAGACGCGCATCCCGCCCGCGCCGCGCAACTGGCAGGGCTTCACGCTGAGCCTGCGGCTTTCGGGGCGCTGGCCCTCGGAGCTGGTGCTCACCCGGGATTCGTTCGTGGCGCACGCGGTGCCGGTGGTGAACCTGCAGCGCGCCATGGCGACGCCCATCGAACATGACGGCACGAAGGAGCGCCACGCGGTGCAGCACCCGGAGCTGGCGGCGGGCTACCGGCTCAACGCGGTGGTGGGCGTGTACCAGCTTGGGGCCAAGGGCATGGTGCCCCTCAGGCCCGGCGCCATCGCGGGTGGCCCGGAGACGTACGAGATGGAGCACGAGGGCCACGGCCTGTCGCGCACGGCGTGGCTGAACGCGGAGCTGCCGGACGCCTTCCTGCGGCCGGTGCGGCTGGGCGTGGAGGGCCTGTGGCACCAGCCCCTGCCGCCGCGCTTCGATGCCCGGGGCTACCGGCCGGTGCTGGCGGATCGCTTCCTGGAAGGCGTGCCGTGGAGCCTGGTGGGCACGGTGGCGCCCGGGGGCGACAACCCGGTGGAGCACGGGCAGCAGGCGCTGTTGCAGTTGCTGGCGCTGCGCACGCAGCGCTTCCTGGGACGCGAGGACCTGGTGTTCCTCCTGGAGGTGCTCGGCGTGCGCGCGCAGCGCTACTTCCGCGACCTGCTGCCATCGCTGACGGAGCTGACCGTGAAGCCCAAGCCCTTCGCCCGGAGCGCGGCGGGCTTCAAGTACGTGTACCAGTTGGGCTTCGGGCCCATGGACGCGTCGCTGCTGCCGCTGGTGGACCTGCTCTGCGGACGGCTGGTGGAGCTGCTCGCGTGCTGGAGCGCGGAGGACGTGGTGGAGCTGGAGGTGCGGCTGCCCCAGCGCGAAGCGCCGCTGCGCTACGTGCCCCGGCCCGGAGGCGGGTGAGGCACGCGGCGCCTCACTTCAACTGCGCCTTCATCTGGGCGGGCACGTTGATCTTGATGACGCCGCCATAGGCGCAGGTGCACGAGGAGTCGCTGGTGAGCGCGGGCTTGCCCTTGATGCACACCTTCGAGGCGGCGGGCACCCAGGGCGTGGTGACGGGCATGCACGGCATGGGCGTGAGGACGCCCAGCGCGGCGGCGGTGGCGGCGGCCACGGTGGGGTTGGCTGGCGACTGACACATGCCGAAGGGCGGGATGTTCATCGCCGGCACGAAGTCCATCATCGTGGCCGAAGGGGCGGCGGACATCACCCTGTTGGCGGGCAGCACCGACAGCGCGGATGGCGCCGCGCCGAAGGTACATTGGAGGAGGGCACCGGACACGACCTGGCTTCCCATCAGCTTGGCTCCAACCGGGCGCGCAGGGTGGTGAGCGCCTGGAACAAGGGGTCCTGCGACTTCATGCGCAGCGAGCCCGTGAGGTACTGCGTCCTGCACCAGTCCTCGTCCACCGGCCCGTCCACGACGCTGTCCACCCGCCGGGCGTGCAACGCGAAGCGTTCGATGCGCTCAGGCAGGGCGTCCGCGCCCAGGCCCTGCTCCAGGCGGCGGCGGAGGTCCGCGTCGGTGACGGTGACGTCCGGGGGCAGGTCCCCGGTGAACACCAGCAGCACGCCGCGGTACGCGTTCGCCATGCCGCTCACCGGCACGGCCAGGCCCACCGCGTCCAGCCGGGGCCCCGGCCCTTCGCGCAGCACCTGGGACATCTCCGCGAAGGGGAACACCCGGCCCTCGCGGCGGGGCTCTCGCGCGCCGGCGTAGTGGTACTGGCCTCGCACGCGGGCGAGCACGACGTGCGCGGGGGGCCGGCCCTTGTCGGGCAGCGGGGTGAAGAGGCCCGCGTCTCCCACGGCGTCCTGGCCGCTGTCGGTGAAATCCCGCAGGGCCCAGGTCCGCCCGGGCGTGGGCAGCGCGTCCGTGTGCACCTCTCCCACGCGCCTTGGGGAGCACAGCACCGCGCCGCCCCACGTCGCGTCCACGGACACGTTGCCGCCGGGCACGCTGGACAGCCCGCAGGCCTTGAGTCCGTCGCGCCACGCCTGGAAGTCGAACGGGGCCTGCGGATCCCTGAACCACAGGCCCACGTTCTTGAGCGTCACGCGCGAGCGGGCCAGCAGGTCGCGCAGGCCGGGGGTGACGCCCAGCGCGCGCACCGGGTGCTCGGTGAGCAGGGCGGGCGTGGCCTCCAGGTCCTGGGGCTCCACGTGCAGGTACGTCGCGCCGCGCAGGAGCGTGGTGAAGTACAGCGCGGGCAGGTGCTGGAGGGGGGCGAAGCCCGGCGCCGCCAGATGGTCGCCGGGGGACAGGCCGAAGGTGATGAGCCCGTCCACCAGGGCGCCTCGCCACGCGTCCCCGGCGGTGAGCGGCACGGGCACGTCGGAGGGGGACGCCAGCGGGGAGAACAACAGGCCCACCGGCTCCGCGGGCTTGTACGTGTACGACGCGAGCGCGGCTGGCACCTGGGTCTTGAGCGGCAGGAGCGTGCCCGCGAAGGGGCCCAGCAGCGGCGCCTGGTGCGGTTCGGCGGCGATGTGCTGGGGCGCGAGCGCCGCGAGCCTGCGGGCCACGAACGTGCGGGCCCCTGGCGGCAGCAGGCTCACGCACGCGCCCAGGCCCAGCGCGGCGCACAGCGCCATCATTAGATCCGGGCCTGGGGGCAGCAGCAGGCACAGCTTCGCGCCGGGCTTCACGCCCAGCCCCGCCCAGGCGGTGGCCAGGCGCGTGGCCTGATCATGCAGTTGGCGGTAGCTCAGCGTGCGCCAGCCCTGGGTGCGCGAGTAGCTGCGCAGCGCGATGCGGTCCGTGGTGGCGTGGCGCACCACCAGGTCGTGGAAGAAGTCGTGGTGCTGACCCGCGCGGCTCTTGAACGGAGGACTCCGGCCGGTGTGTACGGGGGTGAGCGCGGCGACGAAGCCGTCCGGATCCTCCCAGCTTCGTTCGAGCCACGCGGGCGGGGTGCCCACCAGGGGCGGCGTGCTGCCGTCGAACGCGGCGAGGATGACGCGCGGCTCGAAGGTCATGGCTGGGGGGAGGACTCAGGCTCGGGGGGAAGCAGCTCGCGCGTGGGCACCGGCTCCACGTGCTGCGCGGGGCGGCGCTCCGGCCGCGTCTGGAACTCCTCCAGCCGCAGTTGGGGCACGGGCTCCGGGAGCGTCTCCATGCGCGGAGGCGGTTCGCTGCGAAACGACACGCCCAACAGCACCCGGGCGATGGGCGTGCCGGGAGTGTTGCCCAGCCCGGGCCCCGCGAGCGCGTGCAGCTCCAGGCCGTCGGAGAGCGGGATGCGTCCGCCGCCGAGCACCTCCACGGAAGGCTGGGACATGTCCGCCGCGAAGGCCGCCTTCACGGCCAGCTCCCCGCGCAGCCCCAGGCCGGAGGTGGTCACCCCGGCGCCCAGGCGGACCTCCAGGGCCTGCCCGGTGGCGCCCGGCGCGGAGAGGGGGTTTCGCGAGCGCAGGAGCACGCCGGCCTCCAGCGAGGGCTTGAGGCTTCCCACCTGCGTGCCCACGTGCGCCAGGGCCCGCACGCGCAAGCCGGAGTCCCGCCCCAGCACCGCCGCGCTGCCCAGCGGCAGCCCCAGGCCCAGGTCCACGGCCAGGTCCACGGGCTGGTCGTCGCGCCGGGACAGCACGCCCAGCCGGGCCTGCACCTCCGGCGTGCCCAGCCCCTGCGACGCGAGCGGCGTCAGGCCCACCGTGCTGGGGTCTTCGCCCTGCTGCCACAGCACGATGGGCACCTGGGCGCCCACCTCCAGCCACGGCAGCACGCCGTAGCTGCCCGACAGCACGGCGGAGGCCCGGTTGCGCACGAGCTCCAACTGGCGCTCACCATTGAGCAGCACCAGGGGCAATTGCTGATACTGCCCCACGAGTCCCACGCTCAACCCGCCGGGCACCAGCAGCTCTCCATTGCGCAACACCGACAGGCCGCGGCCGACGTTGACCTCCAGGTGCTCCAGGTCGAAGCCGGGCAGGGTGGACTGGGCCCGGGCGGGCAGGCTCCCCAGCAGGAGCGCGACGAGGGCACCGTGTTTCAGCGGGAACTTGGGCATGGGCATGAGGGCGCTCCGGCCGCTTCCGGCGGGACGCGCACCGCGAGCCTCATGATACCCAGACAGCGGCGCGAAACATAGTCAGGGGCCGTCGGGAATGAGCAGGAAATGGGTCGCGAAGGCCCGGATGCAAGGGGTTGGAAGACTCAGGGGGTCCTGGTGTTCCGGGCGCCCAGGGGCAGCTCCATGATGAAGGATGCGCCCTGGCCGGGCTGGCTCTCCGCCCGCAGCGTGCCCTGATGCGCTTCGACAATCTGTCGCGTGATGAAGAGGCCCAATCCCAGACCTCCATAGTGACGTGTCGAAACAGCGCGGGTGAATTTATCGAAGATGGCCTGGAGGCTTTCCGGTGCGATGCCAATGCCTTCGTCCTTCACGCGAAGCCTTGCCATTCCCTGGGCCCGCTCCACCGTGACCGTCACCGGAAGCCCCGCGCCGTATTTCAGTGCATTGGAGATAAGGCTGGTCGTCACCTGCTCCAGCCGGTGGCGGTCCCACTGGCCCACCACGCCGGGCAGCGCCTGGAGACGCAGGTCACAGCCTGCCTTCGCCGCCTGGGGCTGGAAGCGCTCCACCACCTCCTGGACCACGGAGCCCAGGTCCACCGGCTCCAGGCGCAGCGGCGCGGCCGGGCCCGTCAACTGCGTCACCTCCAGCAGGTCATTGATGAGCGTGGTCATCTTGCGGATCTGCCCGGAGACGCTCTCCGAGGTGCGCACCACGCGCTCGCGCAGGGACTCCAGGGAGTCGGCCGTCTGTGCATCGCGCACCAGGGATTGGAGCTTGAGCTGCAAGGGCGTCAGCGGCGTCTTCAATTCATGGGACGCCACCGTCAGGAATTCGTCCCGCAGACTCACCGCGTGCTGCAATTGGGCCTGTGTCTTTCTCAGCTCGCTCACATCCTGGAGGGCCAGCAGCACCGCCGCCGGACGGCCGTGCTGGGCGGGCAGGGGCGCGGCCTCCACGAGCAGCGAGTAGCGCCCGGTGGGCGTGTGCCAGACGACGGGGGAGGCGTGCACCGGCTCTCCGCGGGCGGCTCGGACACCCGGCACCATGTCGCTGCGCAGCCTCCGGCCCGCCTCGTCCGTGAAGAGGTGCGTGTCCGCGTAGCGTTCAAGCTGGAGGCCTTCGGGAACGTCGCTGCCGGCCATCTGCCGGGCCGCCTGGTTGGAGAACAGGGCCCGGCCGGTGCGCGGCTCCATGAGGATCAGCGCCACGGGCGTCCGGTCCAGCACCGCCTCCAGCCACTGCTGCTGGTTGCGGAGCGACGCGGCCCATTCCTCCAACTTCTCCCGTGCCGCCACCTTGTCCGTCACGTCGACGGCGAACGACAGCACGGAGTCCACCCGTCCGTTCACGTCGCGCATCGGCTGGTAGACGATGTCGAAGCGGCGCGGCACGCCCTTCCGGGTTCCGTTGAGGTCGGTGGCGATGGGCACCTCCTTCTGGGTCTGCTCCTCTCCGGTGGTGAAGGCCCGCTCCAGGAGCTCCGAGTACTCATCCCCGGCCGGGGCCAGCTCCCGCAGGGACTTGCCGGTCAGGTCCATTCCCCCCGACAGGCGCCGGTAGAGGGGATTGACCAGGGTGAAGCGCTGCTCCGGGCCCGACAGGATGGCGATGGACGCGGGCGCGCTCATCAACACGGAGTGCAGCCGCGCCCGCTCGTTCTCCACCTGCGCCTCCGCCTGCCTGCGGTCGGTGACGTCCTCCGCCGTGGACACCCACTCGCGGATGTCTCCTTCCTTGTTGAAGACGGGCACGGCGCGGCCCACCACGTCCCGGTAGCCGCCCGTATGGAACTTCAGGCGGAACTCTCCCCGGTAGGACGCACGCGTGCGCAGGGAGTCCACCCATCCCCGCACCACGCGCTTGCGGTCCTCCGGATGGATGGCGGCGAGCCAGCCGAGTCCCAGGTGTTCCTCGTGCGTCTGGCCGGTGAAGGCCAGCCAGCGCGGCGCGGGCTCAATCACCTCGCCCCGCTTGTTGGTGGTCCACACCGGCTGCGCCATGGCTTCCACCAGCGAGCGGTAGCGCTCCTCGCTGGCCTGGAGCGCGTCGTGGGCGCGGCGTTGTTCGGTGACCTCCACGACGATGATGCCGATGCCCAGCAGCACGCCCGAGGGCGTCCGCATGGGGTAGTAGCTGGTGAGGAAGTGGCGCTCCACCCCCGCGGCCTTGGGCGTCGCGCCGCTGAGTTCGAACGTCCGCGCCTCTCCGCCATCCATGATGTGCTGGTATTGGGGCCGCAGGATGGCCCACAGGTCGGGGAGGAGTTCCTGGACCTTGCGGCCCAGGTGGGCGGCGCGCGGAATGCCGTTCATCTCCGCCAGGGCTTCGTTGACCTGGACGAAGCGCTGTTCCAGGTCCACCACGGCGAGGCCCACGGGCGTGCAGGCCACCAGGGTCTCGAGGAGCAGGCGGGATTGCGCTTCGGTCATGCCCGCGTTGGCCGCGCTGTCGAAGCTTGCGCTGGGACTTTCCACGCGCGCCTCCCGGGCCCACGGCCCCTTCCTGGCAAGCGGGGAAGCGGGGCCCCGTGACGCCGCCTCCCACCGCTGAAGTGGCCTGAACTGGAGGGTGTGCATCCCCGGGCGTTCCTGGCATCCACCGACCGCCCAGGGGCGCAGCCGCTGATTGGCCGGTCCCCGCGCGCCGTGTCTGCCTTCCTGCCCTTCGCAGGGGGGACTACAGTCCAGACACCATGAACGACCTTCGCAAGCTGCTGCCCGTGGGCCTGCTTCTGTGCTCCGCCTGCGCCACGCCTGCCCGGTCCACCGGAATGGCCAGCCTTCCGTCCACGCCCGCTCCGGTCGAAGTCGCCAGCCCTCCCGCGCCCTCTCCCCTGTATCTCTTCGAAGGTGTGGAGGTGTTTGGCATCCGCAAGCTCCCCCGGGAGGAGCTGCTGAGGCTCATTGGCATGCCCACGCCCGGTGCGCGCTTCAACCTGGAGGCGGGGGAGTTCACGCCGTACCTGTTGGAGAGCAAGCCGCGCCTGCTGGCGGCGCATCCGCTGCCGTTCTGCCGCTATTCCATGGTCACCTATCCGCCGACGCACACCTTCCGCGTCACCGTGGATCTGATTGAACCGGGCGACGAATGGCGGATGCGCTTCGCCCCTGCGCCCACGGGCACGGTCGAGGACCCGGAAGGACTCATCGCCGCGTGGGGCGCCTACCAGCAAGCCTACTGGAAGCTCCGGCGCGAGGGTGCCGTCAGTGAGACGGCCCAGGGAGGATGCCAGGCCCTGACGTGCTACGGCGGCTTCAACCATCCCCAGCTCGCGCCGCTCGAAGCGAAATTCATCGACGGGGTTCCCCGGAACGCCGAAGCGCTGGTGCGCGTGCTGCGCGAGGACCGGGACGATTCGAAGCGGATGACCGCCGCCATCCTCCTGTCCTACGTGCGCTCGCGCGAGGAGCTGGTGCGCCACGTCAGCCCCTCCGTGCATGACCCCTTCGAGGGCGTCCGCAACGAAGCCCTGCGACTGCTGGGCACCGCGCAGCAGGGACAGGCGAAGGCCCTCATCCCGCTGGAGCCCGTGCTGGAGGCGCTGTGGTTCCCGCTGTCCAGTGATCGCAACAAGGCGGCCTGGGCGCTGGTGCGCATCGTGGAGACGGAAGGCGCCGCGCGGCGGGAGCGCATCCTCAACCAGGCGGGGGAGGTGTTGGTGGAGATGGCGGGCATGCAGCAGGCCATCGACCGGGAACCCGCGCGCAAGGCGTTGGCCATCCTCGCGGGCCGAGACCTGGGCGAGGACGTCGCGGCCTGGCGTGAATGGGTGAAACGCACTCGCACCGCGCCCGCCACCCACTGAGCAAGGCAACATGTCTGGATTCAGACCGTCAGCCCGGAGGCGACCCGGGGGCCCTCCCCGTGTCTGCTCATGGCCGTGGCGGTCTTGAATCGTCTGCTGTTGTATCCACGCGGGGACGGTCTTCGTCGTGCCGCCCCTGCTGCCAGGGCCAGCGTCCTGCAATCTCCACTTCCAGTGTGAAGCTGAGGAAGGTCCGGATGAGGACGATGAGGCCCAGGATGAGGACCTGTTGCAGCGTGGGCGTCTCGGTGACGGTGCGGATGATGTCCGCCGCCACGAGCAGCTCCAGCCCCAGCAGGATGGCGCTGCCCAGGTAATGGCGCAGCACGCGGTAGCCCTCCTTGCGCTGGGCTCCCCGGTAGCGCACGGCGACGAGCCCCATGGCGGCCACCGCCCCCACCACCATCACTCCCACGCCCGCGCCCTCGAAAAGACGCGCGGCCAGGGCCACGAAGTCGGTGAATTGCATCACGCCCCCAGGCAGGAGGATGGCGTGCGTCCTCGCGGAGGGTGAGGGGAGCAACCAGGGGGGAGGTGGCGCATGCCCGCCCGTGAGGCTTTGGACATCAATGCCTTCCAGGGCGGGATGAGCGTCAGGTTTGACACATTGATGGGCAACGACTGACGCGCTTGCAGTATTGACGATGACGAGCTTTCTGCTTCATTGTCGCCGCGCGAAGCACCAAGACATTCTTGTTCTGCGGGTCCGGGGGGATGCCGTGACACAGCAGCTTGAATCCAGACGGCCATTGCCTTCGTGGGCAGCCGGTGAGGCCGCGTGATTCGCGAGATCCTCAGTGGCTTGCTGTGGCAGGGCCGGATGGCCTTGCGCAGCGGTGACGCGCGCGTCTTCGCCGCGCATGGCTATGTGGATGAAGGCTACCGGCCCTCGCGCGTGCCGTTCTTCTCCGTCGTCGGTCCGCTGGGGCTCCATCCCGAACCCGAGCGCGAGAACGGCCGCACCGCCACGTCCACCGTCCGTATCCCGGGCCACCTCATCGGCAGGCCCCGGGGCTCGGCGGACAGCGTGCCCGCGGGCGGTGCGCTCAAGCTGCGGCTGGATGGCCTGGCCATGGTCACGCTCACGGGCCTTCCGGGCGGTTCGTTCGGCACTGCCACCACCGGCCCCGCGCTCGTCGCGGCGCTCAACACGAAGCTCTCGGGCGCGCTCGCGGGTGGACAGTTCCAGGACCTGTCCGGGGCGCCGCTCACGGATCCGCTGCTGCTCGCCGCGCTCGCCGCCGTCACCTGCCGGTGGGACGCCGAAGGCGGGCGGATCGCGATCAGCGCGGACCCCGGCATCCCGTCGCTCGACTTCCGCTCCAGCGTGGAGGTGCTGCCCGTGGCCGCCAGCATCGCGGGGGCCCTGGGATTGGAGCCTCCGGAGCGGGCCCAGGAAGGGCGCGCGTACCTGAGCCGGCTTCGGGCGCCCCGGGCGATGACCGTCGATGTGCAGGTGGACCTGTGGGCGGCGTCGCAGGTGGACCTGGCGTCTATCATGGACACTGTCGCGCTCTCCATTCCCACGCGCGGACAGATGATCCTCCGCCCGTCACTGCTGGGCGAGGACGTGCCGGAAGGCGCCACGAAGGTCCGCCTGCTGTCTCGCGGTGAGCCCACCCTGCCCACGTCCCTGGCGCACCTGGAGGCAAGCGACCAGGGGCAGGAGCGCGCTCGTGGAGGCCGCGTGGACCTGACGCCGGGGGCTTCCTGGCTCCCGTCCTCCGGCGGCCTGCTCCTGTCCGGCACCGGGACCGCCGCGCTGCGCGTCCACCCCACGCCGGTGGTGCCCGACGCCTTCCATCCGGACAACCCCGCGCCGGACGGACTCTCGCTTTCGTTGGGCCTCCAGGTCGCCCCGGGCGCGGTGGACGCCCAGACGCTACCGGTGTTCGTGCTGCTCGCGCAGGCGCAGCCGGTGCTGCGCCTGGTGCTGCGCTACGTCCAAGTGGGCACGCGGCTGTGGGGCGAAGTGGTGGCCACCGCGACGCTGTCGCGCGACGGCGGCACGCAGGTCGCGGAGACGCGCTGGCGCCTCGCCTCGGAGCGGCTGGAGGCCGGGGTGGTGCTGCACGCGCGGCTGGAGGCGCGGGAGGGCGTGGTGTGG
>NZ_RAVZ01000207.1 GCF_003611635.1 Corallococcus terminator | reverse complement strand
AGTTGGCGCGTCACCTGAGGACGTTGGGGGTGGGCGAGGAGAGCCGGGTGGGCGTGTGCGTGGAGCGCACGGAAGCGATGGTGGTGGCGCTGCTGGGGGTGCTGAAGGCGGGGGCGGCGTACGTCCCACTGGACGCGACGTATCCGAAGGAGCGACTGGCCTACATGCTGGAGGGGACGGGCGCGCCAGTGGTGGTGACGCAGGCGGGCCTGGAGGACGTGCTGCCGGAGTACGCGGGCCAGCGCGTGCGGCTCGACACGGATGCGAGTCTGTTGGCCGCGTACTCGGAAGCAGGTCTGGGCAACGCGAGCAGCGTCCCCAGTCAGTTGGCGTACGTGCTGTACACGTCAGGAAGTACGGGCCGACCGAAGGGCGTGGCGGTGACGCACGCAAGCGCGGTGGCATTCCTCAAGTGGGCGACGGGGACGTTCAAGGCGGAGCAGTTGAGGGGAGTGCTGGCTGCGACGTCGCTGAACTTCGACCTGTCGGTGTTCGAAGTCTTCGCGCCGCTGGTGAGCGGCGGCACGGTGGTGGTGGCGGAGAATGCGCTGGCCCTTGCTTCGTTGAAGGAAGCGCACCGGGTGACATTGCTGAACACGGTGCCGTCAGCGGTGGCGGAGCTGGTGAGAAGCGGAGGCATTCCGTCAACGGTAGAGACGGTGAACCTGGCGGGCGAAGCGCTGCCGAACCGGTTGGTGCAGGCGCTGTACGCACTGCAGCAGGTGAAGGAGGTCAACAACCTCTACGGCCCGACGGAAGACACGACGTACTCGACGCACGCGCGGGTGGAGCGCGGAGCGAAGACGGAGCCGAGGATTGGGCGTCCGCTGGAAGGCACGCAGGCGTACGTGCTGGACGCGAAGGGGCAGCCGGTGCCGGTGGGCGTGCCGGGCGAGCTGTACCTGGGGGGCGAGGGCCTGGCGCGAGGCTACCTGGGGCAGCCGGGGTTGACGGCGGAGCGCTTCGTACCGGACGGCTTCAGCGAGAAGGCAGGAGCGAGGCTGTACCGCACGGGCGACAAGGTGCGGTGGGGCCGGGACGGCAGCCTTGAGTACCTGGGGCGAATGGACTTCCAGGTGAAGGTGCGAGGCTTCCGCATCGAGCTGGGAGAAGTGGAAGCAGCGCTGGGGGCGCAGCCATCCATCCGCGACGCGGTGGTGGTGGTGCGAGAGGACGCGCCGGGAGACAAGCGGCTGGTGGCGTACGTGGTGCCTCAACCGAACCATCGCGTGGACGTGGCGACGCTGCGAAGCGCGCTGAAGGGCCGGTTGCCGGAGTACATGGTGCCGTCGGCGTTCGTGGTGCTGGAGGCGCTGCCGCTCAACGCGAACGGGAAGGTGGACCGCAAGGCGCTGCCGAAGCCGGAGGCCGGAGCGGAGCGCACGAAGGTCTACGTGGCACCGCGCACGGAAACCGAAGAGGTGTTGGCGAACCTCTGGGCGCAGGTGCTGGGCGTGAAGCAGGTGGGCATCCAGGACAGCTTCTTCGAACTGGGAGGCCACTCGCTGTTGGCGACGCAGGCGGTGTCGCGCATCCGCACGGCGTTCAACGTCGAACTGCCGCTGCGAGCCCTCTTCGAGGCCCCCACGGTCGCGGAGCTGGCCCTCAAGGTCGAGGCGGCCCGGAGCACGGGACAGGCGTTGACGGTACCGAAGCTGGACGCCGTGGCGCGGACGGGACGGGAGCCGTTGTCCTTCGCGCAGCAGCGCCTCTGGCTGCTGGATCAGCTCCAGCCCGGGAGCGCGTCGTACAACCTCCCGATGGCGGTGCGGATGAGTGGCACCGTGGACGTGGAGGCCCTGCGCCGCACCTTCGACGAACTGGTGCGTCGTCACGAGTCCCTGCGCACGTCGTTCCAGGTGCACGACGGTCAGCCCTTCCAGGTGGTCGCTCCGGTCCAGAAAGCGACCTGGAGCTTCACGGCGCTGGACGGCCTGCCGGAATCACAGCGTGAGGTGGCCCTCCGAAAGCAGGTGGGCGTGGAAGCCCTGCGTCCGTTCGACTTGAGCCAGGGCCCGCTCTTCCGCGCGACGCTGGTGCGGCTGAGTGCCACCGAACACGTGCTGGTGCTGGTGATGCACCACATCGTGTCCGACGGCTGGTCGATGGACGTGTTGGTGCGCGAAGTCTCGGCGCTCTACAGCGCCTACGCGGCGGGCCGCGAGTCACCGCTGCCGGAGCTGGCGGTGCAGTACGCGGACTACGCGGTGTGGCAGCGTGGCTGGCTGAAGGGCGACGTGCTGGAGGCGCAACTCGGTTGGTGGCGTCAGCAGTTGGAAGGCGCCCCGCATGCGCTGGAGCTGCCGACAGACCGTCCTCGCCCGGCGGTGCAGCGCTTCGACGGTGCCAACGCGTCCCTGCTGCTGCCGAAGGCACTGAACGAATCGCTGAAGACGCTGGCACGCCAGGAGGGCGCCACGTCCTTCATGGTGCTGCTGGCGGCATGGCAGGTACTGCTGGCGCGCTACAGCGGCCAGCAGGACATCAGCGTGGGAACGCCCATCGCGGGCCGCAACCGGACGGAGCTGGAAGGACTCATCGGCTTCTTCGTGAACACGCTGGTGCTGCGCACGAAGCTGGAGGAGGGCGCGAGCTTCCGACAGGTGCTGCGCCAGGTGCGTGAGAAGACGCTGGGTGCGTACGCGCACCAGGAAGTGCCGTTCGAGAAGCTGGTGGAAGAGCTGCGTCCCGAGCGTGACTTGAGCCGCACGCCGCTGTTCCAGGTGATGTTCACGATGCAGACGGTCTCGCCGAACACGGGAGAGGTGCGTCCGAACGCCGGGCTGGCGCTGCGGTCGCTGGAGACGGAAGGGGCGACGGCGAAGTTCGATCTGACGCTGGGGATGGCGGAGACGGAGCAAGGCCTCGCGGCGTCGCTCGAATACAACACGGACCTGTACGACGCGGAGACGGCGCAGCGACTGCTGGGGCACCTGGGTGTGCTGCTGGACGGCATCGCGAACGATACGGACGCGAGCGTCTGGGACCTGCCGTTGCTGGCAACCGAAGAGCGTCAGCAGGTGCTGAAGCACTTCGCGGGCGTATCGGCCCTCGATCGTGACGGCTTGGTGGGTGGTGCGCAGACGATCCACGGGTTCTTCGCGTCGCAAGCGGCGAAGACGCCGGCAGCAGTGGCGGTGGTGCACGAAGGCGCGGAGCTGACGTACGCGCAGGTGGAAGCGCGAGCGAACCAGTTGGCGCGTCACCTGCGGACGTTGGGAGTGGGTGAGGAGAGCCGGGTGGGCGTGTGCGTGGAGCGCACGGAAGCGATGGTGGTGGCGCTGCTGGGGGTGCTGAAGGCGGGGGCGGCGTACGTACCGCTGGACGCGACGTACCCGAAGGAACGACTGGCCTACATGCTGGAGGGGACAGGCGCGCCGGTGGTGGTGACGCAGGCGGGCCTGGAGGACGTGCTGCCGGAGTACACGGGCCAGCGCGTGAGGTTGGACACGGACGCGACGGTGCTGAACGGCTACCCGGTGGAGAGCCTGGGCAACACGGGAGCGGCAGGGCAGTTGGCGTACGTGCTGTACACGTCGGGAAGCACGGGCCGACCGAAGGGCGTGGCGGTGACGCACGCGAGCGCGGTGGCGTTCCTGAAGTGGGCGAAGGGGACGTTCAAGGCGGAGCAGTTGAAGGGCGTGCTTGCGGCGACGTCGCTGAACTTCGACCTGTCGGTGTTCGAAGTCTTCGCGCCGCTGGTGAGCGGCGGCACGGTGGTGGTGGCGGAGAACGCGCTGGCGCTGGCCTCGTTGAAGGAAGCCGGACGCGTGACGTTGCTGAACACGGTGCCGTCGGCGGTGGCGGAGCTGGTGAGAAGCGGAGGCATTCCGTCGACGGTTGCGACGGTGAACCTGGCGGGCGAAGCGCTGCCGAACCGACTGGTGCAGGCGCTGTACGCACTGCCGCAGGTGAAGGAAGTCAACAACCTCTACGGCCCGACGGAGGACACGACGTACTCGACGCACGCGCGAGTGGAGCGCGGAGCGAAGACGGAGCCGAGGATTGGGCGCCCGCTGGAAGGCACGCAGGCGTACGTGCTGGACGCGAAGGGGCAGCCGGTGCCGGTGGGCGCGCCGGGCGAGCTGTACCTGGGCGGCGAGGGCCTGGCGCGAGGCTACCTGGGGCAGCCCGGGTTGACGGCGGAGCGCTTCGTACCGGACGGCTTCAGCGAGAAGGCAGGAGCGAGGCTGTACCGCACGGGAGACAAGGTGCGGTGGGGCCGGGACGGCAGCCTTGAGTACCTGGGTCGAATGGACTTCCAGGTGAAGGTGCGAGGCTTCCGCATCGAGCTGGGAGAAGTGGAAGCAGCGCTGGGGGCGCAGCCATCCCTCCGCGACGTGGTGGTGGTGGTGCGAGAGGACGCGCCCGGAGACAAGCGGCTGGTGGCGTACGTGGTGGCGCAGGCGGGCCACACGGCGGACGCGACGAGTCTGCGAAGCGCGCTGAAGGGGCGGCTGCCGGAGTACATGGTGCCGTCGGCGTTCGTGGTGCTGGAGTCCCTGCCGCTCAACGCGAACGGGAAGGTGGATCGCAAGGCACTGCCGAAGCCCGAGGCCGGAGCGGAGCGCAAGGACTCGGACCTCGGCTGGCTTCCCACGCCGACCGAGGAGCTGCTGGCCGGTCTCTTCGCGCAGGTGCTGGGCGTGGAGCGGGTGGGGCCTCGGGACGACTTCTTCGAGCTGGGTGGACACTCGCTGCTGGCGACGCGCGTGGTGGCACGCGTGTTCGGCCTCTTCGGCGTGGAACTGCCGCTGCGTGAGTTGTTCGACGCGCCCACGGTGGAGGAGCTGGCGCGCAAGGTGGATGCACGGGCCGGTGACACGCGCCCGGCTCCGGCGCTCATTCCGGTGCCGCGCACGGATTCGCTGCCCCTGTCGTTCGCGCAGCAGCGGATGTACTTCCTGGAGCAACTGGAGCCGGACAGCCCGCTCTACAACATCCCGAATGCCATCCGCCTGGAGGGCACTCTCGACGCGGATGCTCTGGAGCGCGCGTTCGACGCGTTGATCCAGCGCCATGAGGGCCTGCGGACCACCTTCCACGCCGACGCGGAAGGACGGCCCTTCCAGCGCATCGCCGCCGAATTCAAGGCGGGACTGGTGCGGGTGGACCTCCGCGACCGTCCCGAAGCCGAGCGTGAGGAAGAGGTCCGGCGGCAGGCCCATGCAGAAGCGATGCGTCCCTTCAAGCTGGGCCAGGGACCGCTCCTGCGCGCGACGTTGCTGCGCACTGGGGAGCGGCAGCACCTGCTGATGGTGGTGCTGCACCACATCGTCTCCGACGGCGGGTCCATGGGCGTGCTGGTGCGCGAGCTGGGTGCGCTCTACGCGGCCTTCAGCGAGGGCCGGTCTTCACCGCTGCCCGAGCTGCCGTTGCAGTACGCGGACTACGCGGCATGGCAGCGCGACTGGCTGCAGGGCGAGGTGCTGGAGGAGCAGGTCGGCTGGTGGCGGCGCGAACTGGACGGAGCCCCGGCCGCGTTGGAGTTGTCGACGGACAAGGTGCGTCCCGCGACGTCGACGTCCCGGGGCGGCTCGGTGCCTGTGCAGTTGTCGAAGCCGCTGTCGGACGCGCTGAAGGCGCTGGGACGCCGCGAGGGTGCGACGCCCTTCATGGTGGTGCTGGCGGCGTGGCAGGTGCTGCTGTCGCGCTACAGCGGGCAGGACGACATCAGCGTGGGCACGCCGGTCGCGGGTCGGACGCGAGCGGAGGTGGAAGGCCTCATCGGTCTGTTCATCAACACGCTGGTGCTGCGCACGCGACTGGCTCCGGCCGACAGCTTCCGGCAAGTGCTGGGGCGGGTGCGGGAGACGACGCTGGGAGCGTTCGCGCACCAGGAGGTGCCGTTCGAACGACTGGTGGAGGCGCTGCGTCCGGACCGCGACCTGGGCCGCACGCCGCTGTTCCAGGCGATGCTCGTGCTCAATACGGCAGTCGATACCAGACTCGCCCTGCCAGACCTCACGCTGAGCCCAGAGCCCGTCGAGGGCGAGCACACGAAGTTCGAGCTGAGCCTGTCGCTCGCCGCGTCGGATGAGGGCTTCCGCGGTGCGCTCGCGTACAGCACGGAGCTGTTCGAGCGGACGACGGTGGAGCAGATGGTGGAGCACCTGCGGGTGCTCCTGGAAGGCATCGCGGCCGACCCGGACGTGTCCGTGGGAGCGCTGCCGCTGCTGGACGCCGCCGAGCGTCTGCTGGTGCTGGAGACGTGGAACCAGACGGCGGAAGCGGTGCCGTCTGCGAGCATCGCCGCGCGGTTCGAGGCGCAGGTGGAGCGAGTGCCCGGAGCGGTGGCGGTGGTCGCGGACGGGAAGCAGTTGACGTACGCGGAGCTGGACGCGAAGGCGAACCGGCTGGCGCGAGCGCTGGTGGCGCAAGGCGTGGGCCCCGAGGTGCTGGTGGGCCTGTACGTGGAGCGCACGGTGGAGTCCATCGTGGGGATGCTGGGCATCCTCAAGGCGGGCGGCGGGTACGTGCCGATGGACACGTCCTTCCCCGCGGCGCGAGTGAAGGCGATTGCCGAGGACGCAAGCCTGCGGGTGGTGGTGACGCAGCGAGCGTACGCGGAGGACGTGGCGGGGCTGGGATGCACCACCGTCCTCGTTGAAGCGGTGGAAGAGGCAGGCGGGAGCACCGAGCGCGTGGAGTCGGGCGTGCGGGGTGAGAACCCGGTGTACGCCATCTTCACGTCAGGCAGTACGGGACGTCCGAAGGGCGTGGTGGTGGAGCACCGGCAGTTGGCCAACTACGTGGAGACGATACGGGGCCGGTTGAAGCTGGCGGAAGGAATGAGCTTCGCGTCGGTGACGACGCTGGCTGCGGACCTTGGGCACACGGCGGTGTTCCCGATGCTGTGCGGAGGGGGGACGCTGCACCTCGTCGCGAAGGAAGTGGCGTCGGACGCGGAGGCGTTGGGCGCGTACATGCAGGCGCACCGGGTGGAGGGGTTGAAGGTGGTGCCCTCGCACCTGAGGGCGCTCCTGAGTGGGCCGAATGCGAAGCAGGTGCTGCCGCTGAAGCGGCTGGTGGTGGGCGGAGAGGCGTCGGACCGTGCGCTGGTGGAGACGGTGCAGCGGCTGGCGCCGGAGTGCGCGGTGTTCAACCACTACGGGCCGACGGAGACGACGGTCGGCGTGCTGACGAACCCTGTGGAAGGCACGTGGGACGAAGGGGCGGCGACGCTGGCGTTGGGGCGGCCGATTGGGAACGCCCGGATGTACGTGCTGGACGGGAGCGGGCGTCCGGTGCCGCGAGGAGTGGCGGGAGAGCTGTACGTGGGCGGGGCGGTGGTGACGCGCGGGTACGTGGGGCGCCCGGAGCTGACGGCGGAGCGGTACGTGCCGGACGGCTTCGGTGAGGAGGCAGGAGGGCGGCTGTACCGGACGGGAGACAAGGTCCGGCAGCGGGAGGACGGGAAGCTGGAGTTCCTGGGGCGCGTGGACTTCCAGTTGAAGGTGCGCGGGTACCGGGTGGAGTTGGGTGAGGTAGAGGCGGGGCTGAGCGCATGCGAAGGCGTGCGCGAGGCGGTGGTGGTGGCGCGGGAGGACGTGCCCGGAGACAAGCGGCTGGTGGGGTACGTGGTGGCGAAGCCAGGCCACACGGTGGAAGTCACGGCGCTGCGAAGCGAGCTGAAGGGTCGGCTGCCGGAGTACATGGTGCCCTCGGCGCTGGTGGTGCTGGAGGCGCTGCCACTCAACGCGAACGGCAAGGTGGACCGCAAGGCCCTGCCGAAGCCGGAGCGCACGGAGGCGGACGCACGGGACTACGTCGCGCCGCGCACGTCCACCGAACAGACCCTGGAGCGCATCTGGGCGCAGGTGCTGCGTCTTGATCACGTGGGCATCCACGCCAACTTCTTCGACCTGGGCGGCGACTCCATCATCAGCCTCCAGATCGTCGCGCGTGCCTCACAGGCCGGACTGCGCATCACCACCCGGCAGCTCTTCCAGCACCAGACGATCGCCGCACTGGCGGGCGTCGCCACGACCGCCCAGCTCGTCGTCGCGGAGCAGGGCGAGGTCCGAGGCTCCGTCCCGCTCACGCCCATCCAGCGCCGGCTCTTCGAAGAAGACGTCGTGGATCCGCATCACCTCAACCAGTCGTTGATGATCGAGGTCCGCCGTCCGGTGGACGCCGCGCTCCTGGAACAGGCGCTCCGCCATCTCGTCGCGCACCACGACGCCCTGCGCCTGCGCTTCACCCGCGAGGCCACGGGCTGGTCGCAGGAGAACGCGGGCCTGGAACAGCCCCTGACGCTTCGGCGACTCGACCTCTCCGCGCTGGATGAAGCCGCGAAGGCACTGGCCCTTCAGGAGGCCGCCACCCAGGTTCAGGCAAGCCAGGTGCTGGAGGAGGGTCTGCTGCTGCGCGCGATGTTGATCGAGCGCGGAGCGGGCCACACGGCGCGCCTGCTGCTGGCGGTGCACCACCTCGCGGTGGACGGCGTGTCCTGGCGTGTGTTGCTGGAGGACCTGGAGACGGCGTACCAGCAGCTCGACTCGGGCCATCCGGTCCGGCTGCCCGCGAAGACGACCTCCTTCCAGACGTGGGCCCGCAAGCTGGAAGCCCATGCCCACACCCCGGAGGTGCTGGCCGAGCGTGCCTTCTGGTTGGAAGGCGCCCGGAACGTCGCGCCGCTGCCCGTGGACAGGGCCGCGGGCGAGAACGTCGTGGGCTCGACGCGCAGTGTGTCGCTGTCGCTCGACGTGGAGGAGACGCGGCTGTTGTTGCAGGAAGTACCCGGTGCATGGCGCGCGCAGATCAACGACGTGCTGCTCGCGGCGCTGGTCCAGTCGATGGCGCGCTGGACGGGACAGCCCCGCGTGCGCGTCAACCTGGAAGGCCACGGCCGCGAGGAGCTGTTCGCGGACGCGGACATCTCCCGCACGGTGGGGTGGTTCACCGCCGTGTATCCCGTGCTGCTGGAGGTGCCGGTGTCCGGCAGCTCCGGCGACGGCCTGCGGGCGGTCCGCGACACCCTGCGGCGCCTGCCGGGCAATGGCCTGGGCTACGGGCTCTTGCGCTTCCTGGGCGACGACGCGACGGTGGAAGCCCTGCGCGCCGCGCCTCCCGCGCAGGTGTCCTTCAACTACCTGGGGCAGTTCGACGGCGTCGCGTCCGGAGCAGGGGACAGCGCCTTCCGCATCGCCCGTGAAGGCAGCGGCCCGGTGCGCAGTCCGCGTGCACCTCGCCGCCACGTCCTGGACGTCAGTGGACTGGTGCTGGACGGACAGCTTCAACTGAGCTGGGGTTACAGCGAGAACCTCTACTCCCAGGCCACCATCGAGTCCCTGGCCCGCGACTTCGTGGCCGCGCTGCGCACGCTCATCTCGACCCGTGCGTCGGAGGATGCGGCCCGCCGCACGCCCACGGACTTCCCGCTCGCCCGGGTGGACGCCTCCGCGCTGGAGCGCGTGATGGCGGCGGTGCCCGACCTGGAGGACCTGTACCCCCTGTCGCCCATGCAGCAGGGCATGCTCTTCCACACGTTGCTGGAGTCCGCGTCGGGTGCGTACTTCGAGCAGCGCTCCTGGAGCTTCCACTCCGCGTTGAACCTGGGCGCCCTCCGGCAGGCCTGGGAGGACGTCCTCGCGAACCATCCGGTGCTGCGCACGTCCTTCTTCTGGCAGGGGCTGGAAGCCCCGCTCCAGGCCGTGCATGCGCGCGTGACGCTGCCGTGGACGGAGCTCGACTGGCGCGGGCTGCCCGTCGCCGAACAGCAGGCGCGTCTGGAGACCTTCCTCGCGGAGGACAAGGCGCTCGGGTTCGAGCTGTCCCATGCGCCCCTGATGCGGCTGGCGCTGATCCGCACGGAGGAGCACGCGTACCGGCTGGTGTGGAGCTTCCACCACCTGCTGACGGACGGCTGGAGCTCGGCGCTCCTGCGCCAGGCGGTCTTCACCCGCTATGCCGCGCTGGTCAAAGGCAATGCCCCGGCCCTCGTGAAGGGCCCGGCGTATCGTGAGTACATCGCCTGGC
The DNA here is from genome assembly GCF_003611635.1 of Corallococcus terminator. Taxonomy (GTDB): domain Bacteria; phylum Myxococcota; class Myxococcia; order Myxococcales; family Myxococcaceae; genus Corallococcus; species Corallococcus terminator. Next base: position 7,600 of record NZ_RAVZ01000207.1, on the reverse strand, counting down.
TCCAGCGTCAGGACCTGGCGCGCACGGAGACCTTCTGGCGCGACACCCTGGCGGGCTTCTCCGCCGCCACGCCGCTTCCGGCGGGCGTGGCGTCCCGCACGATTGCCACCGGAGGTCTGTCGGAGCAGGCGGTGCTCCTGCCGACCGCAACCACCGAGGCGCTCCAGAACTTCGCACGCCGGCACCAGCTCACCCTCAACACCCTGGTGCAGGCCGCGTGGGCCCTGGTGCTCGCTCGTCATGCGAACACGTCCGACGTCGTCTTCGGCACGACCGTCGCGGGACGCCCCTCGGAGCTGTCGGGCGTCGACTCGATGCTGGGCATGTTCATCAACACGCTGCCCGCGCGCGCCCGCTTGGAGGAACAGGCGGACGTCGTCTCCTGGCTCCAGCGCTTCCAGTCGCAGCAGGTGGAGCTGCGCAACCACGAGCACAGTCCGCTCGTGCAGGTGCAGGGCTGGAGCGAAGTGCCCCGGGGAACGCCCCTCTTCGAGACGCTGCTCGTCTTCGAGAACTACCCCGTCGACACCACGGTGGACACGCAGGCCCGCCAGTTGGACGTGCGCGACTTCCACGCCTTCGAACGGACGAACTACCCGCTCACCGCGGTGGCCGCCCCCGGCCGTGAGCTGTTTCTCAAGCTCGCCCATGAGACGCCGCGCTTCGATGAGGCGACGGCGATGGCCCTGCTTGGTCAGTGGCGCAGGGCCCTGGAGGGACTGGTCGCGCGGACCGGACAGCGGCTCGCTGACGTCACGCTCTTGTCCGAGGAAGAGACGCACGCGCTGCGCGACACCTGGAACGCGACGCGCACGGAGTACCCGCGCGCGCTCGCGGTGCAGCAGCTCTTCGAGGCCCGGGCCGCGCAGGCGCCCGACGCGGAGGCGCTGCGCTGGAACACGGGCCACATGACGGCCGGCGCACTGGACGCGCGCGCGAACCAACTGGCGCACCACCTGCGCTCGTTGGGCGTGGGTGCTGAGTCCCGCGTGGGCCTCTGCCTGGAACGCGGCCCCGACCTCGTCGTCGGCCTGCTGGCCGTGCTCAAGGCCGGTGGCGCCTACGTGCCCCTGGATCCGACCTATCCCGAGGACCGTCTGGGCTACATGGCCCGCGACGCCGGCCTCTCCGCGCTGCTCACGCACCGGGCCTTGGAAGCGCGCCTGCCCGGCGTGAGCGCCCCGGTGGTCCACCTGGACGCACTGGAAGCCGTGCTCGCATCCCAGCCCACCACGCGCCCGGACGTCGAGGCGCGGCCGGAGGCGCTCGCGTACGTCATCTACACGTCCGGCAGCACGGGCCGTCCCAAGGGCGTGATGGTGACGCACGGGGGCGTCGTCAACTACCTCGTCTGGACCCTGGACGCGTACCGCGTGGCGGACGGGCAGGGTGCGCCGGTGCACTCGTCGTTCTCCTTCGATCTCACGGTGACGAGCCTGCTGGCACCGCTCGCCGCGGGCCGTCCCGCCGTGCTGGTGGATGAGGCCGTGGGCGCGGTGGAGGGCCTGGGCGATGCCCTGCGCCGTCAGGCCGACCACAGCCTCGTGAAGCTGACGCCCGCGCACCTGCGCCTGCTGGAGGCGCAGCTCGGTGAGCAGGACGCCCCCGGCCGTGCTCGCGCCTTCGTCATTGGCGGTGAGGCCCTGGGCTACGAGGCGCTGGAGCACTGGCGGCGGTACGCGCCGGGCACGCGGCTCATCAACGAATACGGCCCCACCGAGACGGTGGTGGGCTGCTGTATCCACGAGGTCCGCGAGGCCGAACCGCGCACGGGCCCCGTGCCCATCGGTCATCCCATCGCCAACACGCGCCTGTACGTGCTGGACGCGGCGGGCCGGCTCGCACCGCTGGGCGCGGTGGGGGAACTCTTCGTTGGAGGCGACGGCGTGGGTCGCGGCTACCTGGGCCGCCCGGACCTGACCGCCGAACGCTTCGTGCCGGATCCGTTCAGCCCCGAACCGGGAGCCCGCCTGTACCGCACCGGCGACAGCGTGCGCCGCCGTGCCGACGGCGCGCTGGAGTACCTGGGCCGCCAGGACGACCAGGTGAAGGTGCGGGGCTTCCGCATCGAGCTGGGCGAAATCGAGTCCGTGCTCACGGCCCTCCCGGACGTGGCCTCGGGCGTGGTGCTCGCACGCGAGGACGTGCCCGGCGACAAGCGGCTCGTGGGCTACGTGGTGCCGAAGGCGGGTGCCGCCGTGGACGCCGCGTCGCTGCGGACCGCGCTGCGCAGGACGCTGCCGGACTACCTGGTCCCGGTCGCCTTCGTGGTGCTGGACGCGCTGCCCGTGGCGGTGACGGGCAAGGTGGACCGCAAGGCCCTGCCCGCGCCGGAGGCCGCTCGCCCGGGTGAGGACACGAGCTTCGTGGCGCCCCGCACGCCGGAGGAGGAGCTGCTCGCCGGTCTCTTCGCGCAGGTGCTGGGCGTGGAGAAGGTGGGCGTCCACGACGACTTCTTCGCGCTGGGTGGACACTCGCTCCGGGCGACGCAGGCGGTGTCGCGCGCACGGGACGTGTTCCAGGTGGAGCTGCCCCTGCGGGACCTCTTCGAGGCGCCCACCGTCGCGGGGCTCCTGCCTCGCCTGCTGGAGGCCAAGGCGAAGGACGCCGAAGGCCCTCGCGTCCCGCCGCTGGTGGCCGTGCCTCGCACGGATTCGCTGCCGCTGTCGTTCGCGCAGCAGCGGCTGTGGTTCCTGGATCAGTTGGAGCCGCAGGGCGCGTTCCACAACGTACCCGCGGCGCTCCGGCTCCAGGGCACGCTCGACGTGGCCGCGCTGGAGCGGGCGTTCGCGGAGCTGTTCCGCCGCCATGAGTCGCTGCGCACCGTCTTCCGCTCCGAGGAAGGCCGTCCGCGCCACGTCATCCTACCGGTGCCGGAAGTCCCGCTGCCCACGCAGGACCTGGGCTCACTGCCCGAGTCCACCCGCGAGGCGGAGGCCTTCCAGCGGGCCCAGGACGAGGCGAAGCGTCCCTTCGATCTCTCGAAGGGGCCGCTGCTGCGCGTGACGCTGCTGAAGCTCGCTGAACAGGATCACCTGCTGCTGCTGACCATGCACCACATCGTCTCCGACGGCTGGTCCATGGCCGTGCTCGTGCGCGAAGTCGTGGCCCTCTACGAGGCCTTCCGCTTGGGCCAGCCGTCGCCGCTTCCCGAACTGGCCCTCCAGTACGCGGACTACGCGGCCTGGCAGCGCCAGTGGATGGAGCAGGGCGCCATGGCCCGTCAGCTCGCGTGGTGGCGCAAGGAGCTGGACGGCGCACCCCAGACGGTGGACCTGCCCACGGATAGGCCCCGGCCCACCGTGCAGTCCCACAACGGTGAACAGCTCCAGGCGCTGGTGCCGCCCTCGGTGATGGCGGACCTCCAGGCCCTGTGCCGCCGCGAGGGCGTCACGCTCTTCATGGTGCTGCTCGCGGGCTTCCAGGTGGTGCTGTCGCGCTACACGCGCCGCACGGACATCGTGGTGGGCACGGACATCGCCAACCGCAACCGCGCGGAGACCGAAGGGCTCATCGGCTTCTTCGTCAACCAGCTCGTCCTTCGCGGCGACCTGGGCGGGGACCCTACCGTGCGCGAGCTGCTGGGCCGCGCGCGGGAGACGGCGCTGTCCTCCTACGCGCACCAGGACCTGCCCTTCGAGGAGCTGGTGAAGGAGCTCAACCCCAAGCGCAGCCTGGGGCAGGCCCCGTTGTTCCAGGTGAAGCTGGTGCTCCAGAACGCCCCCGCGTCGCGGCTGGAGCTGCCCGGACTGAAGCTCACCCAGGTGGGCCAGGAGGCCACCCGCGCCAAGCTGGACCTGACCGTGGCGGTGCAGGAGACGTCGGAGGGACTCGCCTGCTTCTGGGAGTTCGCCACCGACCTTTTCGACACGGCGACCATCGCCCGGATGGCGAAGCACTTCGAACAGGTGCTGGAGGGCCTGACGCGCGAGCCTTCCCGCCGCCTGTCCTCGCTGTCCCTGCTCACCCGTGAAGAGCGCCACACACTCCTGGAGACGTGGAACGACACCCGCACGGCCGAACTGCCGGGCCCGACGGCCACCGCCCTGTTCGAGGCGCAGGCCGCGCGCACGCCCAGTGCCCTGGCGGCGGTGTTCGGCGCGGAGTCGCTGACGTACGCGCAGCTCGACGCGAAGGCCAATCAGCTCGCGTGGCACCTGAAGCAGAGCGGCGTGGGGTTGGAGTCGCGGGTAGGACTGTGCGTGGAACGCTCGCTCGACATGGTGGTGGGCATCCTAGGCATCCTCAAGGCGGGCGCGGCGTACCTGCCCCTGGACCCTTCGTACCCGAGCGATCGCCTGGCCTACATGCTGGCGGACGCGGCGGTGCCGGTCATCGTCACGCAGGACGCGTTGGCGGATGAATTGCCGTCGCAGGGTGAGTTGCTGGTGTGCCTGGACTCGGATGCGGCGCGCATCGCGAAACATCCCGCGACGCCGCCGCCGGTGAAGCTGGAGCCGGAGCACCTGGCGTACGTCATCTACACGTCGGGTTCGACGGGCCGGCCCAAGGGGACGCTGTTGCATCACCGTGGCTTGTGCAACACGGCCACGGCGGCCATCGCGGCCCTGGGCATCACGCCTTCAAGCCGCGTCCTCCAGTTCGCGGCGTTCGGCTTCGACGCGTCGGTGTGGGAGACGTTCTCCGCGCTGCTCGCAGGCGCGGCCCTGCACCTGACGCCGCGCGAGGAGCTGATGCCCGGTTCGCCGCTGCACGGCCTGCTGAAGTCGCGCGGCATCACCACGGTGACATTGACGCCGTCGGTGCTGGCGCAGCTCCCCGCCGAGGACCTGCCGGCGCTCACCTCCGTGGCCGCCGCGGGCGAGGCGTGCTCCGCGGAGCTGGTGCGCCGCTGGTCTCCCGGCCGGCGCTTCCTCAACGCGTATGGCCCCACCGAGGTGACGGTGTGCGCCACCGTCCGGGCGAACGTGGATCCGGAGCGGCCCACCATCGGCACGCCGCTGCCGAACGTGCGGGTGTACGTGCTGGACGACCAGGGGCAGCCGGTGCCCGTGGGCGTCCCCGGACAACTGCACGTGGGCGGCGTGGGCCTGGCGCGGGGCTACCTGCACCGCGCGGACCTGACGGCGGAGCGCTTCGTGCCGGATGCCTTCGGTCCCGACGCGGGCGGCCGGCTCTACGCGACGGGCGACCTCGTGCGCTACCTGCCGTCCGGGGACATCGAGTTCCTGGGCCGCATCGACCACCAGCTCAAGCTGCGCGGCTACCGCATCGAACTGGGTGAGGTGGAAGCGGCCATCGCGGACCACCCCGCCGTGGAAGCCACCGTCGTCCTCCTGCGCGAGGACGTGCCCGGCAACCCCCGGCTGGTGGGCTACACGGTGCCGCGCGAGGGCGAAGTGCTGGACCTGCGCGTGCTGAAGGACGCGCTCCTCGCGCGCCTGCCCGAGTACATGGTGCCGTCGGCGTTCGTGTCGCTCCCGGCGCTGCCGCTCACGCCCAACGGCAAGCTGGATCGCCAGGCGCTGCCGGCACCGGACTCCGAGCGGCCCGAACTGGAAAAGGTCTACGTCGCGCCGCGTGACGCGCTGGAAGAGGATCTGGCCGCCATCTGGGCGGAGCTGCTCGGCGTCAAGCGGGTGGGCGTCCACGACGACTTCTTCGAGCTGGGAGGCCACTCCCTCCTGGGCACCCAGCTCATCTCCCGCATCCGCACGACGTTCGACGTGGAGCTGCCGCTCCGGGACATCTTCGAGTCCCCGACGGTGGAGAACCTCGCCGTCCACATCGTGCAGGCCCAGGCCGCGCAAGCAGATCCCGCGGAACTCGAACGACTCATGGGGGAGTTGGAGAACCTGTCCGCCGAAGAGGCGGAGGCGCTCCTTTCCTCTGACGAAGTACTCCCCCAGGACGACAGCAAGAAGGTTTCCAGCAATGAGCAGTGACGCCGACAAGCGCATCGCAGCCCTGTCCCCCGAGAAGCGTGCCCTCCTGCTCAAGCAACTGCGTCAGCAGCAGGCCCAGCAGGGCAAGCCCGCGCGCGCGCCGGTCATCGCCTCTCGTCCCAGGGACGGCTCACCGCTGCCGCTGTCCTTCGCCCAGCAGCGCCTGTGGTTCCTGGACCAGTTGGAGCCGGAGAGCACGCTCTACAACATCCCCCTGGCCATCGAGCTGAAGGGCGAGCTGAAGCGGGACGCGCTGGAGCGGGCCTTCACCGCCCTCCAGGAGCGCCACGAATCGCTGCGCACCACCTTCCGCACCACGGAAGCGGGGCCCGAGCAGGTCATCGCGCCGCCGTCGCCGCTGACGTTGGACGTGGTGGACCTGCGCGCCCTGTCCGGCGCTGGCCTCCAGGGCGAGCTGTACCGGCACATGCGCGAGGAATCGCTGCGCCCGTTCCATCTGACGCGGGGCCCGCTGGTGCGCGCGTCGCTGCTGCGCACCCAGGAGCACGAGCACGTCCTGCTCGTGACGATGCACCATGCCATCTCCGACGGCTGGTCCATGGGCGTCGTCATCCGCGAGCTGGCCGCGCTCTACGACGCGTTCCTCCACGGCCGTCCGTCGCCGCTGCCCCCGCTGACGCTCCAGTACGCGGACTACGCGGCGTGGCAGCGCGAGTGGCTCCAGGGTGAGACGCTGGAAGCGCAGCTCAAGTGGTGGAAGGAGCAGCTCTCCGGTGCGCCGGACGTGATTGCCCTGCCCACGGACCGGCCGCGTCCGGCGGTGCAGGGCACTCGCGGCGCGAAGCACTTCGTGCAGTTGCCCCGCGAGGTGTCCGAGGCGATCAAAGCGCTGGGACAGAAGGAGGGCGCGACGCCCTTCATGACGCTGCTGGCGGCGTGGCAGGTGTTGCTGGCGCGCTACACCGGCCAGGACGACATCCGCGTGGGCACGCCCATCGCCGGCCGCAACCGGGCGGAGCTGGAAGGCCTCATCGGCTTCTTCATCAACACCCTGGTGCTGCGCGCCCGGGTGACGCCGGAGCTGACGTTCCGGCAGGTGCTCGCGCAGGTGCGGGAGCGGTCGCTGGGGGCGTTCGCACACCAGGAGGTGCCGTTCGAGAAGCTGGTGGACTTGCTCCAGCCGGTGCGCTCGCTCAGCCACTCGCCGCTGTTCCAGGTGATGTTCATCCTGCAGAACGCGCCGGTGTCGGAGCTGGTGATGCCGGAGGTGTCCCTGCGCACGCTGCGCGTGGAGGCGCAGACGACGAAGTTCGAGCTGACGCTGTCGCTGTCGGACACGCCGGCGGGGTTCTCCGGGTCGATTGAGTACAACACCGACCTGTTCGACGCGGCGACGGTGGAGCGGATGGCGGGGCACCTGGAGGTGCTGCTGACGGCCATCGTCGCGAACCCGGACGCGAAGGTGGGGCGGCTGGAGTTGCTGACGGCGCAGGAGCGCCAGCGGCAGGTGGTGGCGTGGAACGCGACGTGCACGGCGTTCCCCAGGGAGCAGTGCGTCCACACGCTGGTGACGGCGCAGGTGGAGCGCACGCCAGACGCGGTGGCGCTGGACTTCGCGGGGGAGCAACGGACGTACCGTCAGGTGGAGACGCGGGCGAACCAGCTCGCGCACCGGCTGATGAAGCTGGGCGTGGGGCGGGGCTCGCGCGTGGGTCTGTGCGTGGAGCGTGGGG
>NZ_RAVZ01000206.1 GCF_003611635.1 Corallococcus terminator | reverse complement strand
GCGGTGTCCTGGGCGAGGGCGGGCGCGGAGACGAGGACGAGCAGGGCCAGGGACGACCAGCGACGCATGGAACCTCCGGAAGGGAACGCGGCAGCGTAGCAGAGGACCCGAGGGCGCAGGTCCTGCGAGCGGGCGGGCGGCGGACAGGACCTTCGCATGGGGACAACGCACCGCGTGCATGTCGCGGCGGAGGTTGGTATGGGGGGCGCCCGATGCCCAAGCGTACCGATATCCGGAAGGTTCTTGTGATTGGCTCGGGCCCGATTGTCATCGGGCAGGCCGTCGAGTTCGACTACTCAGGCACCCAGGCGATCAAGGCGCTTCGGGACGAGGGCGTGGAGGTGGTGCTGCTCAACAGCAACCCCGCCACGGTGATGACGGACCCAGAGTTCGCGCACCGCACCTACATTGAACCCATCACGGTGGAGGCGGCGGAGAAGATCCTCGCCGCCGAGCGTCCGGACTCCCTGCTTCCCACGATGGGTGGGCAGACGGCGCTCAACCTGGCCAAGGCCCTGGCGGAGAAGGGCATCCTGGAGAAGTACGGGGTGCGCCTCATTGGCGCGTCGCTGGACGCCATCAACAAGGCGGAGGACCGTCAGCTCTTCAAGGCGGCCATGCAGAAGATTGGCGTGGCGCTGCCCCGAAGCGGCTACGCGACGACGCTGACGGACGCGATGGCGCTGGCGGAGGACATCGGCTTTCCGGCCATCATCCGTCCCTCGTTCACGCTGGGCGGCACGGGCGGCGGCATCGCGTACAACCGCGAGGAGTTCGAGGCCATCTGCCGCTCGGGCCTCAAGGCCAGCCCCACCTCCACCATCCTCGTCGAGGAGAGCGTGCTGGGGTGGAAGGAGTTCGAGTTGGAAGTGGTCCGCGACTCGGCGGACAACGTCATCATCATCTGCTCCATCGAGAACCTGGATCCGATGGGTGTGCACACCGGTGACTCCATCACGGTGGCGCCCGCGCAGACGTTGACGGACCGCGAGTACCAGCGCATGCGGCAGGCGTCGCTGGCCATCATCCGCGAGATTGGCGTGGAGACGGGCGGCTCCAACATCCAGTTCGGCATCCATCCGCAGGACGGCCGCATGGTCGTCATCGAGATGAACCCGCGCGTCTCGCGCTCCAGCGCGCTGGCGTCCAAGGCGACGGGCTACCCCATCGCGAAGATCGCCGCGAAGCTGGCGCTGGGCTACACGCTGGACGAATTGCGCAACGACATCACCCGGGACACGCCGGCCTCCTTCGAGCCGACGCTGGACTACGTGGTGGTGAAGGTGCCGCGCTTCAACTTCGAGAAGTTCCCCAAGGCGGACCGCACGCTGACGACGAGCATGCGCTCCGTGGGCGAGGTGATGGCCATTGGCCGCACCTTCCCCGAGGCGTACATGAAGGCGCTGCGCTCCATGGAGTTGGGGCGCGTGGGCCTGGAGTCGCCGGACCTGCCCTCGGAGAAGGAGGAGCGGGAGAAGGTGCTGCGCGAGGGCCTGCGCGTGCCCCGGCCGGAGCGGCCGTGGTTCGTGTCACAGGCGTTCCGTGAGGGCCTGACGGTGGAGCAGGTGCACCAGTTGTCGGCCATCGACCCGTGGTTCCTGCGCCACATCGAGGCGTTGGTGCACGAGGCGCAGATGCTTGCGGACCATGGCCGGTTGGATCAGCTCCCGGACGACGTGCTCCGGCAGGCGAAGTCGCACGGCTTCTCCGACAAGTACCTGGGCAACCTCCTGGGCTACCCGGAGGCGGAGGTGCGGGCGCACCGGCACGCGCGCGGCATCCGGCCGGTGTTCAAGCGGGTGGACACGTGCGCCGCGGAGTTCGAGGCGTACACGCCCTACCTGTACTCCACCTACGAAGAGGAGGACGAGGCGCCGCCCACGGACCGGCAGAAGGTGCTCATCCTGGGCAGCGGTCCCATCCGCATCGGTCAGGGCATCGAGTTCGACTACGCGTGCGTGCACGCGGCCTTCGCGTTGCGCGAGGCCGGGTACGAGACGGTGATGGTCAACTGCAACCCGGAGACGGTGTCCACGGACTACGACACGTCGGACCGCCTCTACTTCGAGCCGCTGACGATCGAGGACGTGCTGGAGGTGTCCCAGCGCGAGAAGCCGGTGGGCGCCATCGTGCAGTTCGGCGGGCAGACGCCGCTGCGTCTGAGCGTGCCGCTGGAGCAGGCGGGGCTGCCGATTCTGGGCACGTCGCCGGACGCCATCGACCGCGCGGAGGACCGCGAGAAGTTCTCCAAGCTGATTGAGAAGCTGGGCCTGACGCAGCCGGAGAACGGGGTGGCGCGCAGCCACGCGGAGGCGTTCAAGGTGGCCGAGCGCATCGGCTATCCGGTGATGGTGCGGCCGTCGTACGTGCTGGGCGGACGGGCGATGGAGACGGTGTACGACGCGTCCAGCCTGGAGCGCTACATGCGCGAGGCGGTGAGCGCGTCGCCGGAGCACCCGGTGTTGATTGATCGCTTCCTGAAGGACGCCATCGAGGTGGACCTGGATCTCGTGGCGGACCGCACGGGGCAGGTGCTGATTGGCGGCGTGCTGGAGCACATCCAGGAGGCGGGGGTGCACTCGGGTGACGCGGCGGCGACGCTGCCGCCACACTCGTTGTCGCCGGACCTGGTGGAGCGGATGAAGGACCAGGCCATCTCCATGGCGCGCGAGCTGGGCGTGGTGGGGCTGATGAACGTGCAGTTCGCCATCCAGGGGAAGACCATCTACATCCTGGAAGTGAACCCGCGCGCGAGCCGCACGGTGCCGTTCATCTCCAAGGCGACGGGCGTGCCGCTGGCGAAGATCGCCGCGCTCTGCATGGTGGGCAAGACGCTGAAGGAGCTGGGCCGCACGGAGGAGACGGAGTTCAAGCACGTGGCGGTGAAGGAGAGCGTCTTCCCGTTCGCGCGCTTCGCCGGGGTGGACGTGATTCTGGGCCCGGAGATGAAGTCCACGGGCGAGGTGATGGGCCTGGCGGACGACTACGCGTCGGCGTTCGCGAAGAGCCAGTTGGCGGCGGGGGTGAAGCTGCCCAAGTCCGGGCGGGTGTTCATCTCCGTGAAGGACGAGGACAAGCCGGCGGTGGTGGACCTGGCCCGGCGCCTGCGCTCCATGGGGTTCACACTGACGACCACGTCCGGCACGCACGACTACCTGCGGACCAAGGGCATCGAGTCGCAGTTGGTGCAGAAGGTGAAGGAGGGCCGGCCGAACATCGTCGACAAGATCGTCGATGGGGAGATCGTGCTGGTCATCAACACGACCTTCGGCAAGCAGGAGATTTCCGACAGCTTCTCCATCCGGCGTGAGTCGTTGATGCACTCGGTGCCGTACTACACGACGGTGCAGGCGGCGCGCATGGCGGTGGGCGCGCTGGAGTCGCTGAAGCGTTCGGACCTCGCGGTGAAGCCGTTGCAGGAGTACCTGTACGGCGAGAAGGGCATCCCGCCGGGCGGTCGTCGGTAGCGGGAATGGCAGGGCTTGCAACCCCCTGAAGGCCCTGGGGGTTGCAAAGCATTGGATTTCTGGTAGTTCGTAGAGCCTCGCAGTTGCTGTAGCTCCCCTTACATCGAGTCCGCCACCGGGGCCTGAAACCTCTCACCAGGGGTTTGTCCTCAGGGCGTTTGCTTCAACGACCGTGAAGGGGCACCGCCGCATTCCAGGTGGTTCCTTTCCATCCATTTTGAATCAACCACGGCATACACACGCGCATGCGTGTGCGCCCAGAGGGAGACGTGCGCGCAATGAGAGTGGGAAGAGCCGTAGGTGCGGTCGCGGGTCTGTTCGCGCTGATGCTGGCGTGCACACCGCAAGGGGAGGCGCAGGTTGCTCCCGCGCCTGACGACAAGATGGACGTCAAGGTCGTGACGGAGTGGCGTCCCAAGGCCGTCGACAGGAATGCCCCCAAGCTCGCGGTGGGCGAGTCCTGTGTCGAAGGTGGGGACAGTTCCTGTGAGAGCGGTCGGTGCGTGCACATGCCCGGCGCCGGGCTGGGGCAGGGTTACTACTGCACGCGTGAGTGTACCCGGACCGCGGAGTGCCCGGCGGAGTGGCCTTGCGTGAAGGTGGCGCCCGGTGTCAGCGAAGGGCTGTGTCAGCCGAAGGCGGCGCGCCATGAGTGAGTTTCCAGGGGGAGGCAGCGTGGAAGACACTGAAGGAAAAGACAGTCGCGACAGGGTGGGAATGGCCAGACGATGGAGTCGAAGCGCCGTCAGCGGACTGGTGGCCAGTGGTCTGCTGTTGGTGGGATTGGGCGTGGCCTGGGCGGCGGACTCACTCACACCCGAGGAATTGCAGCAGCGCGTGGACCAGGCGCCGCTCAGCCCCGCGCCGCCGCTGGGTGGACCTCGAAGCGCGGGCGCTTCCGAAGCAGCTCCGGTGCCTGTAGGGTCACTCCGTCCGACGTATTCCGAGACGGATTTCAGTCTGTCCTCCGCGATTGGCGACTTCGCCTTCTCCCGCACCTTCAGCGCGTCGACCGAAGCGAACATCCTCGGAATCGCCGAAAAGAAGCTGCTGACGCCGTTTGGACGCGTCCCGAGTTCCAATGGGACGTCCAGCGCCTATCGCTGGACTCACAACCTCTACAGCTATGTTTTGACGGGAGCCGACTCGGAGAGGGATTCATCGGGGACCGACACTGTCGTCAGCCCTTTCTGTGACGTCGTGGCGCCGTCAGGAGCGACCCTCCATTTCAGGCCTTGTGATACCTCCATGCCCGCGGGGTGGTATGCGACCTCCACCTTGGACCAGAACGTCAAGCTGCGCTGGGAAGGGAACGGCTTCACGCTCATCAGCCCGGAGGGGCGCTTCCTTTATAAGCAGGCTGTCGCTGTCGGTGGCAGATCAAAACCAGCCCTCCCCTATCGGGAATGGGGGGCGGCCTATTTCCTGTCGGAAATCGAACCCACCAGCTATGGGAGCCCGGTGGCGCAGGTGGGGCCGTCCGGCCGCCGCGTCATCGCCTCGTTGCAATACCACGCGGCGACGCCCGTGGGCTGCTCGGTGCCCGCAGCAACGTTTGGCAGGCCCTCGCAGCTGATCCAGTACGTCAACCTGTCGAATGGCTCCCGGCTCGCGTTCTCCTATGCCAGTCGTCCGACACAAGACCCAGCCCCGTCTTCCACCCATGAATGCGTCCTGGCCAAGGTGGATCTGGAGGAAGGGACGTCGGGAACGGGGCAGGGGACTCGCAATGTCGTGACGTATGACTATGGAATCTACGACAGCAATGGCCAGATTTCGTCCAATCCGGCCGGCATGTTGAGCTGTGTTCGCTTCCATGTCGGGAATGCCCAGAACGTCCCTCCCGGTGCTGAAGCCCCGGTGCCGCTCAAGATGACCTACATCTGGGTTGACTATGAGGCGCTGGGGACCGTGCGCTGGAAGATCCTGCGTGACGGAGTGCTGGTCTCCAACAAAGAGCTGCACCGGACGAACTTCTACGTCCTCAAGGACGAAGGCGGTTTGTTCGATGGGAACTCTCAGACCGTCACGGCGTCTCTGTATGGTTCGGGATTCTACTGTGGACCTGGCAGGCTGACAGGGACCTGCGCGGGGAAGCAATGGCAGAACTTCAGTGTGCCCGCCAGCGCAGGGGATGGTTACCGGCAATTCAACACCCTGCTGACGCGCTCGTTTATCGCATCGCAGTCGAGAAGCCATGGTGTCGAGACGACCGGGTCGGTGGTGAAGTGCGGAACGGACGGAGTCAACAACGATGGTGACTGCAAGGGCGTGGGCATCAGTCTGGCAGAGCAGCAGTCCCGGGCGTGGAGCAGCGTTGAGCTGCCGGTCACGACCGATCCGAACGTCGTGCCGACGCGGTTTGTCGCGATGGCCCGGAGCCATCGTGACTCGCGGAATGCATACTCTGTCTACTTCAATGAACTCGCGGGAAAAGGCAACAACACTTCGTCGCAGGTTCCATGGGATGACTTCAATGCGTTCATGCCTTCTGGAGAGCTTCAGCAGGCCTCTTTCGGAGCCCTGGATGCGACAGGCGCTGGCGCGCTGCTCACAAAGTCCTATACCTATGAGTACGGTCGCGCCGGGGCAAACCCCGCCTATGAGCAGTTGCTGAAGACAGAATCCTCGCTGTCCTCCCTGACCAGCCGAATGGGAGTAGCGACTCAGGCGGTCTGGACATATCAGTACGAGCCCACGACGAACCGACTGATGGCCAAGGTGCGCAGCGGCCGCTCCTGGGATTTCACGACCAGCTTCGGCGGCTTTGCCCTGAAACACCAGGCGGTCTTCTACCGCACCCATCGCTCGTGCGCGGGTGAGACGGTGTCCCAGGCAGATCCGCAGGCGCGCGTCGTCGAAGTCGAAGGACCGTGCTGGGTCGCCAGCGCGACCGACACGTCCTGCTCCGGTCCAGCCCCTGTCACGCACTACTTCTATGGGGCGACGAACGCGACGAATGGTCAGCAGCAGCACCTGAGCCGAAAGCGCGTCTACGCTTCATTCGTGAGTCATGCTGGGTCTCCGCGATGCCAGTACAATCAGTACCTTGACACCACCTACGACGCCTATGATGAGCAGGGTCGGCTGCTCAAGACCACGGATCCTGCCGGGGTCCAGACCCTCTTGTCCTACAGCGCGGGAAAGCTGGTACGCAAGACGGTGAGGGCCGGCGCCCTGGCGGACCTCATCACGGACTATGGCTACGACAATGGCACCACGCATGGTGACTATGTTCGCCAACCGGATGGTCGGTACGAGGTGACGTGTTATCGCGCGGGGACGAGCGGTGCCTGCGTCGGCGGAATGCTGACAGACAAGCTGCAATGGAAGGCAACTTCCGCCTCTCCCAGCGGCGCGAACCCCAGCGAGCGCGTGAACTACTTCTACCGCCTGGGCCGCCTCATCAAGGAAGAGACGCTGGCCGCGGATGGCTCCATCCGCTCCCGTAGAACCTATGATGCCGACCCTCTGGGCCGACCCACGTATCAGGGCGCTGGTGAGCTGTGGGGGGAGGGTGCGAGCGGTAACGCCACCTATTCTTCTACAAAGCTCTTCGACACCGAAGACAACCGGATTCGCGAGGGGTTGCCGTACCTCGCCAACTTGGGCCGTCCCGCTGCGTTCTGTGGCGGATTCAATACGACGACGGGTTCGCTCAACAGTCTGCCGCCCGAGTGCCGTTCGTTCGAGTACGACCGGCTCAACCGCCTGGTGTCGATGCTGGAGGCGGCGGGCCCGACAGGGGGAATCGCCGCTTCCGCGACCCATATCGCCTATGACGAGGCCGGCAACGTCAAGAGTATCAAGCAAGGGTGCGCGGCAGGCACCACGATGGCCAACTGCGCCAACCAGCCCGCCGTGGAATACCTCCATGACGACTTTGGCAACCTGCTGGAGATCAAGACGCCCTGGGGGGCATCCCTGCCTTCAGGACCTGGTGTCACCCGGTTCGCCTACGACGCGGTAGGCAATCCCATCGTCAAGCAGACGTCGGAGATGGGTCAGAGCGCGAGCTGGATGGCCTACCAATACGATGCCCTCGGCCGCACGCGCATCGCAGAGGCCCGCCGGGGGACCCAGACGGAGCGCCTCTACCGGACCTTCTATGAGGATCCGTTTCCTCCCCTCCCGGCGGGATGCCCGGTCGCGTACCGCGGGAAGCCGCACTACACGGTGGATTCCTTTGGCGCGACCTGGTTCAAGTACGATGCCTTGGGTCGTGTGATTGTGAAGCTCCGGGTCCGGGGCGCGGAGACGGATCCTCCGTCCCGGGCCTGTAATACCTCGCCCTATTTTTCAGGGAAGGACAGCCCCAATCACTTCTTCAACTATGACTCCGCGGGGCGGCTTGTCAGCGAAATCTATCCCTACGGTCGAGGCATCGAGTATCGGTACCACGCTCCCAGCACGGGAATGCCCCATCGCGTTAGTGACATTTACGCGGCCCACCTGTTTCCGGATGGTGGGTCGGGCACGGATCCGCTGATTACCTCGGTGGAGTGGGAGCCCTACGGGGGGCTGAAGTCATACAAGGTGCACTCGCGTGGCGAGGCGGGAGTCCCGGTATCGGCTCAGGTCCGGTACCACCAGGGTGGGAGCAACGGTGGCATCACCGACTGCTCAACGAGTTCGTTCACGCAAGCAGTCGATGCGCCGGGCATCCCCTTCGGGAGACTGTCTGGGCTGAGTGTGAGCCGGGTGAACACCGGCGACGTGTTCAAGCGTGCCTACCGGTATGCGGCGGACCAGTTGGAGGGGGAGGACACTTGCGTCCTTCAAACCTCCAATGCGGAGCATCCCACCACCCAGGACTACCGCGGAGCTTCGGGGGAGCCTGGCTACGACGCACGGCTTCAGCTGAGTCGGGTGACCAACCGCCGTTATTCTGGGGGGTGGTCGTCGATCGACCGGACGCTCGCCTATGCCTACGACGCGCGCGGGAACCGGACGAGCGAAACCCAGAATGGTTTCACGGTGCAGTCGGAATACACCAATGCCTTCCCCCGGGTCGATCAGCTCGCCACGCGCAAGTTCACGGCGCCTGCATGCCAGACGGGCCAGACGGGCTGTCTGTCCTACGGCGTCACGGCTCGCTACTGGCACGATCTGGCGGGCCGCGTGAGCAATGCGGACTGGTTTCTCAGTCCGACCGCCAATCAGTCCTACTTCGAGCTGTCTCTCAATGCCGCGCTGCTCTCGCCCATGGACCTCGGAGGGGTTTATCGGCAGGTCGGCACCACGCAGACGGGGGGACCGGGGAGCAGCTCTGAGTACCTCTACGATGCTGGAGGCCGGCGACGGCTGAAGGTCAGTTGGGATGGACGGGAGGATGAGTACTTCTATTCAGGAACGCAGCTGCTCGTGGACGTGGGCCAGACAGGCTCCAACCCGAACACGACGGATTACGTCCTGGACGAGTACGTGTGGCTGGATGGACGGCCGGTCGCGCTCATCAAGTCGCGCTTTGCCCACTCGCCCTTCCTGCGAATCGCGGACAACACGAATGACTGCTCACGCTTTGGTCAGGAATCCGATGTGCCGTGTGGAACCTACTTCCCGGTAACGGATGGACTGGGCAAGCCGATCCTCCTGCTGGATTCACATGGACGGATCAGTGGAACGGGTGACTACGAGCCCTTCGGCCATGTGAACCGGGTGGCCCATTACGCCGCGGCTCGGGACAACTTCAGTTCTCCCATGGCCACGCTCCGTGCGCCGTCGAACCCGGGGCTCGTGACCCAGGTCCGGGGCCGCTTCGAGTGGGTGGAGGCCCATGGGCAGGCGCGCGTCTATCTCGCGGATTCCCAGGGGGAGAAACTGCCAGGTGCCAATGGCGGGGACGGCCTTCTGTACGGCGGGGCGATGGGCCGGCCCATCACCCCGGGATGGGTGAATGCCCCTTCGGATGGGACGTTCTATGTGCGCATGGGGGCCGACAATGAAGGGCAGACCCACACGGAGGCGCACCTGAGCGGTTTCGAGTACCGACGCTACGAGCCCACCGCCAAGCCTGTGTGGCTCCCGCTGCGTCTGCCGGGGCAGTACCATGACCCCGAAACCGACCTGTTCGAAAACTGGAACCGCTTCTACGATCCGAGCATCGGGCGGTACCTGGGGCCAGATCCCATCCTGCTGGATCCAGAGACAGTGTTGAGCGAGGTGGCGGCGGGCCGCAGCATGGCTGCCTACGCCTATGCCAATAACAATCCCGTGAGCTTCGCGGACCCCACGGGTCTTGTCGCCGACACGGCGGGCGACGATGCCTTGGCAATGTGCACGAATGATGGTCGGATGTGCGACCAGGCTGAAAATGTCAAGGGGCTTCACGAGGCCCAGAGGGCCGCACTGGAGGCCGCGGTCGCCATTGTGATTGGTCTGGCAACCCCGCTGCCGACGGCGGCAGCAGTCGCCGCGGACATCTTGCTGAACCCAGGCGAAGCAGGAGCTGGAAGTGAGCGACAGAAGAACCGTATCCCTGATGTGGGTACGCCCAACACAGTGGCGACAAATGAGCCTGGCACTACTACCAAGGCTTATGGCCCCGATGGGCAGGTGCAGAAGGAATTCAACGCCGGTCACACTGGAAATCCGGCAAAGACCCCTTTGATTGAGCAGGGGGACCACATTCATGACTACAAACCCAATCCGTATCACCCCAACAAGACGCCAATTCGCATGAAAGGACGGTTGCCTCGGATGATTGATCTGTTCAAGCTTGGGCGCCTCAAGAGGTGATGATGGTTTCTTTTGAGGGTGCGCAGGCGTTTGACGAAATCGCGAAGCGCTGGGCTCTGCACGATGGACGTATTCATTCCATCGTCGTGAGCAGGGCGGAGGGCGCGGAAGTTGCTGTTGAAATCGACTGCCGCCCGCGCCACGAGAGCGCTGTAGGCCAGCTGCGTTTGCGTTTCGAGGGTGTGGTGCGGTTTGATTTTGCGTGGTCGGAGGAGAACGACTTCTACGTTGTCTCTGGTTATAAAGCTGTTGTTCGGCCGTCAGGGTTCTATTTGTCTCTTGATCCCTATGACGACAGAGACACGGCGGTCGACGCGCGCGACGGGAGTGTCGTCGAGGCGCGGCGTGTTCAAGCGGACTTTATGATGAAGGCTTCATCATAGAGTGGACGAGAATGGCGGGGGCGGCCGCGAGCGGCGATGTGTAGACGCTCGATACAGGACCACCTCCGCCATTGGCCGCTCGACCAACGAGATTGGGCGGTGGCTCAAGCTCTCTTGAGGCCACCGTCCCGATTCGAGCATCAAGGAGTTCGAGGAGGAAGGCAGCTCACCAACTTCCTCCTGCCCCACCCCCACCAAATTTACCTCCGCCAAAGCCCTTGAACTCGCTCTCCGACAGCGGCTGGCTCTTGAGTCCCGGGTGCAGCGCGAGCAGATGCTGGACCCATTTCCTGGCGGAGAGCTCCCGGGGCGTCCTGAACACCGCTTCCCGGTGGTAGACCCCGCGCAGTGACGCCTGGCTGCTCCAGAGGCCCGCACCGTCATCATCCGCGTAGGTCTTGGGATGCCCGACGTTCAGGCGGAAGCCCTTGGCCTTCACGTAGTTCGCGAGAAGGATGCTCCAGATGTCGACAATCGCTTTGCGGATGTCGATGAAGATGCCCGGATCCTTCTCCATCAACGCATACATGAGCGACGAGTAGCGCTCCACCGCCGAGGACTCCAGGTAGAAGACGGGCAGGGTGCTCCCGCCGTAGGCCGTGAACCGGCCTCCCTCCACCTTCCCGACGGTGATGCCCCCAGGCCTCCAGCCCGGCATGTCCGGCCCCAGCACCCCGAAGACCCAGGAGCGGCGTCCCGCGAGGAAGTGGTAGCTGTTCAGTTGCGTGAAGATGGGCCCCAACGGTGGCGGCAACGCCGCCGTCAGGTAGTCCGCGTTCTCCACGAAGTTGCGCTTGAGCGTCTGCGCGGCGAAGCCCTTGTTCGCGCTCTGCCAGATGACGGAAACCCAGTCGCTGTGCACATCCGGCAGGTTGATGCCCAGCTTCTCGGACTTGAAGTCGAGCAGGAACCGGAGCGTCTTCTTGCCCTCGAACTGACGCGTCGACCAGGTCACCGCGGCCCGGTTCTCCGTCAGGTTCTTCCCCAGGCCGTTGAAGAACCTGGGGAAGTCCTTGATGAACTCACCCACCAACAAGGGTGTCTGCTTCAGCGGATCACCCAGCACCCCTGGGATGCTGAAGTGGATCCGGAACTGGTTCACATGGAACTGGCCCGTGCCCCTGGCGATCTTGAGATCCGTGAAGTCCATGCTGCCCCCCGCTGGGTGACGCAATGTTGGTGGAAGCGCTTCAGCCTCGCATCTGTGGACGCCGCGCCTGACGGCTCAGCGCCCACCCCAGCAGGAGCAGCAGCGCCATCGCCGCGCCCCCCTCGCCGCTGGTGCCGCAGGAGCAGCCTCCGCCCGTGCCTCCCAGGGTCCGCGCCTGGCCCTTCAGCGTGAGCGCGGCCTCCGCGTTCGTCTCTCCCCTCAGACGCAGCCGGAGCGTCCCCTCTGCGGGGCCTCCCACCTGCGGGTGGAAGAGGATGCTCACCGTCGCCTGTGCTCCGGGCGCCAGCTCCGCGTCCAGTGCACTGGCGTCGATTTCGAACGCGGGGTTGGTGTTCTCCACCACGCTCAGCCTCGCGGGCGACGCGGACTGGTTGGTGAGCGTCACGGTGCGCGGCGCACTGGTGGCGCCAATGTCCACCCAGCCCAAATCCAACTCCATCGGCTCCAGCGTCAGGAAGCTGGCCACCGTCACTCCCGATATCGAAACCAGCGCCGCGCGCTCCTGGTCCTTCGTTCCCAGCACCAGCGTGGCCTTCGAGGACGCCACCTGCGACGTGTCGTACTTGATCTCAAGCGTCAGCGAATCCCCCGGCGGCAACGCGCGCCCCTCCGCTCCAATCGTGGGCGACACCACCACGAAGTTCGTGGCCTGGGGCCCTTCCACCTTCGGTTGGAGCAGCACCAGCTCCTGCGTGCTGTCGTTGGTGAGCGACACCTTCGTCGTCACCGTCTCCGCCTGCCGCACCGTGCCGAAGTCCAGCGCGCGGCTGAGCGCACGGAACACCGTGGACAGGCCTCGGCCCGACAGCGTCACCTGCGCCACTGGCGACTCCAGATCGTTCGTCACCACCGCCAACGCTGCCTTGGAGGTGACGTCCGGACGGGGCACGAACTTGATGAACAGCTCCTTCGACTCCTGCGCCGCCAGCGTGAAGGGCAGCGCGGGCGCTCCCTCCACGGTGAAGTGCGACGGCTCCGAGTTCTCCGCCACCCCGATGATCTCCAGGCCCTGCACCTGCAACGGCTGGAGCGACTCGTTGGTGATGCGCATCGAACGCGTCGCCGCCGACGAGGACTCGGCCACTCGCGCGCCGAACTCCAGCGTGGGCGTGGACAGGCTGAGCTGGTTCGTCCGCCCCCGGCCGCCCAGCGTCACCAGCATCGTGCTCGCCTGACTGTCGTCCGACGTGATGCGCAGCACCGCGTTGAAGCGCCGCTGGGCATCCGGATGGAACTGGAGCGACAGCTCCATGCTTCCTCCCGGCACCAGCTTGACGGGCATCGTGGGCTTCTGGAGGACGAAGGACTTCGCATCCTCCCCGTCCAGCGTGATGTCCTGCACCGTGAGCAGGCCCGCCCCCGTGTCGCCCCCTCCATCCGTGCCTGCGTCCGCCGACCCAGTCACTGCCGCGTGCGTCAGCCGCAGGCCGATGAACTCCGACGTCGTGTTCACCCGCGTCCCGCCGAAGTCCAATGCTCCATCGAAGGCCACGTCGTCCCGCCGGGTCACATCCAACCGCGCCGACGTGGCCGTGCCCTGCAGCGTGAGCGTCAGCGGCACCTGGGAGGCCGTGCCGCCCACGCTCAGCGTCGCCGTCAGCGTCCGTAAGCCCCCCGTCGCCCCCTGTGGCTGGAACCGCAGGGTGAGCGGCGCGCTGCCTCCCGCGGGCACCACCAGCGGCAATCCCAGCGCGGAGAACTCCGAGCGCCACGGACTTCCGGCCGCGAAGTCGAGCGACACCTGTGCGGCTGTGATGCCCGTGTTGGTCACCGTCACGACCTGGTCCGCGTGCGAACCGAAGTTCACCGGCCCGAAGACCACCGCGCTGGACGGCAGCGACACACTGCCCACGCCTTCCACCACCAGTTGCACCGTGTTCGGGGTGGTCACCGCGTTGCTGACAATGGTCAGGACGCTGGTGATGGGACCCCGCGCGGAGGGCTTCGCCGACACGAGGAAGGAGTGCACCTCTCCGGGCAGCACCGTGAAGCCCGGCAGGAAGGACGGGCAGCCTTCGGCCTGCGTCCCGTCATCCGGACGCAGGCAGAAGTCCCCGGGGACCGTGGCGGAGTAGACCACCAGCGGCGCCCGCCCATCGTTCTTCACGACCAGCGGCTGACGCGGCCCCTCGATGCCCAGGGCCTGGGGCGCGAACTTGGGGCTGGAGCCACCGGGCAACACCAACAGCGGCACCGTGCCCCGGCCCGAAGCGAACAGGGACAGGTCCATGGTCTGGTCGGAGTTGCTCAGCACGTGGAGCGTGGCCGTCACGTCCCCCGCGTCCTCTGGCCGGAAGGTGACATCCAACTGGGCCGTGGCGTCCTTGATGAGGTTGAGCGGGAACACGCCGCCATTCAGCCTGGCCGTGAAGGGCCCGCTCGTCGTCACGTTGTTCACCGTGAGCGTCGCGGAGCCGGAGTTGCGCAGCGTGATGGACCGGGTGTCGGTGCCCAGCCGGGGCACCTCGCCGAAGATGATCTGGTTGTTGCTCAGCTCCAGCTTCGCGAACGCGCCCACGCCGGACAGCTCGCGGGAGAGGGCGACGACCGTTGGAGACTTCTTCAGGCGGATCTCCAACTGCGAGGATTCGAAGCCGGTGGCCGTCGGGTTGAAGGTGAGGACGATGCGGCGCGTGCCCCCCACCGGGATGATGGTGTCGGGCCACTGATCCACGCTCGAACGGAAGTACGTGTCCGGCGTGGTGCGCACGCTCAACAGGTCGATGGGCACCTGACCCGCGTTGGTGATGGTGAGGATGCGCTGGCTGGTGGAGCCCGGCAGCGTGGCGGGGAAGTCGATCGCCTCCGTGGGGGCCGTCATCACCGCGTCCGCGCCCCTGCCTGTCAGGACGAAGCGGCGGGTCGCGGTGACGCCCGTCACCACGCCCTGGTAGACGATCTCCAGCGTGTCCTGGTGCTGCTTGCCCACCGTGGTCGGGCTGAAGGTGATGCGGAAGGGAAGGGCGCGCTCTTCACCGGGCGCGATGACGGGCTCGGCGGAGTTGATGGCGTCCACGGAGAACGCGGAGCCGCTCGGCAGGACGCGCGCCGCGGTGACCTTGAGGCCCTCCGAGGCCTGGATGAGGTTTCGCAGCGTGAGCAGGTTGTTGACGTGGACCTGATCCACCTGCCGTGAGCCGAAGTCGATGGCGTCGGTCAGCCCGAAGATGGCGATGGGGCCCGTGGAGGTGCCCTTGACGATGAGCGTGCGCGCCAGGGCGACGTTGTCGGTGGTGAAGAAGCGCAGCCGCGTCTCCAGGGACCCTACGTCCGTGGGACGGAAGAGGACCTTCACCGTGGTGGACTGGTTCGGCTGCACCGTCTGGGGCAGGAATTCGATGACCTGGAAGTGCGCCTCGCTGTCGGGCGTGACCTTCGACAGGAACAGGGCCTGGTTGCCGGTGTTGGTCACCAACATGTCGGAGGAGGTTTCACTGCCGGGCGCCACGTTCGGGAACACCAGCGTGTTGCTCGCCAGCGTCAGCTCCGGCGCCAGCGCCCGGCCGGTGATGGCCACGGAAGCCACCGGCAGGGTCGCGTTGGTCTGGAACGCGAGCGTGCGCGGGAAGGACTCGCCCCAGGAGCTCGCGGCGAACGTCACCGTCAGGATGGCGCTGCTGCGCGCCGCGATGATCAGCCCCGAGGCAGGGATGCCGGTGAGCGTGTAGGGCGCCAGGGACTCCTGCGGCACCGGCGACACCGTGACAGGCCAGTTCGTGGGGTTGGTGAGCGTCACCTGCCGCGTGGCGGGGACAGTCGCGCCCACGATCGCGTCTCCGAAGGGCAGCGAGGAGGGGCTGACCGTCAGCGACGTCTTGCGCGCCGTGCCGCTCAGGGCGACATCCGAGGGACAGGTCGTGGAGGGTGACGTGCCGAAGGTGATGAGTCCGTTCAGGGCCCCGCTCTCGTTGAGGCCGGGGTCGAACGTGATCAACAGCTCCCGTCCGGCAGAGCCCGGCGCCAGCGTGAACGGCGTGGTGGGATTCAACGTGAAGCCGCTGCCCGTCAGCGTGGGCGTCACCGTCAACGCGTTGGTGCCCGTGTTGGTGACGGTCACCCGACGCAGCTCGCTCGCCGCGTCCCCCGACTCCTGCTGCGCGAAGTCGAACGACCGGGGCGACACTTCCAGGCAGTTCGTGCCCGGGGTGGTGCTGCCCGCCAGGAACAGCCGGGGCGAGGGAAGGCTCGTGTCGTTGCTGTTGAAGAGCAGGGTCTCCGACGCGGAGCCTGGTTGCGACGGGTGGAACTTCACCGTCAGGCGTTGGGTCTCTCCGGCCGCGAGGTTGAAGCTCGCGGAAGGGTCCACCCGGAACGGGGAGTTCGGGGCCAGCGCTATCGCGGTCACCTGGAGCAGCGTGTCACCGCCATTGCGCACCGTGACCTCCTGCGAGGCGCTGTCCGTGTCCACGGCGGTCTGGGGGAAGGACAGCGTGTCGCGGCTCAGGACGAGCTTCGCGGGGGACAGTCCTTCGCCGTTGAGCCAGGCGAAGGGCGGGGTGGGGCACGTGGAGCTGTTCGCCAGGTTGAGCGCGCCCGTGAAGGTGCCGCGTGTGGTGGGCGTGAACGACACGTTGAGCGTCCTCGAACCGCCGGCGGGGATGTTCAGCGCGGTGTTGGGCACGCTGAAGGGCGCGGTGGCGGACGGCACCTGGGAGAATGCTTCGTTGCCCAGGTTGAGCACCGTGAGCTGCTGCGTCGTCGTCGTGCCCGTCGGCTGGGCGCTGAACGTCAGGGAGGACTGCCCGAGCACGAGCAGCGAGCCGGTGCCCTTCCCGTCGAGCGTCAACGTGAGCGACTGCGCGTCCGGATCATCCGTGTAGAGCGTCAGCGTGCCGTGGAAGTTGCCGGGCTGCCGGGGCGTGAACGCCACGCGCACGTCCATCCGTTGGGGGCTGCCCAGCGGCATGGGCGGCACGGTGCAGGGCAGGGCGCAGGCGACGCCCGCCGCGTCGTACAGGCCCACGAAGGTGAAGCCTCCGGTGATCGCCGCATGGTGCACCTTGCGCACCTTCGTGGAGGGGTTGCGCAGCACCACCGCGTCCGTGCCCGTCGCGCATGACGACTCGGAGCCGAAGTCGATGGAGGAGTCCGACAGGTTCAGCGGGAAGTCCTGCACCACCACCACGCCTGCGTCCGGTGTGCCCGCATCGGTGGTCCCTGCGTCCGCGGAGCCGGCATCCACGCCGGTGCCTGCGTCCTTCGGCCCCGCGTCGGCGGAACCGGCATCGCCTCCGGAACCCGCGTCGGCGGAACCAGCATCCACGATGGTGCCAGCGTCCTTCGGACCCGCGTCGGTGGAACCGGCATCAGCTCCTGGCCCTGCGTCGGCGGAACCCGCATCCGCCGCACCGGCATCGCCAGAGGAACCCGCGTCGGAGGCACCCGCGTCGGCGGAACCCGCATCGCCTCCGGAACCCGCGTCGGTCGAACCCGCGTCCACGATGGCACCCGCGTCGGCGGAACCCGCATCGCCCGAACCGGCATCGCCTCCGGAACCCGCGTCGATGGCACCCGCATCCACAGCACCGGCATCGCCCCCAGCACCTGCGTCCGCCGCACCGGCATCGGCGTCACCTGCATCCGCAGCACCGGCATCGCCGTCACCGGCGTCCGCGTCACCCGCGTCCGCGTCACCCGCGTCGGCATCCCCCCCGTCCGCGAGGCGGGCCCTCTGGGATTGAAGTGATTCCGCCTCGTCCCCATCGGGACCACAGGCGGTGAGCAGGCATATCGAGGCCGTGAGGAGAAGGAGGATGCGGTGCATGGAACGACCTCATTTGCCTGCGGTAAGGGCCGGGGCCTTGGCCGCGGGAGGAGTGGGGGCCGCTGGGGC
>NZ_RAVZ01000205.1 GCF_003611635.1 Corallococcus terminator | reverse complement strand
GGGGAGGGCTGGGCCCGCACGGCGTCGTAGCCCGCGAACAGCTCGTCCAGGCCCGGGGCGGCCTCGCGCCATCCCGAGCGCGCGGGCGGAGGCTGACTGCGCCCAATGCGCAGCGACTTCAGCTCGGGCACCTCCGCGCGTCGCTCCAGGTCCGCGGTGGAGACGGAGAGCCGCACCCCCGTCCAATCCTCGCCGGTGCGCTGGAGCACGGCGGCGCGCATGCGCAGCGTGCCTTCCTCCAGCGTGCGGGGAAGGCGCAGGTCATACGTGGGCACCCACCGGGCGCCCGACACGGCGTACTCCAGCACGAGGCGCGCATCCGTGTCCGCGGGCAGGGGACCGGACAGCGTCAGTTGCGCCGCGCGGAACAACTGGGCCCGGTCGCCCCTGAGCGCGGAGGACAGCTCCTGGACGCGGCGGCGGCGCAGCTCCACCTCCGCCGTGGCGTCGCGCTGCTGCCGCTCCAGTTCCAACCGCTGGGCATGCAGCGCCGCCAGCTCCGAATCCACGAAGCCCGCCAGCGACAACATGGAGGTCAGGGGTGCCTCCCTCGGGGGCTGCCCCTTGCGCGCGGGCGGGAAGACGGGCGTCAGCCGCTGCATCGCCTCCAACTCCGCGCGCACGCGCTCCAGCCGACCGTGCACGTCCGACAGCGCGGTCTCCGCCGCTTCGAGCGAGTGCTGCTCCGCGGGCAGGTCCGACTCCGACGGCAGCCGCACCTCGAAGGCGGGACGCAGGTCGCGGACCATCAGGCCGGCCGGGCCCTCCACGACGCGCGCGCGCAGGGAATGGGTGCGCAGGGCCAGTGGCAGGCCCTGGATGCGGACCTTGTCGGGCAGGTGGCCCTGTTCAGGGGACAGCACGAACGCGCGCGTGCACAGCGCTCCTTCGGCATGAACCGTGACGGATTCCAGGATGGACGGTACGACGCGCATGGGCCCCCTCTTCCATGGAGAGGGCCGCACGCTAACCGACGTCCCCGCGAATGGCGACGGTGGCCACGCGGGCCTTTTCGACGCGGCCTCACGCACCGCGCCGTCAGGCCACCTGTCAGGTCAGAACGCGCGGTTCACGGCGTAGCCGCAGATCCGGTGCTCGGCCTTGTAGGTCGCGGGCCCGGGGATGCCGTCGATGGGGCCCGTGTAGCCGAAGCTTCGGCCCACCGTCTGCACGCGGGTCCAGTAGATGGAGCCGGGGATGCCATCCTCCTGCGCGGAGGTGCGGGGGCTGCCCCGGTTGTTCAATTCGCGCGCGGTGATGCGCACGCGGACCTTCTCCGTGTTCGGTCCCGTCACCCCGTCGATGGGACCCGTGTAGCCGAAGTCGCGCTGGCCCACCGTCTGGATGCGCTTGTAATAGATTTCACCCGGGATGCCGTCGAACTCCGTGGACGTCTGCGGCAGGCTTCCTCCCGGAGAACCCCCGCCCCCCGCGATGCGTCCGCCCGCGTAGTCCATGGACCAGCCCAGGTAGCGCGCGCCCGTCTTCGACGAATAGCCGGAGACGCTGTTGACGCCAATCGCATCCCCCCAGGACTGCGACAGGTTGTACGTCGCCATGAAGACCGTGCCGCCACCGCCGTTCAGGTCCGCGCCCACGTGCCCCGCCGACCCGATGTCCCACCAGTGGAAGGCGCCGATCTTCGCCGTCGACGCGTTCGTCGAGATGATCGTCGACGCCCGGTAGGCTTCGATGGCCGTGGGCCGCACCGCGGAGTCGGGAAGCTGCCCGAAGCGGACCATCAGCGAACCGCACCACTGGTTCCACGTCCCCCCGTCACGCTTGGGATTGGCGGCGGCATAGGCCCGGGCCCGATCGTAGATGGGTGAGTTCGCCTCGCCCTCCACCGTCCCAATCCCAGACACCTCCGGGATGGACTCCTCCACGGGGGCTCCACCGCAAGCGGCCAACATCAGGCTCGCGGTCACCAGCAGGGCAGGGGACCATGTCATCCAGTTCGTGCGCATCATCCGTCTCCAGGGGATTCAGCAGGGCTGAAATTTACCAGAAAAGCATATTATACATGATTTTCTGCATTGGATGGATGCACGCCCTGATCTTCGCCCGGACGGAAGCGCACCTCGTCGTCGCCCGCCCGGCGTCAGCCGAAGTGGAAGCCGGAGATCTGGGTGCGCATCACGGTGCCGCTCCAGGCGGTGACCCCTGTGTCCTCCCCCGCGGCACCGGCGACGACCATCAGGGGGAGCAGGTGCTCCTCGCGCGGATGGGCCTGTCGCGCGAACGGAGCCTGGGCCCAGGCCTGGAGCTTCGCGTCGCGGACGGCGGCGGGGGAGGTGGCGGCGTCGCGCAGCCACGCATCGAACTTCACGGAGACGTCGTGGGCGCGCGGGTCGCCCATGGCGCGCAGGTTGTGGAACGACAGCCCGCTGCCGAGGATGAAGATGCCCTCGTCGCGGAGCGGCGCGAGCGCGCGGCCCATGCGCAGGTGTTCCTCGGGCTCCAGCCCCTGCTTCAGCGACAGTTGCACGCAGGGGACATCCGCCTCCGGCCAGGTCAGCTTCAAGGGGATGAAGGTGCCGTGGTCGTACCCCCGCGTCGGATCCTCCGCGGTCGGGAAGCCCGCGGACGACAGCAGCTCGCGCACGCGCGCGGCGAGCCCGGGGTCGCCCGGCGCCGGCCAGGTGATGCGGTACGATTCGGGAGGGAAGCCGTAATAGTCATACAGGATGGGTGGCTTCGCGGCGGTCATCACGGTGGCCACGGGCTCCTCCCAGTGGGCCGAGACGACGAGCAGTGCCTTGGGAGGTGTTGGGGGGACCTTGCGCAGCTCGCGCAGGTAGGACGCGAGCGCTTGGACCTCCGCCCTGGGGATGCCCAGGTCCACGAAGGGCCACGGGCCGCCACCGTGCGGGATGAAGGCGACCGGCAGGCGCGAGGAGGACTTCGCTGGGGTGGCAGGGGACATGGAGGGCACCGGGGAAGAGGAACGGCGGGCCTCTAACGCGCGACCCGACGGCGTTCAACGGGAACGCCGCCGGGCCCGTCGGAGCGCACCGCGACGACGACCCGGGGGACCTTGAGCGCCACGTCACAGCCCCAGCCCCCCAGGCTCAGCGATACCAGCGGAGCCGGGCCAGGGCGTCGCCTCCGTGCTCGTAGTACTCCATGACCACGGTGTGCTCGCCAGCGCTCATCCAACGGGTCCCGAAGAAGCTCGTGGTCGGCTGGTCCCTCCACCCGTCGATGATGCGCTCGCCGTCCACGAACACGCGAACGCCGTCATCCGCCTCGGCCAGGAAGGAGTGGAGGCCTGACTCGAAGCTGAACCGTCCCATCCAGCGCACGGAGAAGTCGTCGGGTCCCACCTCTGGCACGGGGCTGCCCGTGGCCCAGAAGTACGCGAGCGGCGCTCCTTCGCAGCGCACCCGCGCCGGGGCACCCTCCAGGTCCCGGTTGCCGAAGTACTCCGCCCGGTACTGTCCGAGCGGACATGCCGCAGCGACAGGCTCGAAGAAGGCCGTGTAGCTGGCGTCGTTCGGGCCGGCCTGGATGACGTGCTCCGCGGCCCCGCTGTCTGACCACTCGCGGAACTCAAGGACGCCTTGTGGCGACGGAGCGGCCACGGTGTGCGAGGAGCCGACGATGACCGAGCGGACCCGGGGCGCCGGTCCGCTCGTGCCGTCGAACACCAGCTCCAGTCCTGGCGGTGACGTCTGGAGCGTCACCTGCACGAGCTGCGGGTCCAAGGTGATCATCCAACTGCTCGTCACCCCCGTCGAGTTCGTCGCGGTCAGCTTGAGGTCGAAGTGCACCTCGTCACCATGGTCCGGGACGGTGAAGGAGCCGGTCGCACCCGTGCTCGTGGAGTACGGATGCGTGTGGCAGGTTCCCGCGGTGCAGTGGCGAAGGGTGACGGTCCACCGCAGCCGGTCGCCAGGAATGGGCCCCTCGTTGGCGTCGACCGCCGAGCCCGAGTAGGTCACCACGTCGCCCACCTTGAAGCGGTACGTCGTCGAGGGTGAGTGGATGGTCACGACCGGCACCGCGTTGCCCACGGTGACGCTCACGGTGGCGGAATGGCTGCCGCCGCGCCCATCGCTGACGGTCAGCCGGGCCACGTAGAAGCCGGTCGCGGCGTACGGGTGCTGCGGGCCGGGCAGCGTCGACACGGGGGAGCCGTCCCCGAAGTCCCAGCGGTACTGGAGCGCGTCGCCGTCCGCGTCGCTGGAGCCCGCGCTGGAGAAGCGCACCAGCAGGGGAGGTCCACCCCTGCGTGGCGTCGCCGAGGCCACGGCCACGGGCGGCGTGTTGCCCATCATGTAGCGGATGCGGCGCAGTTCGCCCGCGATGATGTCCACGAAGAAGAGGTTGGAGTCCGGCCCGATGCCGAGTTCGACAAGCCGACCCACCCCGGTCGCGAACAGCGTCACGCTGCCGGGCACGAGCTGATCATCCGCATCCACCCGAAGGGCGCGGATCCACTGCTGGCTGTAGTCGCCGAAGAAGTAGACGCCCTGCCACGTCTCCGGGAACGCGGTGCCCGTGTAGAAGGCGCCGCCGGTAACCGTCTGGCCGACGCCGCGGTCCCAGAAGTGCAGCGGAGCCCTCACCGCGCCGGGCCCTCGGGCGTAGAGCGCCTGGCAGACAGGCTTGGGTTCGTAGCCGGGCTGGCGCGAGGGGCCCTCGTAGCAGGGCCAGCCCAGGTTCGCCCCGGGCGGCGCGACGTTGATCTCCTCGTAGGTGTTCCAGCCGACGTCGCCCAGGTAGGGGGTGGCGGTGCCTGGGCGCAGGCTGAAGCGATAGGGATTGCGCAGCCCCAGCGCCCATACCTTGGAGCGGTTGGCCTGGGCATTCCCGTTCCAGAACGGGTTCGAGGCCACGCCCTCGCCGGAGCGGGTGATGCGCAGGACCTTGCCCGCGAGGGAGTCCAGGTTCTGCGCCCGCAGTGCGTCGTCGTCGACCGCATCGAAGCGGGCCCCGTCTCCTGACGTCACGAAGAGGGTGTCGTCCGGCGCGAAGCGCAGATTGCCCACGGAGTGCGAGGTGCCGTCCGAGGGAATGCAATCCGCGCCCGTGGGAAAATCATTGCAGGAGTTGCCCACGGTGGTGCCGAGCAGCACGACCTCGCTCGCGGGCGAAGCCGTGTCCCCCAGGGCGCTGTAGCGCGCCAGCCGCGACGTCTTGGAGCCGGAGTCATCCGTGTCATCGTCGTCGTAGGTGTAGAGCAGGTAGATGAAGCCGTTGGTGGCGAAGGCCGGATCCACCGCGAGCCCCATCAACCCGCGATCATGGTGCGAGTTCACCCGCCCACGGATGTCGATGAATGGCACGCTCTGGAGGACGCCGTTCTTGAAGAGCCGGACCACCCCGTCCTTCTCCGCGATGAGGAGGCGCCCATCGGGAAGGCTCGCGAACGTCGTCGGGTACTGCAGGCCCGCGACAACGAGTTCGGAGGAGAAGCCTCCTGGAAGGGTGAGGGGCGCCGGGGGCTGGGCCCTGGCGGGTGACCACCCTCCCAGACACAGGGCGAGAAGGACGGCGAGGCAAGGCGGACAGCGTTGCGGTGACGGCATGAAT
The DNA here is from genome assembly GCF_003611635.1 of Corallococcus terminator. GTDB lineage: Bacteria > Myxococcota > Myxococcia > Myxococcales > Myxococcaceae > Corallococcus > Corallococcus terminator. The sequence goes on along the minus strand of NZ_RAVZ01000205.1, from coordinate 12,079 downwards.
GCAACCCTCGCGTGCGGGAGACTCGGGAGACTCGCAGGTTGTCTGCCTTCGGCCATTCGTCCCCCGGCCCTGGGTGGCTGTCAGCCAATGCGCGCCGGGCTCCCCCCATGGATGGAGGGCGTCAGCCCCACCCCCTCACGGTGGAGGAGGCCGGGGTGCCGCAGGTGGGCTCTCTCGTAAGTACCGCGGTCACTTCGCTTGGCGCATCGCCGCGGTGGGCGGATGGATCGGCTCTGGTTTCGCGCTGGAGGGGGGTGAACCGTGCGAAGGTCGCGGGCCATGCGAAAGTCCTGGCTTGGGTCTTGGGTGTTGTTGCTGTCGGCGTGCGCCACCTCGTCCTCCGTGCCTCCCGGAGGGGGGGGAGCGGCTCCTCTGCATCAGGTGAGGCGTGTGCAGGTGGCTCCGGGTGTGGAGTTGGAGGTGCTCGACTACGGCGGCAAGGGACCGGCGCTCGTGTTCCTGCCGGGCATGGGCAGCACCGCGCATGTCTACGACGTGCTGGCGCCCGAGTTCGTCGCCACGCACCACGTCTACGCGTTCACCCGGCGCGGGTACGGCGCGTCGAGCTGGCCCGCCACCGGTTACGACAGCGCCACGCTGGGGCACGACGTGCTGGTCGCGCTCGACGGGCTGGGGCTCGCGAAGGCGACGCTCGCGGGGCACTCGCTGGCGGGGGATGAGTTGAACTGGCTGGGCAGCCACCACCCGGAGCGCGTGGAGGCGCTCATCTTCCTGGACGCCACGGACAACCGGGGGGAGATCGCCGTGTTCCTGAAGGACCGGCCCCTGCCGCCGCTGCCGTTCTCCATGCTCGACGGCCAGCCTTCACGCGAGGCCGTGTCCGTCATCCTGACGCGCGATCTGGGCGGCAGCTTCCCGCCGCATGAAATCGATCAGGCGTATGAGTTCGACGCCGCGACGGGCGCCTACCTGCGCTACCACCGGCTCCCTGAAGCGACGGAGTTGTCGGTGCGCGGCGCGGCACTGCCGGACTTCGCGACGCTCAAAGGGCCGGTGCTGGCGATCTCCGACGGGCAGGCGTTCTCCGCCTGGGTTGAAGCCCTGGCCACGCGTGAAGGCGTGCCCGCCGACCTGGCGGAACGCGCCCGGGCCTTCCTTCCCGAATTGCGCCAGCACGAGGCCGCGCAGGACGCGCTGCTCCAGGGCATGCCGAACTGGAAGCTCGTGAAGCTGGACGGCGCTGGCCACTACCTGTGGCTCACGCGGCACGCGGAGGTCGTGTCCGCGATGCGTGCCTTCCTCGCGCGCTGACGCCGAAGCGCCGTCCGCAGGCCAGCCCACCGTGACGGGGAGCGCTGCGCGCGCCGGATCCGCCTGACGCTTGAATGGGTGGGCGACGCCATCACCCACAGGGCAGCCGGCCCGGCGTGCTCCGGGTCCTCCCCTCCGCCCGGACGATGACACCGGGACGCAGTGACTAGGTTCAAGGCGTCACCTCCCGGAGTTCCGCAGGAGCGCCTGGGAGGCCCGTGGACCGGAGGGCGCAGCCGCTGGAGGTGCCCTTCCCGGTGGTGCGCGGCAGGTGATGGCCCGCGGCGACGGTGCGCATGCCGTGCGCGGAGGGCGAAGGTCGCCATCCGTCCGTGACGGGGAGCCGCGTACTCCGACCGGAGGTCCAATGCTCAAGCCCTTCGATGTGCACGTCCAGGCCGAGCCGCTGACGCGCTTCGAGCCCGAACTGGACGCGGCCGGCTGGAGCACGCTCCAGGCGCAGGCCACGCGGGCCCGGGCCCTCCTGGCGGGTCGCACGTTCTGGAACGTGAGCTCCACGGCGCGGGGCGGCGGCGTGGCGGAGCTGATCCCCCGGCTGGTCGCCTACGCGCGCGGGGTGGGCGTGGACGCGCGCTGGCTGGTGCTGACCGGGACCCCGGAGTTCTTCCACATCACCAAGCGGCTGCACCACGCGCTGCATGGTTCGCGCGGGGATGGGTCTCCGCTGGGGGCGGGCGAGCACGACCGGTACGACGAGGTGCTCCGCGACAACGTGGAGGAGCTGCTGGTCCTGGTCAAGCCCGGGGACGTGGTGCTGCTGCACGATCCGCAGACCGTGGGCCTGGCGCCCGCGCTGGCCACGGCGGGCGCCCGCGTGGTCTGGCGCTGTCACGTGGGCTGTGACACGCCCAACGCCGAGGTGGCGCGGGCGTGGGAGTTCCTCGCGCCGGGGCTCGCCGCCGCCCGGCTCACCGTCTTCACCCGGGCCGCCTACGTGCCGCCCCAGTGCGCGGACCGCGCGATCGTCATCCAGCCCTCCATCGACATCTTCGCGGTGAAGAACCAGCCCCTGGCGCCCCAGGTCGCGCACGCCATCCTCGCCACGACCGGCCTGCTGCGCGGAACTCCGGGCGCGCCCGAGCCTGTCTTCACCCGCGCGGACGGGGTGCCCGCGCGAGTGTCGCGGGGCGCGGACATCGTGCGGCTGGGCGCCGAGCCAGCACCCGACACGCCCCTGGTGGTGCAGGTGTCGCGGTGGGATCCGCTGAAGGACCCGGCGGGCGTGCTGCGCGGGTTCGCGCTGCTGCTGCGGCAGTCGCCCGACCTGCGCGCGCAGTTGGTGCTCGCTGGTCCCGCGGTGACCTCCGTGGCGGATGATCCGGAAGCGACGTCCACGCTCCAGGACGTCATCTCCCTGTGGCGGCAGCAGCCCCACTTCGTGCGCCAGCGCGTCCACCTGGCGTGCCTGCCCATGGGGGACCTGGAGGAGAACGCCGCCATCGTCAACGCGCTCCAGCGCCACGCGGCCGTGGTGGCGCAGAAGAGCCTCCAGGAGGGCTTCGGGCTCACCATCACGGAGGCCATGTGGAAGGCCCGCCCCGTGGTGGCGAGCGCGGTGGGCGGCCTCCAGGACCAGGTGGTCCACGACGTGAACGGGCTGCTCGTGCGCGACCCCGGGGACCCGGCGGAGTTCGCGGGCGCGGTGCGCTCGCTCCTGGAGGATCCAGAGCGCGCCGCCCGCCTGGGCCGCCGGGCCCACGAGCACGTCCGCGCCCACTTCACCGCCGTCCGCCACCTCACGGACTTCGTGCGCCTCATCGAGCGGCTGGACGCGCGAGGCTGACGGGTTCGGCCCGGACCGCTTCAGAAGGGGACGTGCGACTCCGACCCCCGCGGCGCGGGGCCGAGGTCGCCCACCAGCGCCAGCGCTTCGGCCAGGCTCGCGGCCCAGCGCCGGAGCTGCTCCAGGTCGCGCCAGTCCCCGGCGTGCTCGCGCGCCATGGACCGGGCGAGGAAGCCCCGGGCGTCCGCTTCCAGCCGTCCCCCGAAGGTCATGTGGCCACTCGCGTGCACCTGCTCCATCAGGGCCCGCACCTGGGGCGTGGGTGGCAGGTCGCCGTCCGACGCGGAGGCGTCGAGCGGCCCGCTGGAGAAGAACCAGGTGGGCCGTTCGCGCAGTCGCCGCGCGTGCCGGTGCACGAAGCGCCGGGCGTCCCTGTGCCAGCGGTTGGCGTAGAGCGACCCGCCGACGATGACGGCGCCGTAGCCCGAGACGTCACCGACGTCCTGGGGTGCCGCCACTTCCGCGTCCAGTCCCTCGTCGCGCAGGGCCTGGGCGAGCCACCGGGCAATCCCCTCGGTGCCGCCCCGTTTCGAGCCATAGGTGACCAGGACGCGCATGACGGACCTCGGTGGATGGCACTGCCAGACAATGCGTGGACAGCGCGCCCGGCGAGGGCAAGGCCCTCCCGGCCGAGCGCTCTCCCCGGCCTTCCGGGGCCGTCACGCGAGGGGCCGGGCCGCGTCCAGCAGCAGCCGCCGCTCCGCCGCCGCGATGACGCCCCGGGTGGCGTCCACGGCCCCGGGGTCCACGGAGATGGAGGTGATGCCCGCGCGCACTAGGTGCTCCGCGAACGCGGGGCGGTTGGACGGCGCCTGGCCGCACAGCGACGACGTGATGCCCGCCTCGTGGCTGGCCCGGATGATGCGCACGATGGCGTCCAGCACCGCCGCGTCCTCCTCGTCGAAGAGTTCCGCGCACCGCTCCGAGTCCCGGTCCACGCCCAGCATGAGCTGCGTCAGGTCGTTGGAGCCGATGGACACGCCCGTGATGCCCATGCGGGCGTACTCGGGGATGCGGTAGACGACGGAGGGCACCTCCGCCATCACCCACCGCTGCATCCCGCGCGCGTGTCCCAGCGGGCTTGCGTCCACCGCCTCCAGGCACGCCTCCAGCTCCCACGCCGTGCGCACGAAGGGCAGCATCAGGTGGAGGTTGGGCGTCTCCTCCCGCACCCGGGCGAGCACCTCCAACTCCAGTTGGAACACCTCCGGCTCGCGCAGGTAGCGGTAGCAGCCGCGGAAGCCGATCATCGGGTTGGACTCGGGGGACTCGAAGTCCGCTCCGCCCTGGAGCCCGCGGAACTCGTTCGTGCGGAAGTCCGTGGTGCGGTACACCACCGGGCGTCCGCGGAAGGCGCGGGTGATGGCCAGCAGCGCGCCGGACATCCGCTCGACGAACTCGCGCTGGCGTCCCTCGGCGATGAGCTTGCGAGGGTGCACGCCGCCCAGGGCCTCGGTGAGCATGAACTCCGCACGCAGCAGGCCCACGCCGTCCACCGGGAGCGCCGCGGCCTCGCGGGCCTGACCGGGAAGGGCCAGGTTCACGTAGAGCCGCGTGCCGAGCACTTCGTGGGGATGGGCCATCACCTCGCCCGTGCGAGCGGCGGCGGAGGCCTCCGAGGAACTGGCCACCGCCACGCCGGAGGGCGCCTCCGGGACGAGGCCCTGCCACACGGCGCCCGCGCCACCGTCCACGGTGACCTCCTCTCCGTCCTGGAGCACCCGGGTGGCGGTGCGAGTGCCCACCACGCAGGGCTTGCGCAGCTCGCGGCTGACGATGGCCGCGTGGCACGTCATGCCGCCGCTGTCGGTGATGACCGCCGCCGCGCGCCGCAGCGTGGGCACCCAGTCCGGGGACGTCATCGGCGCGACGAGGATCTCCCCTGTCTCCAGCCGCGCTCCCTCGCTTGCGTCGCGCAGCACGCGCACGCGGCCCATCGCGCGGCCCGGGGACGCACCCAGTCCGGACACGCGCGGCCGGTCCGCGACTCCGACGGGCGAGGGCTCGACTCCGACGGGCGAGGGCTTCTCGACGGGGGGCTGCCCGGTCGTCACCGGTCGCGACTGCACCAGGTAGAACCGGCCGTCCTCCTCCGCCCACTCGATGTCCTGGGGGGCGCCGTAGTGCCGCTCCACGCGCAGGCCCAGGCGCGCCAGCTCCAGCACCTCCACCTCGTCGAGCACACGCCGCCCGGCTTCTTCGGGTGGGAGCACTTCGCGCTTCTCGTGGCCCACGCCGTCGCGCACCAGCCGGAAGGACTTCTGCCCCACGCGCGTCTCCAGCACGCGCGGTCCCACGCGGTCCACGACGTAGGTATCGGGCTCCACCTGTCCGCCCACGACGACCTCGCCCAGGCCGAAGGCCCCTTCGATGATGAGGTGGCTCGTGTCTCCCGTCGCGGGGTCCACGGTGAACATGACGCCCGAGCGCGATGAGTCCACCATGGCCTGCACCACCACGGCGATCTCCGGCTCCTCCGTGAGCCCCTGTGCCTTCCGATAGGACACCACGCGCTGTCCGTAGGCCGAGGCCCAGCACGCCCGCAGCCTGTCGAGCAGCGCCTCGTCGCCCACCACGTTGGTGAAGGACTCGTGCATGCCCGCGAAGGAGGTGGACGCGGTGTCCTCGGCCGTGGCCGAGGAGCGCACCGCTACCGCGGTGCATTCCCGCAGTTGATGGTACGCGGCGAGCACGGCGGTGCTCAGCCAATCAGGCAGGGGCGCCTGGAGCACCACGCCGCGCAGCGCTTCGGTGACGTCCGCGAGCGAGCGGGCATCGTCCGGATCCACGCGCCGCCACAGCTCGCGCAGTTGGGAACGCACCGGCCGCATGGCCTCATGAAAGGCGGCGGCGGTGATGACGAAGCCCGGGGGCACGGGCAGCCCGGCGCGCGTCATCTCCCCCAGGTTCGCGCCCTTGCCTCCGACCTGCGCCACATCCTCGCGCGACAGGGTCTCGAACCAGCGGATGGAGGGCGGGGGGACCCACTCCGGTGACGGCGGCCAGGCGTGCGTTTCGGTTTCGGAGGCAGGGTCCATGATTCAGCTCCAGGAGGGGGTACCTCCCGGGAAGCTGGGGCTGGCCAGCCGCCGCCGCATGCGCATCGAGCAGTCATCCAGTCATCGGAGAAAATCGGAGCCGGATTTCAGCTCGCGTCGGTGCGGACCACGGCGGGTGCGGGCTCCGGCTCTATCTCCAGGGGTTGGCCCAGACAGTCCTCGCCGTCCTGGGGCGCGGGCGTGCTGCGCGGCCGGTATTCCCAGTGCCAGGGTTCCGAGGCCACCGTGCGGCGGAAGCCGAAGCGGCAGGCATTGCCCGCGAGCCACGCATAGGTGGGCGACTCCAGGTCATTGCCTACGACGAGGTCCACCGCCAGCCCACGGTTGTGATTGGAGCGACCCGGCCGCGCGGCCTTGGGCCCCCGGCCCTTGCGGTACAGGCGCCACAGGTAGCGCTGCTGCTGGTACGAACGCCATGCGCTCGTGATGAGCAGGGACTGCCCCGCCGAGCGGGCCTCCGTGGCCATGAGCTCGAAGGCGGCGGCTGCGTCGCGGTGCATCCGGTGGCCGCCGTGGACGCGCACCAGCCGGGGCCCCGGAGCCTTGGCCTTGCGGACCTTCACGTCCTTCGCGAACCCGGCGGGCGCCAGGAGACAGACGAGGAGCACGAGGCCCCAACGAAGCAGGGGAACCGACATTCGGAGGTCCAAGCAGTGGGCGAGGACACGAAGGTGCCGTGTTTATTCCGTGCTGAAAAGCAGGCGGGCCGCCGAGCGCTCCACGCCCTTACCCGGATGCCCTGACGCTCGGTGGGCCCTAGAAGAGCGTGAGCTGGGGGGACGGTGCAGGACCGTCCCGGGGTGGCAACACGGTGAAGCCGTGGGCGCGGGCCCAGTCCTCGCTCGGACCCTTCCAGTGGTGTGCGTCCATGCGCACGTGGCCCTTGTCATCGAAAGCGACCCCTTCGGCCTCCAGCAGCTCGCGCTGGCGGGCGCCGGACGTGCTGATACCTCCGGTGCGGTTGATGATCCGCTGCCAGGGCACGCTCGCCGCGCGCGAACCCAGCGCGGCCATCGCGTGACCCACGGTGCGCGCATCGCAGCCCTGTCCGACGATGGCCGCGATGTCGCCGTAGGTGGCCACCTGTCCGGACGGCACCTGTTCACAGACGACGTAGATGCGCTCGAAGGGGTCCTGCGGATCAGTGGGGGATGCCATCGGGGCCTCCGGGTTTGGGTTGTGTGGAGAGTACCCTACCCGGAACGTTGTCCGATGTCTTCTGTCAGCGTCCTTTGTCGGCCCCCGCGGCGGCGGCCTCCGCCAGCGTCCGACTCACGCGAGCGGCCTCGGTCGCCACCATGTCCGTGGACCTCCCGCGACGATTGAGAAGACCGACGAGGTAGAGCGTCGCGTAGCCGTGCGCCGCAGCGGCGTGATTCTCCAGCAGCGTGACGGCCGCCGTCCCATCGCCTCCGGTGATCCGCAACGCGGGCTCCAGCAGCATGTCCATCAGCCGTCGCCCCGCAGTGGCCAGCGCCTGCTCCTTCCGGGCGTCGATTTCATCCGAGAAGATGACGTCGAAGCCCGCGCGGCGCTTCACCACGAACTTCACGTAGGCCGCCGCCGTGGCGGCCAGCGCCTCCACCGGGGACTCCGCGCGGGCCATCGCCTTCTCGAACGCTTCGGCGAGCGCGACCGCTGAACGCTCCGCCGCCGCCGCGAACAGGGACTCCCGGTTCGGGAAGTGACGATAGGGGGCGGCGCTGCTCACGCCCGTCCTCCGCGCTGCCTCCGCGACCGAGAGCGCGGCCCCGCCCCCCTCCGCGAGGAGCTCCAACGCCGTCTCGACCAGCGCGTCGCGCAGATCGCCATGGTGATAGCGACGGCGCCCCGTCACGCGCGGCTCATGGACGAAAAGGTTGAACTCATGTAAGAGGTCTCTTACTTCTCTGGAACATCGATGGATTCGCAGCGAGAGACTGGGGAGGAATTCATGTCGGGACTCAAAGATAAAGTCGTCGCGATCACGGGAGCAAGCAGCGGAATCGGAGAGGCGACCGCGCTGCTGCTCGCCGAGCGCGGGGCGAAGGTCGTCCTCGGCGCACGTCGAGCGGATCGTCTGGAGGCCCTGGCGTCCCGCATCGCGCAGGCGGGCGGTGAAGCCACTCATGCCTGCATCGACGTGAGCCGGCGCGACGACCTGGCTCGGTTCGTTGGGCTGGCGTGTGAGCGGTACGGCCGGCTGGACGTGCTGATCAGCAATGCCGGGGTGATGCCGGTCTCACCGCTCGACGAGCTGCGCGTCGATGACTGGGAGGCGATGATCGACATCAACATCAAGGGCGTCCTGTACGGCATCGCGGCGGCGCTGCCCGTCTTCCGCAAGCAGGAGGCCGGGCACTTCATCAACGTTGCCTCGACCGCGGCGCATCGGATCGTCCCGAACCAGTCGGTCTATGCCGGCACGAAGTTCGCCGTGCGAGCCATCTCCGAAGGCCTGCGCCAGGAGGCCGGCGACAAGCTGCGCGTCACGGTCTTGTCGCCCGGCATGACCCGGACCAACTTCGCGGACGGCGTCACCAGCCCCCAGATGAAGGCCCTGCTCTCCACGTCCCGGGACTCCTTCGCGATGCCTCCGGATGCGGTTGCCCGCGCCATCGCCTTCGCGATCGAACAGCCCGCCGACGTGGATGTTGGCGAGATCATCATCCGTCCGACCGCGCAGGGTTGAGCTTCAGGCCGCCACGGACCGCTGCGCTTCCTGGGGCGCGCTGGCCGGGTTGAACACCTCCCACTCCTTCCGCAGGCGCAGGAAGAGGTTGTGCAGGGGCAGTCCCTCGGTTTCGTACTGCCCCGCGCGGTGCTCGATGATGTGGCGCAGCAGCACGAAGCAGATCGTGGCCTCGCCCGCGGTCTCCAGCGTGATGAACTGGGCCTCTTCCGTGAACCACAGCGTGGTGGGCATCTGGCAGGCCCGCGTGGCCAGGGCCACAAGCTGGGGCTGGGGCCGCAGCCAGGGGTGGCGGGCGAACAGGGGACGGTCCACCGTGAGCGTGTCGATGAGGTTCGACATGCGCCGGTCCTTGAACCGGGGGTCGCTGTAGAGCTGTCCGTAGACCAGTCCTCGCACCCGCTTCATGAACACCTTCGTGGTCAGGGCCAGCACCGACGTGACGCGGAGCACCACCATCTGCGTGAGCTCCGGCACCGTCAGCTTCCGGATGGAGGGCCAGAGGGTCAGGTCCAGTTGCTTCCGGAGCATCACCGAAGCGTCGTCCAGACGGCGATGGGTCCAGATCAGCGCCGTCGCCACCGCCGTGCTCAACAGGCCGGGAATCCCATACAGGAACACGTCTTGGAATCCCCAGGTGCCCGAGCGCACCGTCTGGAATGCATTCCACGCGAGGACGACGGCGGACGTCAGGGTCAGGAAGAACAACCCCCACGCCATGGCGCGAATGCCCTCCAGGGTGATCCAGCCCCGCTTCGTCGGGTTCTCCGGGACGTTGTACATCTCCGGCACCTTGGTGCTGACGTCCGAGATGATCAGCGTCGGCGGGTTGGGCGACCCCTGGAACGCCAGCAGCAGCGCGTCGATGCCCTGGTTGTCGTAGACGCCGCCGTCCATCAACGGCAGTCCGCCCTGGAAGCCCGGCCCCAGCTCCGCGAGCGCGGCGCTGAGCGGGAACTCCTGGGGCCAGTGGAACTGCTGCGGGAAGACCAGCGGTTCAAAGCCTCCCGGGAAGCAGGACGACGCAGCCGCCACATCCGCCAGCCGGACGTGCCGGGCCACGGAGCGGGGAAGGGGAGCGTAGGCGTTGCCGAGGATCGTGGCGGGCCGGTTGCTTCGACGGAAGCGGAAGTCCAATCCCCGGTGGAACTCCGTGGTGTTGAAGATGGCCTCCTGGAGCTGGAGCCTGCTTGCGTCCAGGACCTCTCCGAAGTGGTGGTCTCCCAGGCAGTCGGGCCGGGCATAGACCTTCGCGGCTTCGCCAATGAGGCTGGCCCATTCGTGGCTGCCGTGATCGCGGTGCGAGGTCAGCCCGGTCAGCGCTTCGCCAATCACATTCGTCCGCTTCAGGTACGCGGAGTAGCCTTCGTAGAACTCCGGGAAGGCCTTGCCCTCCAACTGGCTCAGCACCCAGGCCAACCCGACGAGCGTCCCGCCGGACACGGTGGAGAGGCCCACCACGTCGGGCAGCAGGCCCACGGTGTCCAGGAACCGCAGGCTTCCCAGGTGGAACGTCGCCGCGCGATACCCGCCGCCGGACAGGGACAGCGCGAGAGGCCCGAGCGGCCCCGGCGTACCGGAGGGCGAAGGCGTGGAGTCAGGAGGCATGAGGACACCCGGGAAGGGAGAGGGACGCGCGGGATTGAGCAACGCCCATGCCATTCGAAGCCATGTGTCATCCCCCCGGCAAGTCCGAGCCAGGAGGGCAATGACACACCCAGGGGCCGCGTGCGGTGGGAACGCGGTGCGTCCCGGGGCTACGCGGCGTCAGCCTCGCCGGTCTCTCAGCCGCGTGTACGTGTACGACACCACCAGCAGCATCACCCCCAGCAGGATGAAGGTCAGCACCCGCTGATCCGGGGGCAGCCGCGCCACGTCCACCAGCACCAGCCGTCCCAGCGCGAGCCCCATCACCGCCAGCGCGGCCAGCCGGTACCACCGCTCGCGCACCGCGAAGCCCAGGCCGAAGAGCAGGAACGCGGCGATGACCCAGCCCAGCGTGACGAGCCCGGACGGCATCCGCGCACCCACCAGCGCCACCAGGGCCAGGCCCGCGCCCACCGCGCACACCGCCGTGAACAGCGTCCGTGTTTCAGGCTCAGGCAGGCCGGCCACGCGCACCGTCCCGCCGCGCTCCACCAGCACGAACGCCACCACCAGCCCGGCGAGCAGCGTCAGCCGTCCCGGTGTCTCCCTCTCACACGCTGCCAGCGCGACGAAGAGGATGAGCACGCCCACGCCGCGCAAGACCGGGGACTCCACCCCGCGCGCGGCCAGTCCCGCGACGAGCCCCGTCACCGTCCAGGCCGCCACCAGCGCCACGTCTTCGTAGCGAGCGGGCATCGCCAGCGCGAGCGTCACCGCCCCCAGCGCCAGGTACGCGTGCGTCAGCCCCACGGGCGCGCGCTGGAGCCGGGCCACCACCGCGCCCGCGCCATGGGCCGCGGCGATGACGAGCAGGAAGCCGAAGAGGTGCGGCTCCTGATCCTGGGCCACCTCGTACGCGCCCAGCGATGTCAGGCCCACCCAGTTGAGCAGGGTGAACGCGAGGCTCGCGCGCAGGGGCAGCTCTCGCGGACGGGCGAGCAGCGCCACGGAGAACAGCAGGAAGTAGAGCGCGAGGAAGCCCAGGCTCAGGGCGAGCCTGTCGTCCTCGGGCGCGCCGGGGGCCATGTGGCCTGTTCTCACCGCCCAGACGACGTGCGTGCTGTAGACGGCCACGAGGCTGGACAGCGGCACGATGACCCAGCGGTTGCGCACGAGGAAGAACAGCGCGCCCGCCGCGAGCAGCGTGGTGGACAGCAACGTGAACGCGGTGATGTCACTGAGCATCCCGGTGTGCAGCCCCAGGAACAGCGCGATGCCCGCCACCGTCTCCGACTGCATCCGGTGCGCGATGGTGACGATGGCCACCACGAACGCCGCGAGCAGCACCAACGCCAGCACCTGGCTGTCGATGACCCGCACCGACGGAATGAAGTGCAGCGCGTAGGTGACGAAGTACGCGAGCGCCAGCCCCCCGCCGAAGACGATGCGGCCGAACAATTCGTTGCGCCGAGACAGCCACAGCCCGAACGCGCCCAACCCCGCGCTCAACAGGTAACCCGCGCCCACGCGCGCCAGCATCCCCAGCTCCCCGAAGCGGTAGGTGATGAGGTACGCGATGCCGATGATGAGCGCCACGATGCCCAGCCGGCTCAGCCAGTAGGTGCCGACGTGTGACTCCAGGTCCCGCTGCTCGGGCGCGGCCACCGGGGGCGCGCTGGTGGGGGG